>NZ_CP132333.1:606123-909184 GCF_030758935.1 Geothrix sp. PMB-07
AGGCCTGCCGTGCATGAAGCGCCGGCGGGCCACGAGGCCGCTGCACCTGAAGCCCATGCCTCCGAAGTCAAGGAAGGGCATGCCGAACCCGCCGGTCATGCCCCTGTGCAGGAGGTGCACCGATGAGCCTCACTCCCAGTCAATGGGCGGCCATGCTGCCGCTGATCATTCCGGCCCTGGGGGCCTGTCTGATCGCTATCATGTCCCTCGACAAGGATCAGGAAACCACCAAGTGGATCCGGGGCGCCATGTACGGCACGGCGCTGCTGGCCGTGGGCGCCAGCTTCTGGTACTTGACGGATCTCTGGCAGACCGGCGCCCAGCCCAGCTTCTACCAGCTGCGCCAGGATCGTTTGGCCCAGTTCACGGGCATCTTCGTGCTGGTGGCCGCGGCCATGACCATCCTCCAGAGCTGGGATCACTTCCACCAGGAAGGCTGGGTGAAGGGCGAGACCCTCTGCCTGCTGCTGTTCTCGGTCACGGGCCTGATGCTCTTCGCCACCACGTCCCATTTTGTGGTGCTCTTCCTGGCCCTGGAACTCTTCAGCATCCCGCTTTATGCCCTGGTGGGCACGGTTCGGGCCCGCTCGGAAAGCTCCGAAGGCGGCATGAAGTATTTCCTCACGGGCGCTGTGGCCTCCAGCTGCTTCCTCATGGGCGGCGTGCTGATCTACGGACTCAGCGGCAGCCTCGACCTCGCTGCTGCGGCCTACACCCTCAAGGCGCAGGGGCTGGCCGCCGACCCCCTGGTGCTGGCGGGCGCGGCCCTGATGCTGCTGGGCTTCCTCTTCAAGGTCTCCGCGGTGCCTTTCCACCAGTGGACGCCGGATGCCTATGAGGCGTCTCCCCATCCCATCGCGGGGTTCATGTCCGTGGCCACCAAGGGCGTGGCCTTCATCGCCCTCCTCCGCATCTTCCCCGCGAGTCTGGCGCCCCTGGGCGTCGTGGGCGTGAAGATGCAGGCCGTGGTGGCGGTGCTGGCCGTGGCGACCCTGGTGGTCGGCAACCTCACGGCCCTGGTGCAGACCAACGTGAAGCGCATGCTGGCCTATTCCAGCATCAGCCACGCGGGCTACCTCCTGCTGGGCTTCGTGGCGGGCACCCCGGCCGCCTTCGCAGGCGTGCTGTTCTACCTGGTGATCTACCTGGCCATGAACATGGGGGCCTTTGGCTTGCTCACGGCCTTCGGGCTGGTGGGGGAGAAGACGACCTTCGACGACCTGCGGGGTCTGGGTTGGAAGCGGCCTGCCATGGGCGTGGCCGCGGTCATCTTCATGCTGAGTCTGGCGGGCATCCCCCCCATGGGCGGGTTCTACGGCAAGTACATGATCTTCCGTGAGCTCGTAGCCACGGGCCATGTGGGCATGGCCATCCTGGGCGTGCTGGCCAGCCTCGTCTCGGCCTATTACTACCTGCGCTTCCTGGTGGCCCTGTTCCTTCAGGCCCCCAGTGCCGAGGCCGAGCGCCTGGCCTCGGACCGCCCGGCGGTCCACGCCCCCCTGGCGGGTGCCACGGTGCTGGTTTGCGCCGTGCTGGTGCTGGCTGGCGGTTTCCTCCAGACCTTTCTGGTCGACGGGTTTGCCCGGCGGGCGTTGGTGGAAGGGCTCGGTTTGGGCCGCTGACCCCAAAAAAGGCTTCAACCGGGAAGCTCTTCTGGCGGTCTATACATCGTTATGCGAAGGTTGAGCAAAGGTAGAGGTTGGGTACGACCTGGCCCCTTGACACGTGGAGCTTGTCACCATGAAGCGGAACACCTGGATTGGTCTTGGAATCGGCATCGCCGTGGTGGCTGGCGGAACCGCCTATTACCTCAGTCGGCCCAAGGATGAGGTGAAGTGGCGCCTGGGCAAGCTGGACCGCGGCAACATCACCCAGCGCATCAATGCGACGGGGGCGGTGAGCCCCGTGGTGCAGGTGGCCGTGGGCACCCAGGTCTCCGGCGTCATCCAGGCCCTCTACGTGGACTACAACAGCATCGTGAAGAAGGGGCAGCTCATTGCCCAGATCGATCCCACGGTGTGGGACACGCAGCTTCAGGATGCCCAGGCCAGCCTGCTGAAAGCCGAGGCCGCCTATTCCTTTGCCAAGGCGGACTACCAGCGGAGCAAGCGACTCTCCCAGGAGAAGCTGCTGGCGGACCAGGATCTGGAAACCAAGGAAACGGCCCTCAAGAATGCCGAGGGCAATCTGGAATCCGCCAAGGCCTCCCTCGAGCGGGCCAAGGCCAACCGAGGCTACTGCGACATCACGGCGCCCGTGGATGGTGTGGTCATCTCCCGTCTGGCCGACGTGGGCCAGACCGTGGCCGCCAGTTTCAGCACGCCCAACCTGTTCATGATCGCCCAGGACCTTTCCCAGATGAAGGTTCAGGTGAACATCGGCGAATCCGATATCGACGACGTCAAGGTGGGCCAGCGGGCCCTCTTCACGGTGGACAGCCTGCCGGACAAGCAGTTCCGGGCCACGGTGAGTCTGGTCCGCCAGGAGCCGGTCACCACCCAGAATGTGGTGAACTACGTGGTGGAGATGATCGTACCCAACGAACCCCTTGGGGGGGCGGATGACACGGCCAAGGGCGCGGACCATGAGGGCTGGAAGGGCGGAGGTAAGACCGCCGCTGGGCAGGGAGCCCGCCCGAACGCTGCGGCTGGCGAGCGCGAAGGCGCACCGGACCCCGAGAAGGTCTGGGAGCGCATGAAGGATCGCATGACGGCCCAGGGGGTCACGAAGGAGCAGTTCCTCAAGCGATTCAAAGAGCGCATGGCTGTGGGTGGCGGCCGATTCGGCGGTGGCCGGCCTGTCCAGGCGATGCCGGCCAGCACCTCGGCGCCGGTTGGGGACCGCAACGCCCTTGCCCGCATTCCAGGCGGCGCCAGCCAACTGGGCGGGCCCAAGTTCACGGGTGATCTGGCCCTGCGGTCGGGCATGACGGCCAATGTCACCATCAGCACCAATCAGGTGAAGGATGTCCTGCGAGTGCCCAACGCGGCCCTGCGCTTCAACCCTGCGGCCTTCATCAAGGATGAGAAGAAGACCGACGGCCCGCGGCTGGGACAACCCGCCATGATGGGCGGCGGCCCGCGTCCAGGCGGTGGTGCGCAGCAGGCCGGCACGGGCAGCAAGGGCGGCATGGTGGCCCGCCGGGAAGATCGCATCTGGGTGCTGGAGAATGGCAAGCCGAAGGCCATCGTGGTCAAGGCGGGCATCTCCGATGGCCAGTTCACGGAAGTGACTGGCGAAGGGCTCAATGAGGGAATACAGGTGCTCGTGGGTGTCGACAATTCCAAGCAGGCTGGCGGCGCTGCTGCGGCTCCGCTGGGTGGCACGCCAGGCGGACGGCGTTAAGCCGGAGGTGAAGCGTGTCTCCGACGGAATTCCTGAAGCTGGCCCTATTTGCCATCACCCGCAACAAGATGCGGGCCTTCCTCACCATGCTTGGCATCATCGTCGGCGTGGGGGCGGTCATCGCCATGATCGGCATCGGCGAGGGCTCTAAGCGCGCCTCCATCGCCCTGATCCAGAATATGGGTTCCAACATGCTGACCATTTTCCCGGGCAGCGGCGGCAACCGCTTCGGCCCCATGGCCATGGGCAGCGCCGACATCCTGCTGGAGAGCGATGTTCCCCTCATCAAGCAGGAGTTGGCCCAGAGCAGCGTGGTCACCGCCACGCAGCAGGTGCAGACGACGCGGCCCGTCATCTACCAGGGCCTCAACTACGTGACCCAGATCCAGGGGACGGGCCCTGAATTCCTGGAAATCCGGGGCTGGGAAGTGGAGAGCGGGCGTTTCTTCACAGACGCGGAAGTGCGCGGCATGGCCAAGGTATGCGTGCTGGGGCAGACCGTGAAGGACAACCTCTTTCCCAATGGGGATGATCCGGTGGGTCAGACCGTGCGTGTGGGCGCGCTGCCCTTCCTGGTGGTGGGTGTGCTGGAGAAGAAGGGCGCGGGCATGTTCGGTGATCAGGACGATCTCATCGTGGCGCCCTACACCTCGGTGATGCGGAAGATCATGGGCCGCGACAAGATCCAGCGCATCATGGCCAGTGCCCAGGAGGGCAAGGCGGAGTTGGCGGAAACTGAGATCACGGCCCTGCTGCGCCAACGCATGAAGGTGGCCCCCAAGGATGACAATCCGTTCATGATCCGCAAGCAGGATGACATCGTGCAGATGCAGACCCAGCAAGCGGGCATCCTCACGGCGCTGCTCGCCGTGGCTGCCAGCATCTCCCTGGTGGTGGGCGGCATCGGCATCTCCAACATCATGCTGGTGAGCGTGACCGAGCGCACCCGTGAGATCGGCGTGCGCCGGGCTCTGGGCGCCACCCAGCGGAACATCCTTTGGCAGTTCCTGGTGGAAGCGGTGGTGCTGGCCTTCTTCGGCGGCATCATCGGGGTGGCCTTCGCCATGTCCGCCATCGCCATCCTGCAGAAGTTCCAGGTGCCCGCCGTAACCGAGACCTGGGCCGTGGTGCTGGGCTTGGGCTTCAGTGGCATTGTGGGCGTGGTGGCCGGCTTCCTGCCGGCGTTGAAGGCTGCGAATTTGGATGTCATCGACGCTCTGAGGTACGAGTAGACGTGGCAACCGACGCTGGGGGACCTCCGCACGATCCCTATGCGGTGCTGCGGAACCCCGACTACCGCTGGTTCATTGCTTCCATGGGCCTGGTGACGCTGGGCCTGCAGATGCAGGGCCTGGTGGTGGGCTGGCAGGTGTATGTCCGCACGGGCGATCCCTTGGCCCTGGGCTTGGTGGGATTGTCGGAAGCTTTGCCCTTCATCGGCGTGGCCCTGTTCGGCGGCCATGTGGCTGATCGCGTGAACCGGCTGCGTCTCTGCATGGGGTCCACGCTGGCGCTGGCGTTTTGCTCCGCCCTTCTGCTGGGTTTCACCTGGCATTTCACCACCGGGGCGGCGGCCAAGGCCGTGGTGCCGATCTATGGGATCATCTTCCTCAC
This sequence comes from Geothrix sp. PMB-07, assembly GCF_030758935.1. Lineage (NCBI taxonomy): Bacteria > Pseudomonadati > Acidobacteriota > Holophagae > Holophagales > Holophagaceae > Geothrix > Geothrix sp. PMB-07. The sequence goes on from NZ_CP132333.1 coordinate 611,083, forward strand.
GGGCATTGTCAGGGCTTTCTACCGCCCGGCGAACCTGGCCCTGGGGACGGATCTGCTGCCCAAGGAACTCTACGCCAACGGTTCGACCTGGCGCGTGTCGGTGTTCCACTCCGGCATGGTGCTGGGGCCCGCCCTCGGTGGCCTCGTCTACGCCTGGCGGGGCCCGGTGGCGGCCCACGCCCTGGTGTTGGCGCTGCTGGTGACGGGGTTTCTGGGGCTGCTGCCCATCCACTACCTGCCCCGGGCCATCCGCCCTCAAGAGGGCTCCATCTTCGCCAGCCTGGGAGAAGGATTGCGCTTTGTCTTCTCCCAGAAGCTGCTGTTGGGGGCCATCAGTCTGGATCTGTTCGCGGTGCTCTTCGGCGGGGCGGTGGCGGTGCTGCCCGTCTTCGCCAAGGAAGTGCTGATGACGGGCCCCCACGGCCTTGGTGCTCTGCGCGCCGCCCCGGCGGTGGGCTCGGTGCTCATGGGCCTCACCATGGCGCACCTGCCTCCCCTGCGCAAAGCGGGGCGCACCCTGCTGTTCTGTGTGGCAGGCTTTGGCCTGGCCATGATCGGCTTCGCCCTCAGCCGCAGCTTCGTGGCGAGCCTGCTCCTGCTGGCGGCCAGCGGGGCCATGGACAACGTGAGCGTGGTGCTGCGGGCCACTCTGCTGCAGACCCTCACGCCTGAGCACATGCTGGGCCGCGTGTCCTCCGTGAACCAGGTCTTCATCGGCTCCAGCAACGAGATCGGCGCCTTTGAAAGCGGCCTGGCCGCGCGTCTGCTGGGCCTGGTGCCTTCGGTGGTCTTCGGGGGCTGCATGACGCTGCTGGTGGTGCTCTTCACGTCCTGGCGCGTGCCCGAACTGCGGAAGATGGAACGCATCGGCTGAAGCCTCCTCACTGAGGCCGGCGGCCCGTGGGTTTCCCTTGGCGGGAAACGCGATCGCGGTGTATGTTTCTCCTTCCCCCCTCAAAACCTTCACGGAGGCATGTCATGGCGCCGTTGAGAGACCAGCCCGAGCGGCCGGGGGAGGCTTTTGGCAGTGCGGTGCGTGGCCATGAACTGGCCCATCTGATCCAAATCCACTCCGAGCATCAATTCACAGGGTGCCTCTCCTTTCATGATGGGGAATCCACAGGCTTGGTCTTCTTTCGAGCCGGGGCGGTGGTTCATGCGGAGCTCGGCGGTCGATCGGGCGAGGAGGCCCTGTGCGACCTTCTCGATTGGCCCCAGGGCTATGTCAAGCTCCTTCCTGGTTTGACCAGCACCGCCACGAGCCTGCAGAAGCCCTGCAAACGCCTCCTCCAGGACGTGAACTGCATCCTGGAATTCCGCAGGGCCAGCCACAACACCGAGCGCCTTCCAGAGGCTCCCGAGGGTCCTCCGGAGAAGGCGCTGAAGGCCAGTGAGATCATCGAGAAGGTCAAGGGGGTTCCGGGCGTTCTGTATGCCGTGCTTCAGACCATGGATGGCCAGAGGATCGGCGATGCGAGTTTTGAAGGGGAGGTCCTGGCCGGCCAGGGATCTTTTCTGGCCATGGTGAGTACCCAGTTGTCCCCGGCCTTTCAGGCGGGGGACACGTTGTCCGCGGTGGTGGAAGGCGCCTCGCGCCACCTGCTGCTGCTCGGATTGAAGCACCACCTCCTTTGCGTTCTGGCCAGCGGGGAACACCCTGCGGGCGCTGTGGAGGCTCAGATCCGGCAAGCCTTCGCCGTGGCCCGCTAAGCGGAGGGTGAGCCCCATGCAGACGATCCTGGATCAAATGAACACGCTGCCCGGCATGGTGGGGAGCCTGGTTTACGGCCCCGAAGGGCGGATTCTCGCCCAGGCTTTTCCCGCGGCATTCGATGCGAGTCAGCTTGCTGAGGCCGTCGACATGCTCCTGAACGGAGCCCACGGCTTGGAGGTCGCCACGGGCCCCATCGCCATGCTCGATTTCCGCTACCGCGGCGCACGCATCATCGTCCGCCCCATCAAAGGCGCAACCCTGCTCCTGCTTTGCACGCCCCAGGCCAACCTCCCGTTTCTCAACATCTCGCTTGGGATGGCGATTCCCAAGGTCGAGAAGCTGGCGGCCCAGCGGGCGCTGCTTCCGGAGCCGACCCCGCCGGGGAAGGCCGACGATTCCGGAAGCCCTTCCAGTTCTCCGCTCGAAGCGGACGTGGAAAAGCTGAAAGGATTTGAAAAGGTGTTCTTGAAAATGGATTCCTGGATTCGCAAAAAGAGCGGGATCCAGGACGGCTAGGCCGACAGGGGGCCTGGGAGGCGTATCGCACCGCAGTACACAACGAGCGACCCTGAAAGGCCGCTCGTTGTGGTTTGAAGGCGAGGTTTTTACAGAACAGCCAGGGCCGCATTGTAATCGGGCTCGTTTCCGATTTCGGGGACGAGCTCCGTGTGAACGACCGCACCCTTCTCGTCGACCACCACGACGGCGCGGGCCAACAGGCCCTTCAGGGGGCCATCCACCAGGGTCACACCGTAGGACTGGCCGAAGTCGGCGGCACGGAAGCTGGAGGCGGGCACCACGTTGTCCAGGCCTTCGGCGCCACAAAAGCGCTTCTGGGCGAAGGGCAGGTCGGCGCTGATGCAGAGCACGGTGGTGTTGGGCTTCTCGTTGGCGCGGGCGTTGAACTTGCGCACGCTCGCGGCGCAGGTGGGTGTGTCCACGCTGGGGAAGATGTTCAGCACCACGCGCTGGCCCGCGAGGTCTTTGGCAGAGACTTCAGACAGGTCCGTGCGTACCAGGGTGTAGGCCGGCGCAGCTGCGCCCACCTTTGGCAGATCGCCAGAGGTGTGGATGGGGTTGCCCTTGAGGGTGACTTGGGCCATGGGGTTCTCCTTGTGAATCTCCCAGATTACCGCCGAGTTGTGACTTTGCAGGGAACTTGGCCGCGATGTTCTGACCGGCGCTCAGGGACGCTCTGAACGGTCACCTTCCCTTGGCTTCCCTTGGCCAGTGGGCCAGCAGCACGCTGATGAAGCAGGCAATCAGCAGCAGGCTGAATTCCATCCCATTCTCTCCAGGCCCCACCACGAACCAGTGGGGGGCGTGCACGGTCTGAATGCCCATGGCCAGGATGAAGCTGTGCCCTAGGCAAGCTGGCACCACGAAACGGCGGGCCAGCAGGGCCAGGGAACAAGCGGTCTGAATCAGCAGGATCAACCACACCAGCTGGTGGCCGAAGGGGTAGCCCAGGCCCTGCAGGAACTGGCCGAAGGCGGGCAGGCCCTCGGGATAGGCGAATCCATGCAAGGGGTGCGCGGCGATCACGGCTGCCGCGGCGATCCGCACCAGATCAAGGCCCTGGTGGGAAGGGATCTCTCCATCTCCGATCTGGGGCCGCCGCACTTGGGCCCACAGCAAGGCCAGCAGGCAGGCCATCAGCAGCGCGCTGTACTCGGCGCCGGGGTGTCCCGGCTCTGAGGCTCCACCCACCACGTACCATCGGGGTGCGTGCACCAGCCCGATGCCCACGGCCAGCACCAGGAGGTGGCCCAGGCAGGCAGGGAGCATGAACCGCCCGGCCAGCAGAGCCAGAGAACAAAGGGTCTGCAGGATCACCACACTCCAGGCGAGGCCGTGTCCCATCGGCAGGTGGCGGGCCGAGAGGAGGTCGCCGAGGCCGCGGATTTCTTCGGGGTGCAGCAGGGCGTGGACGGCGTGGGACAGCAGCAGCAGGGCCACGGCGACCCGGATCACGGCCAGGCCGCGGGCCGGATGCTGCACTGGTAGGCGGAACCGGAGAGGCGCGGGAATCCTTCGCAGGGGGAACCTTTCGATGAGCTGTCCTCAGGATGGGCCAAGGCGCCGCGGCCTTCCACGCGAACTGCCCCCGCCAAGGCTCGGCCCACCCCAGATCCGCAGGGCTCGAACCTTCAATGGGGCCCGGAGGAGGCTTCCACAAAGAGGCGTCGGTACACCAGGGCCGCCATGGCCTGGTATCCGGCCTCATTCGGATGCAGGTGGTCGCCGCTGTCATAGGCGGGCAGGAGGTGGTCCGGGCGGGCGGGATCGCCCATCACCTGCTCGAAATCGACGATCGCGTCGAAGGCGCCGGAGCTGCGGATCCAGTCGTTGAGCACCCGGCGCTTGGCCGCGCCGGCTTCTGTATGCACAAAGGGTTTCCTGACTCCCGCCTTGGGCAGCAGGGTGGCGCCCATGATCCTGAGGCCCTTGGCATGGGCGCGCGCGATGAGCCGCTTCATGCCCTCGATGATCTGCTGGGCCGATACCTGATCCTTGGACAAAGGCAGCATGTCGGAGGCGCTGATGTCATTGCTCCCGCTCAGCAGCAGGACCCAGCGCGCCCCTGGCTTGTCGAGGGCATCGCGGTCGAAGCGTGCCAGCCCGCTGGGGCCCACGAAGGGATCGACGCCATCATTGAGGATCCGATTTCCCGCGATGCCCGCATTGACCACGGCGATGGCGGCCGTCGCCGGGCTGTCTTGAAGCCTGGCCGCGAGCGCATCGGGCCATCTTCCGTAGCCATCCAGCTTGGAGCCCACGCCATCGGTGATGGAATCGCCGAAGGCCACCAGGGTCTGGGCTCCCGGGACAGCGGCCACCTCGACATCCGAAAGGAAGTAGCGGCTGTCATCGGTCTCCCCCGGGGGGAAGGCCACCGCGGCGGTGGCATCGGCACCGCGTGAGAGGTAGGCGGTCCGGTTTCCAAAGCCATGGATGGTCGAGGCTGGAACTTCGGTGGGCAGGTACAGGCTGATGGCCAGCTCCTGCAAGGCGGCCACCTTCATGGGAACCGGGTCGCTGAGGGCGCTGCCGCCCACGGGGATGGTCACGGTCGGCTTGCCGCCGAAACGCAGGGCGAGATCACTGCCTGGCTGGATGGCTGATCCCGTAGCGGGCACCGCCACGTGTACGGGGCCGAGGGTGAGCGGCGCTTTCCCGAACAGGTTGGAGAGTCGAATCCTCAGGCTTGAACCGCCGATGCTGGGGCGGAGGATCTGACGAATGGTCTGGGGCTTGAGAGGCGGCCCTTCGGAGTCAGGCGGTGCCGTCCAGGCGGACACCCAGGCCCGCTCCATGGGGGCCTGGGCCAGTAGCAGGGATGCGGAGATACCGAGCAGAAAACCAAGGCAGGCACGTCGCAAGGGGCAGCAGGGCATGGGTGTCCTTTGGGGGTATCCCCAAAGTGATGGATCGGGGGCGGGGTGTCTATCCCGTGTGCCCCTGGATCAATTCCTTTCGCCCCACGCGCCGCAGGGCACTACCTCGGCGGGAACTTGGCCAGGATGTCCTTCACGGCCTTGGGCACCACCTCGTCGGCGTCCTCGGGGTTGGTCAGGCCGGTAAGCGCTCCGGCGGCGGCGCCCTGCCAGATCATCTGGTTGGACTTGAAATCCACGATCTCGATGACGATGGTGCCTTCCTTGTGGTTGTGCACTTGGCTGCTGCTCACCCCCACGCCACCGTAGAAGGGCCGGTAGCCCCAGCCCCAGCCACTGCGGACGGTGGTGCGGACCTTGTGGTTGGTCACAACAGGGTAGTAGGTGACGAGGAAATCAGGATCAGCCTTGGTGTCCATGGTGAAGCCCTTGGCCTGCAGCTCCTTCTCCACGGCGGCGCGGACGCGCTTGTCCATGAGGCTGGTGGTGCCGCCAGTGCCCTTCTTCGAGGTGTAGTAGTCGAAGGTCTTGTACTTGGCGTAGGAGGCGGTGACATCGTAGTCGTAGGTCACGTTGTAGCCGCGGCAGGCCCCCAGCATGGCGAGGGAGAGCAGGGCGACGGATAGGGGCAGGGCACGCATGGAACCTCCGGATCACCAGTATGGATGCGGGATAAACCGAAAAGGTTGAACTTCAGATTGGTCTAGGGTGGTCTGGGCTATGTCCAGGTTTTCCCTTCACTGCCCGGATGGTCTGCCCTGGGCTGTGATTTTCATTTCCTTTCTTGGAATGGAAGGGCATTTCGGCTGATCCTGATGGGGATGGTTCTCGATCCCACCCTCGACCCTGGCGCGTCCAGCCCCCTCTATCTGCAATTGCAGAGGCGGCTCCGCGGACTCATCCAGCAGGGTGAGTGGCGACCGGGTTCCCGGCTGCCCGCCGTGCCTGAGCTGGCGCAGCGCTGGGGCGTGCATCGCCTCACGGTGCTGAAGGCCCTGGCGGGGTTGAAACGAACCGGTTGGATCCAGACGGTGCAGGGCAGGGGGAGCTTCGTGGCGCCCCGGCTGCCGGAGGCCCCAGGCCTGCGGGCCAGCAGCGAATTCCCCTTCGAGGGTTCGCCGCTGCTGGTGCATGACGGCGAGTTGGGCTCCTGGCTGGGCGAGACGCTGGAGCGGGCTCAGGACCGCCACCTCGTCAGCTTTTCGGCTGGCTTCATTCCTTCTGACCTCCTGCCTGGTGAGCAGCTGCGGCGCCTCACGGCCCAGGTGTTGAAGGATCTGGGTTCCGAAGCCTGGGTGTACTCGGCGCCTGCGGGATACCTGCCGTACCTCGAGGCCGTGGGCCGCTGGCTGGCCTCCGAAGGGGAACCCATTGATGAAGGCTGGGGCATCCGCTCCATTCCCGGCGCCCAGTCCGGGCTGGCCCTGTCCCTGGAATCCTTCACGGTGCCTGGCGACCGCGTGCTGGTGGAGAGCCCCTGTTACGTGGGCATCCTGGCCCTCATCCGCGCCCTGGGCCGCGAGGCGGTGCCCGTGCCGGTGGATCGCCAGGGCCTCGACCCCGAGCGCCTGGCCTCGGCCCTGCAGCGCAGCGAAGCGAAGATGCTCTTCACGGTGCCCAGTTTCCACAACCCCACGGGCATGACGCAGTCCAAGGCCCGCCGTGAACGCGTGCTGGCCCTCACCCGCGCCCATGGCGTGATTCTGGTGACGGATTCGGCCTACGGTGATCTGCGTTTCTCGGGCAACTCCCTGCCGCCCTTCCGGCGGCTGGAAGGTGCAGACCACGTCATCCACCTGGGCAGCTTCTCCAAGTCTCTGGCGGCGGGTCTGCGCATGGGCTACCTCATCGCCAAGGACGATCTTTTGCGGCGCATGGCGCCCATCCAGGAGGTGCAGACCATCGCCCAGCCACCTCTCATGCAGGCGGTGGTGGCGCGCTTCCTCGACACCGGCGGCTTCCGGCGCCACCTGGCCCGGCTGCGCCGTTCGCTGAAGGAGCGCCGGGACGCCATGATCGAGGCCCTCGCGGAGCATTTTCCGCCAGGTACGCAGGTCTCCGAGCCCAAGGGCGGCATGCACCTCTGGGTAGTGATGCCCGAGGATTTCTCTGCATTGGACCTGCACCGCGATGCGCTGCAGCACGGCCTGGGCTTTGCCCCGGGGCCCCTCTTCTTCGCCGACGGCCGGGGCACCAACTGTCTCCGCCTCAACTTCTCCACCCACGACCCGGCGACCACCCGGGACGCCATCGCGCGGCTGGGCCATCTGGTCCACCGGGCCTGATCCGATCCTCTTCCCTAAAGGAGCACCTGTGAGTCTCACCATGAATGACGCCACGATCGAGATCCAGCCCTCGACCCATCCCGCCAGCGCCGAGGAGCGCGCCAAGCGCATGACCAACCCCGGCTTCGGCCGCATCTTCACCGACCACATGGTGGTAGTGCCCTACGTTGAGGGCAAGGGCTGGGGCCAGGGCGTGCTGAAGGCCTATGGCCCCATCGAAATGGATCCGGCTTCTTCGGTGCTGCACTACGGCCAGGCCATCTTCGAGGGCTTCAAGGCCTACCAGCAGCCCGATGGCAGCATCGCCTCCTTCCGTCCCGACGCGAATTCCCGTCGCTTCAATGCCTCGGCGGCCCGTCTGGCCATGCCCGAGCTGCCCGAGGAGATCTTCATCGGCGCCGCCAAGGCCCTCATCACCCAGGACCGCGCCTGGGTGCCCGGCGCGATCGGTGAAAGCCTCTACCTGCGCCCCCTCATGATCGCCACCGAAGCTGCCCTGGGCGTGCGTCCCAGCAATGAGTACCTCTTTGTGCTGCTGGCCAGCCCCAGCGGCGCCTACTTCCCCCAGGGCGTGAAGCCCGTGACCGTGTGGATCTCCGAGGACTATGTCCGCGCCGCGCCCGGAGGGACCGGTTTCGCCAAGTGCGCCGGCAACTACGCCGCCAGCCTCGTGGCCCAGCGTCAGGCCAAGGAAGAGGGCTGCGACCAGGTGGTGTGGCTGGATGCCATCGAGCGCAAGAACATCGAGGAGATGGGCGGCATGAACATCTTCTTCGTCTACCAGGAGAAGGGCGAGACCGTCATCGTGACCCCCGAACTCACCGGCACGTTGTTGCCCGGCATCACCCGGGACAGCCTGCTGCAGCTGGCCCGCGAGCAGGGCTTCAAGGCTGAAGAGCGCAAGATCACCGTCGATGAATGGCGCAAGGCCATTGCCGAGGGCCGCATGACCGAAGCCTTCGCCTGTGGCACTGCCGCTGTCATCACCCCCGTGGGCCATGTGAAGTCCCGCACGGGCAACTGGGACATCAACCAGGGCCAGACCGGCCCCGTGGCCGCCAAGCTGCGCGAGGCCCTGCTGAACCTGCAGCACGGCGTCACCCCCGACACCCACGGCTGGATGACGAAGATCGTCTGATCGCAGAGGTATTCACGAACGCCCGCTTCGGCGGGCGTTCGCATGTACGGAAGCGATGGGATTGGAAACTAAACCGACTTCCTGCATTCGGGTAATCATGGGGTTCCGACCACCCCAAACGTTCCGTAAACCTGCTCATCAAACCCGGGCTACTCCCGGTCTGCGCGTCTGGAGGTTTCTGCATGACGTCGATTTATGCCCGCCTCTTCCGTGTCCTTGGCGCCGTGACCCTGTGCCTGACCTGGGCCTGCGCCCGCAAGCCCACCTCGGAGATCCGCCCCCAATTCACCGCGAAGGAGGCTGTGGCAGACATTCCCATGCACTGGATCTCCCTCCCCCGGCCAAGTCCCCTGCCTCCGCTGGACCATGGCGCCTTGCTGGTGCCCGTGACTTTCGAAGGGCTTTCCGACAAGCCGCTCTACATGCAGTTCGACATGGGCCACCCCACCACGGTGCTCTATGCCAACAAGTGGGCCGACCTCGTTCCGCGCCTCAGGGCCGTTGGCCAGACCTTCACCACCGACGGGCCCACCGTACAGAACCTGTCGTTCCGGGTGGGAGCTCTGCCCGTGCGGGCCGGACGTTTGGTTGTCCTGGCCAACCAGGCGCCCGGCATCGATTGGAAGGGTGACGGCGTGGAGATCATCGGAACCATCGGCGCCGATCTGGTGGCTGGTCGCACCCTGGTGATGGATTTCAAGGGTGACCGCATCCAGGTGGCCGCGGATCGCTCCCTGGTGGCCCGTCCAGGGGATGTGTTCACACCCTTCAGCATCCGCTGGCGCCGCATGCTCATCCCGGCGCGAGTGGATGGAAAGGCGACCCGCATCATGTACGATTCCGGTTCCAGCGCCTTCGCCCTCATCACCAGCGAATCCGCCTGGACGCGCATGGGGCGGCCTGGTGCCATCCCAACCTCCTTCCCGGTCCGATCCTGGAAGCGCACCCTCACAGCCCATGTGGTGGATACGGATGCCACCATGCAAATCGGCCAAGTGACCCTCCCCATCCAGCAGGTGAGCCGCATGGAGGGCACCAGCTGGTGGCAGGGGATGGCCATGCGGTTCTTCGGAATGGGCGGCATGGCGGGCAACCGCCTCTTTCTGGGCCACCGTCTGATCCTGGATACTGCCAGGCAGGAATTCTGTCTCAGCGAATGACCCTGTTTGAATCGATTCGTTGGCGCCCCCTTTGTAGGAGCCCCGCATGATCACCCGCGCCCTCTTCCTGCTGGTCGGCCTCTCGTTCAGTGCCTCGCACGGCGCGCCCCTCCAGGCACCTGAGCCCCGCATCGTGAGCTACAAGGAGGTCAGCGGGGAGCGGCTCAAGGCCCATATCTTCGAGCCACCGGCCTCCGCCCCCAGCCCGCGGGCCGCCATTCTGCTCTTCCACGGCGGGGGTTGGAACAGTGGCGACGCCACATGGGTCTACACGGCAGCGCGACGTTTCGCCAACCTGGGCATGGTGGCCATCGCCATCGACTATCGGCTGTCGGATGAGAAGGCTGTGACACCCCTTGATGCCGTGGAGGATGCCCGGGATGCCATCCACTGGGCCCGGACACAGAGCCGCTCGCTGGGCATTGATTCAGGGCGGATCGCCGCCTATGGCGTTTCCGCAGGAGGGCACTTGGCTGCTGCGGCAGCCCTGATTGGTCGGAATCCAGGTGAAGGCCCCCAGGCACTGGATCGCCCCGATGCCCTGGTGCTCTATTCCCCTGCGGTGGCCATCACGCAGAGCGGGTGGGTGCGCAAGCTACTGCTGGGCCGAGCGAAGCCGGAGGACCTTTCCCCGGATGCCTTTGTGGCCCCAGGGGCGCCGCCCAGCTGCATCAACCAGGGTACAGAGGACACCCTCACCCCCTTCGTGCCGGCGCTGCTCTTTTCAAGGAGCTTGAGGGCCGCTGGGAATGTGTGTGAACTGAACCGGTTCAGCGGGCTGGGCCACCTGCTGAGCCGGAAGCTCGATGAGCAGGAATGGCAGTTTGACCCCGATCCCGTGGCCCGGGCCGATGCCTGGCGCGCCGAAGAGGCCTTCCTGGCCCGCCAGGGCTTCCTGCCTCCGCAGCCCAAGGCGGCCCCCTCTCCGGAAAGTGTGGTCCGCGCCCTGACCGAAGCCTTCAATGCCCGGCAGATGGATACCCTGCTCGACTTCGTGGCGAAGGATGTGCACTGGCAGATGTCCACCGGAGACCAGTTCCATCTCCAGGCGAAGGGGCGGGAGGCCCTGGGGAAGGCCTTGACTGTCACCCTCCGGCAGCGTCCCATGCTCCAGCGGGGCCTGCACATGCTGGCGACCAACGGAGACTTCGTGTCCGTGCGGCAACGGGATGTATGGACCGGATCAAACGGCGAAACGCGCAGCCAGAACGCCTTCATGGTCTATGAAGTGAAGAATGGAAAGCTGATCAGGGCCTGGCAGTACCCGGCCCAGGATTGAGCCGGGCCATCAGGATCGAATTCTCTTGAGGCCCAAAAAATGAAGCCGCCTTGCGGCGGCTTCACTGGCGGAGAGAGGGGGATTCGAACCCCCGGTACTGGTTTACCCAATACACTCGCTTAGCAGGCGAGCCCGATCGGCCACTCCGGCATCTCTCCAAGGCTTTCCAGATTACCGTTGGCGGGCCCCCGGCACAAGGCTTCTTGCCGGAAGGCGCCCCGAGCCTTCAAGATGGAGGCATGGAGGGATGGCCGAGCGGTTGATGGCTCTAGTCTTGAAAACTAGCGTGGGCGCAAGCTCACCGGGGGTTCGAATCCCTCTCCCTCCGCCAACAAGTCTGCTCTCGCAGCAGCAACGCCAGGCCCCTTGAGCACATGCCCACACGGCGCGGCTCACGGGGCCTGAGCGTTCACCCGGAGAAGTGTGGGGAGGCGACTGCTTTGTCACTGGCACCGGAATTGGCGTATAGGCTTGGATCCAGATTTGGCGCGGGTTTCCATGCCGTGGGAGCCTGGAGACAACTTGCACTTGGTTTGGCGCCGTTTTGCACTTACCTGCGAAATATGGCGTCAACTTGCACTTGGTTTGGCGCCATCACGGCGCAACCATGGCTACCAGTCTTCAGCTTTTGGCGCCTGGTCCAACAGGGAACGTCCATACCAGCACACTCGGCCGACGATTAGATCCTGGATCGGAACCCCATCCACAGGGACCGTCAGGGGCGGATAGGTTGGGTTGTCCGAATTCATCGTCAGGTGCGCCCCATCCGCCGAAAGGAACACCCGTTTGACACGGGCCTCCGAGCTTCCAGCCCTCCGCCTAACCAGGTGCAGGGCGCCCTTCTTGGGCTCAAGCCTCAATGGGAGAGCCGTATTCACCATGACCGTGTCCCCGGCAAGGATGGTGGGGTTCATGGAATCACCCTGCACCCTGGCCACAAACAGGTTGGCCTCAGACCCGGCTCCGCATTGCCGCAGCAGTTCGCCTATGAACTTCTGTCCAAAGGGCAGTCCTTCAGCGTCTTCACCAAGGTCTGCGATCTCACCTGATGGGCCACAGGAAGGGAGGCCATCTAGGAGCGGGAGCAGGAAAACCCCATGTTCGGTGCGATTGTAGAGGCGCGGTGTTCGAGAAGAGAACATGTCCCCTTCGTTGGCCATGAGCCACGGTGAGGAAATGCCCCAAACATGTTCGATTGCCAAACTATCCGACAAGGAGAAGTCCACTGACCCGGCCTCCCACTGGCTAATGGTCCCTTTGGCTTTGCCGATTGGAGCACCGAATGCCGCGCCGGATAGCTTGAGGTATTGGCGAGCATAGCGCAGTCGAGAGCTTTTTTTCTCAAGCTCCTTTGCGGTTGCAAGTAGCGCTTTGTCTCCCAATAAACGCATGTGTCCAGACCCAATTGAGGGATCAAGCACGACATCTCCTGCCTTCTTTGAAGAAGAGCTGGACGGGTCCACATGACGTGGAGGCGCTGGGGGTGGCTTCTTGTGTTCCATAACCAAACTTTTCCTATTGCAAGGTTCGAGTATCGAACTATGCTCTATCGGGTAGCGGCGTAGAGGTCTACGTCACCAGGAGAAAACGATGCTGTCCCAATACCCCCAGCGCAAGGGGGCGGCCAGTGGCCTGCCCACAAACGTCCAGGCAATCCTCGCTACTGCGGCGGATGTGCAACAGATGATCTCACATGGGATCAACCCTGACGGGAGTTTGAGGCCCGAAGCCTTCAGGGCGCTCCTCAAGCTCAAGGGTGTCAATGTGAAGGCCCTGACAGAGCTTCATGGCTTCCAGGACCCGATCTTTCATCAGGTCATAAACCGGGAGTTCCAGAATGAAACCGTCGAGAACATCATCGCAGAGGTCTTAGGTCTCAGCGCTGACGCCGACCGGATTTGGGGGCGCCAGGCCAAGAACCCGGCCGCGTGAGGGGGCAGACCGTGGCCTCCACCTCCAAACGCCCAGGTGCAGCGACAGGTGCAGCGCTCCGAGCCCAGTCGCTCCACCCCAAAAATGGGGCGCTACACCCCTCGGAACCCCCGGAAAACATGGGTTTCGATATTGCACCTGATTTGGCAGAGGGTGCATCGGGTGCAGCGCCAGGTGCAGCGCTCATAACCCTGGCCGAAGCGTCGACCTTGACTGGTGTTTCACGGCAACCGCTGGCCCGGCGCCTTGAGCGGCTGGGGCTCCTTCAAGAGAGAACCTCCGAGTCAGGGCCGAACAAAGGCCGCAAGGAGAAGGTTGTCGCATGCAGCGCTCTCTTCGGGCCCTATCCAGATGCTGCCCGAGTATTGGCCGCCCGCGAGAAGGCCGCCGCCGCACTGTCTTTGCCGCCTGCGCCCACCATCGCTCCAGCATCAGATCCCACCGCTATCTCCGCCATGAAGAGCTGGCAACGGCAGCGAATGGATGCTCGCTTGGCCATTCTTCGTTATGTGGACCACCTGGTTGAAGAGGGCCGGGTCAGCCGAGATAGGGCGCTGAATCGCCTCTTTGGAGAAGTCGAGTCCGGTGCTCTTCCAGAGAACCTGAAAGCCCTCCTTCCCTTGGCCAATGCACGTTCTGGCCAGTCGGGGGATCGAACGCTTTCACGCAGAACGATCCAGCGCTGGGCTGCTGATGCCAAACAGGGCATGGATCGGCTGGCACCGAAGGCCTGCGACCGCTCAATGCCAGCCTGGCTTCCACAGCTGCTGGTGATCTACCGCCAGCCCCAGAAACCGTCCCTTAGCTGGGCGGTCCAGACGCTGGTCGGACAGCTGCCAGCTGGAGCCTTGGTGCCCAGCTATGACAGCGCCCGCCGGTGGCTCCTCAAGGTCGGCGCGGTAGACCGTGAGCGCGGCAGGATGCTACCCCGCGAACTCAAGAGCATCAGGCCCTTCCGCCGCCGCGAGAAGCCGGAATTCCCGTTCGACGTGTTGACCGCCGATGGCCATACGTTTGATGCGGAAATCGCCCATCCCGAGCACGGACGGCCCTTCCGGCCCGAACTGACGATGGTTGCCGACGTTGCGAGCAATCGCATCGTCGGGTGGTCGGCCTGGGAGAAGGAAAGCACCTGGTCGGTCATGGATGCATTCCGCATGGCCGTGCTCACGGGCGGTGTCCCGCTGATCTTCTATACGGATAACGGCCCAGGCTATCGCAACGAACGCATGGAGGCCTTGAAGTCCCGCCTGGGCTATGAACACCACTTCAGCATTCCCTACAACTCGCAAGCGCGGGGTGTGATTGAACACCTGCAAAAGACCGTCTGGGTGGATCTGGCTGCCAAAGCCTTTGCAACCTACGTCGGCGCCTCCATGGACCGCCAGGCCCGGCAAATCGTCTTCAAGGCCAGCCGTCAGGGTCGACCTGTGCTGCCCTCATGGCAGGCCTTTGTGGCGTTTGTTGAGCAGGCCGTGGCAGCTCACAACCAGAGGGCGAGCAAGGCCTGCCCCAAGGCCCTTGATTCCGAAACCGGCCGCCTGCGAAGACTGAGCCCTGACCAGACATGGGCCAAGGCGCAGGAACTGGGCTGGAAGCCAGAGGGTCTTCCCATCAGCTTGGATGAGTTCCGGCCAGAGGAACTGCGCCAGGTCCGGCGCGGAGAAATCCAGCTCTTCGGCAACACCTACTTCAACACTGAGCTAGCCGAACTGCATGGAGAAGAGGTCCGCGTGGCCTTTGACATCCATGATGCCACGCGCATTTGGGTCAGACGAAAAGATGGCACCTTCATCTGCGAGGCTATGCGGTCTATGTTCGTGCCAAGAGCGGATGGACTCGCCACTGGTTTCTGAGCGATCTCCTAGCGGCCCTTGGCGTCACTCCCCAGCGTCTAACCGAGGATATGTTCCGTCAGGCTGTGAACGCACTGGATTCCAGGCCCTACACGGTTGTAGTCGATGAAGTGGAGCATGCCCTGGCAAATCACACTGTCATGGAGGGCATCCGCGATATCAGCGATGCCACAGGCATTCCGCTCGTCCTTGTGGGCATGGACCAGGTGAAAGATCGGATTCGTAGCCGCTATCCCCAGATCAGCAGTCGCATCGCAGTGATTGTCTATTTTCAGCCTGTGAGTAAAGAGGATGTGGCGAAGGCTGCAACCACACTCCTGGAAGAGGTGAAACTGGCAGATGACCTGGTGGAAGAGGTTTTTCGCCAGTGTGAAGGCCGCATGCGGCTCGTGATGAATGCACTCGGGAACTGTGAGCGCATCGCCCGTCAGCGCAAGGCAGGGACTCTAAGCCTCAAGGATGTGGAAGGGCAGGAACTGATCCACGACTGGCAGTCCAAGCGCCCGCGCCTGGTGAAGCTACAGAGGCAAGTATGACGACCACGAACCCGAGCACGGTCATTCTCCGGGCCATGGCGGGCCGTCTGGGGCGCATCGCTTTCGGATCGCTAGTGGAGGACACAGGGCTTACCCGACTCCAGGTTCGGGATGGCCTGAAGACCCTTCGTGGGCGTGGGTTGGCTGTCATGGCTTGGCGTGGCACCTGGAGGCTGACACCGAAAGGAGCGGAGGTTGCAGGGCAAGGTTCTGAGGTGAAGTCAGGCCCAGCAGGTCCAAGGCCCACCAGGGTGGTCCCCCATCACTTTCGCTCCAGGTTATGGCGAGCGCTTAGGATGCTTCGGAAATCCACCATCCATGGGCTCCTGGTGCCTGCATCTTCTCCCAATGATGGAAACCCCTATGAGAGTGCCAAGAAGTATTTGGATGCTCTGGTGAAGGCGGGGTTCGTGCGGCGGATGCCACAGAAGGATCGGAACCGGACCATCTACGCCTTGGTCAAAGACACCGGACCTTTGCCTCCCCAGTGGAACAAGCGTCAGTGCCGGATCTTTGACCCCAACACCAAGGAGACTGTTGATGTGGCTTGATCTCCTTCGTACCCAGGTTGCGTCTCGTGGGTTAAGCACTGTCGCTCGGGAGCTGGACTACAGCAAATCGGCCATCTCCCTGGTCCTGAACGGGAAATACAACTGCAGCACTGCGGCCATTGAGCGGGCGGTCCTGAAGGCCTTTGGTTCAACCCATTGCCCCTTTGAGGGCCGGGAATTGTCCCCCGCTGAATGCCGCTACTGGAGCACCTGTGGCCGCCCCACCACATCTGAATGGGCGCTTGATCACTGGAAAGCCTGTCAGTCCTGCCAACTCAACCCAACAGCTCAAGGAGCCAACCGTGTTTGACCTACCGAAAGCGATCTGGCGCCGCATCTCAGCCCAGAACACCACCACTCCCGCGCCGTCTCCCCTTCGCGTCGAGAAGGGCTATGCCACCGGAGGCCTGGTCTCCAAGAGACCGGCCGCTCTTGCCCCAGCCTCATCGCCAGTGGCGCCCGCCTTCGCCTATCCAGGCTACGGCTACGTCGCCATGGCCATCACCTGCATGGAGGCCATCGGGCTCATGACTGACATCACCAGCATGGAGACCGCCTCACTCGCCATCACTGAGCTGGTGCGCCGTGGCATCCAGCTCGAACCAATCGACTGGGCGCTGATCGAACACTGCAAGGGCTCCAAGGGAGAACCAATCCCAACTCTGGCGCAGATCCATGCCGCGTTTCGAGAGCGCCTGGTTGTCCTGCGCTTCACGGCCGTCCATCAAGCATCTGTCGCGTAGATCCCCCTCCGGAGGTCCAAGATGCCTTCCTCAATCTATCTAGTGACCGGAGCACACGATTACGAGGGCTCCAGTGCACTACGGGCATTCCGAAAGGAGGACCAAGCCGAAGGATTCGCCGAAAAGCTAAGGATCCACGCTGGGAAGCAACCAAGGCTAGACCCCAACGGTGATGTCGAAGTGGATTGGGATGCTTACGAGGCTGCCATGGAGCGCTGGCGTAAGAGGTGCCCAGGCGGAAGCTTCAGTGCTGGATTCGACTCCTACATCGTTCATTCCATCACCTTCGTTGAAGGCTGATGGCAATGCCTCACTTGTCGGGCGGCATGAAAAAAGCACTCCCCCCGAAAGGCGACTCCGCGACGTGCCCGAACACGCTGGGCAGGGTGTGGATCCGACAAGTTTCCATCAACGAAGTTTAGACGCGGGGATGCCCCGCATGGTTATGGAGCCTCACTTGAAAACGATCACTGTCTACATCGAAGTCCCGGAAGAACGTGCATTGGAAGGCTTCCACGAAGTGGTTGAGGCCTGTGCGGATGACCTCATTAACGCAGACGAAGCGACCCTGACGGTCCGCCTCAGGGAACGCGAACAGAAGTGAGTTTTTCATGAGCACTGTCCTGGCCTGGATCATCTCCCCCCTTTGGTTGCCCGTTCTGGGCGCCCTTCACCTGCGGGACGCCCAGAGGCGCCGCCGCTTCACCCGTCACTAGGAGCAAGAGCATGACCAAGAACCCCAAGATCCCTGAGGGCTACCGAGCGAACGCCAATGGCGACCTGGTCCTCATCGAGAACATTAAAGAGATCGACCTGCTGCGAGATGAACTCGTGGTGAGCATCGCCGCCAGGGCCCGCGAGCGGTCGGGTGAGTTGGCCGAATTCAAGAGCACCATCCAGGGTGAGATCGATGAATTTGTGCTTACAAGCGCCGCTCGCTTCAAGGCCAAGCTCGGAGGCGCAAAGGGCAACCTGACCCTGCTGTCGTTCGATGGCCGTTTCAAGGTGATCCAGGCGAACCAGGACAACATCGCCTTCGATGAGCGCCTCCAGGTTGCCAAGGCCATCATCGACAAGTGCATCAAGCGCTGGAGCGATGGGGCTGATGCAAAGCTCATGGCCTTGGTCAACGATGCCTTCCAGGTCGACAAGGCCGGGAATGTGAGCATCCGCCGCGTCCTGGGCCTGCGCAAGCTGGAGATTGATGACAAGGATTGGAAGAGAGCCATGGACGCCATCTCTGAATCAGTCCAAGTCGTCAGCAGCAAGAGCTACTTGCGCGTCTACGAACGTGACGAGGTGGGCGAATACAAGCCCATCTCTCTCGACATGGCTGGGGTGTAGTCATGGAGCAGCTGCACAAGGATCTCACTTCGCCCCGTCTCCCCATGGGCTATCTCAGTGGCCCTATGAGCGCGGAGGATGCCTTGACCCGCAACCGCCATCGGTTTGCCGCCCTTGAGGCTTCCACGTTGCTCTGGGAGGCCGAAGTCCTGCACTACTGCCCCCACGCCAACAGCCCCATCATCGGGAACTCGGATGTGGGCTATGAGAGCTGGATGGCCATGGACTTGGAGGTCATCCGCAGGTGCGACTACCTGCTGATGATTGATGGCTGGAACAACAGCCCGGGCTGCCTCCGAGAGATGAATGTGGCGCTGAACCTTCATTTGCCGGTCGTTTACAGCGTCGAGGCGGCTATCGAGTTGGACCGTCAGTTGAAGGCGAAGGTGGCCTGATGCGCGAATCCTCCGCCGCAGAGATTCTGCCGGTCGCGATCACCGTGAACGGCCAGGTCTTCTGGTGGACCCCTGCCAACGGCCTCGACGCTTCCGTTGTGGCCCAGGTGGAGGGTTGGATCCAGCGGCGGGCGGAGAGCTACCAGGATGCGCTAAACAAGGAGAAAGACGGCCTGGTCAAAGTCTCCGATGCCTTGGAGAAAGTGAACAAACAGACCGAAGAGAGCGAGCGTCGGAAGTACGAGGCGACGAAGTCTCAGCTGGAGAAGCTGAAAGCTGAAGTAGAACAGGACACAGCCACTCTCGCTCGGATGGCTGAATCCAAGGTAGACAATGCTGGCGCTGAGCTTGGCCTATCTCTAAACATCAAACGTCTTCAGTCGAACATCGCCCTTCTTGAAGCGGAGTTGGCACCGCTCAAGGCCCGCTTCAACCCTTCCGCCGCCCCGGTGGTGGCTGAACCGCCTAGCAACTTGGCGGAGGCCAAGCCGGGAGGCGCCTCGCAGCTCATCACCACGCAGCAGATTGAGGCAGCACGGAAGAAGGCAGAGGGTGAGGCCACTCGCATCAAGGACATTCTTGATCGGGAGAAGGCCCAGCTTGAGGCCGGATTCGCGGATAACCAGATCGGCATCGCGAACTACTACAGCCGCTTGAAGGCCATCGAATTGAAGGCGCTGGATGACCTCATCGCCTCGAAACAGCGGCTGCGAGACAAGGAGGCTCAGAGCAAGAGCAACCCTGGGGAGGTCTCGAAACTGGATGAGGAGATCGCGGTCCTGGAGCGCAAGAAGGCGGACGTGGCCAGGACCACCGGCAGATCTGAACGCCTAGCGCTCCGCGACCTAACCGATCAGGTGTGGGAGGCTCAGTCCCAGCTGTTGGACGCCCAGGGTGAGACCGCGAAAGCTCGGGCACTGCAGATCGACCAGCAATACCGGGACCTGCTGGCGAAGCTCGTGGCCAGCAGTGACCAGGCTGGCCAGCAGATCGTGGAAAAACTGATCCAGCTGGACAAGGCGAAGGCCCGTGCCGACAAGCTCCGGCAAGATCTGGACTTCTCCCAGGCGCAGCTTTCTGCGGATGAGGCGGGCATCCAGAATCTTCAGAATGCGGGCATTGTATCCAGCCTGCAGGCGCAGGAGATGAGGGCGCAGGCCATCGAAGCTCGGCTTCCTGCCATGAAGGCAGCGCTTGACGCGCTGAAAGCTGAGGCAACTGCTGCTCAGGCAAAGGCAGATGCCTCAGGGAAACCTGAAGACCAGAAGGTCGCAGCCAATCTGGCTCTGCAGGCCCAGCAAATGGGCAACACTGTGGCTGCCACGGGCATCCAGCTCGGCCAGCTGCGGAATGAGTGGTTCGACGTGCAGAAGGCGGGGGCTGGTGCGCTGGCCTCCGGTCTGGTCCCAGCCTTAATGGCGGTGGGAAAGGGCGCAGGTGAGATGAATGACAAGTTTCGCGAAGCGGGGCTTGGTATCGTCAATTCCTTGGGCCAGGTGCTCACCAAGCTCATGCTTATCAAAGCCGCGGAGGCGCTTTTAGGTGAGTCGGCTGCTGGTGGTAACACCTGGTCCCAGGCGATCATTGGCGCCTTTGGCGGCTCCTACGCGGATGGTGGATATACCGGCCTGGGTGGGAAATACGAACCAGCCGGAATCGTTCACCGTGGGGAATACGTCCATGACCAGGAGACCACGAACTTCTGGGGCACTGAATTTCTGGCGAACCTTCACCCAAGCCGGTGGCGCTCCAGTGGGTTCGCATCTGGAGGCCAGGTCGGACCGCCCACCCTTGGAGCCCTGGCTGCAGCTGCGAGCCCAAATCTGAACGTCATGCCGATCATCGTCTACGACATGGAGGCGGCCCTGGAGAAGGCCGCCCAGGCCCCGCGTGGCACGAAGGCCATCATCCGCGTGGTGAATGACAACCCCGAATCCATGGGAGGCCGATGATGGCCACGACCAACGGCACCGCCGCGAACTACAACGATCTGATGGCTCGGTTGGTGACCTTTCTGACTGGCGCCAGCCTTGGCGCTCAAGCATGGACAGCACTTCGGAACGTCACTGGTGAGGCCATCCTTCGCGGGCCAGGCCTGACAGGCACTGACCAGATATTCATCGGCATGAAGTCGTTCAGCGATGTGAGCGCCGACTACTACAACTGGGTCCTATCAGGGTTTACAGGCTTCGATGCCGGTTTGCCCTTTGAAGGGCAGCCCGGGGCACATCACACGGGCTGGGGGGCCAGCCAATCGGGCCCAATCCTCACCCTGCAGAACGCGGCCATTCCTTACTGGATGGGTGCAACCGGGCGATGGGTTTGGGTCGTCGCCAAGGTTGGGACTGTATATGTCAGCTGCGTGGCTGGGTTCGCTCTCACCCCCTTTGCGAGCCCTGGGCAATGGCCATATCCAATGGTGCTGGGCGCGAACATGGCATGGCCCGGTGAGCTAAGCCTTGCCGGGAATACCAATCTCCGTTGGAGCTACGCGGGCACCCAGAATCGGAACTGGTTCAACTCGGGTAGCGGCCTGGGACGCGAGGGGCAGCTGCGGGTCCGCTTGAACGATGGAACTTGGTGGTCGTTCGGCCCTAATTACTCAGCAAGGGAAGGCACCATCTACCCGATTGGAAACGGGAATTCGGACCTGCGCCCAAATCTCGATGGAACCTATCAGCGCCTGCCTCTGATCCTCAGCCGAGCCACCGAAACAGGTGAGAAGGATGTCTTGGGACAGTTCGACCAGGTCAACTGGGTTCCTGGGTTCGGCAACGCCGCTGAGAACACTCACCCCGATGGTTCTGACACATGGCTGGCCGTGCCCAACGTCTTCCGTGCAACCAAGACGGACTATGCGGCTTTCAAGCTCGCCTGAGGTGAATCATGGCCTACGATCTCGGAACCGCACTAAATCCCACGGATCTGCTGGATAAGCTCCGCGCGTTTCTGGTCGCGCAAGGATGGACAGTCGATCTGTTTGCCGTCGAAGCCCCGGGCAAGCGCTTGCACATGCATAAAGGTGGCTTCTATCTCAACGCGAAGAGCGCCGATAACACTGCATCATCGATCTGGGCAGGTGGCGGTGCCTCGCAGACTCAGCAGATCGGCTTCAATCTCAGCACAGGCTTTAACTCTGGAAACGCATGGCGTGATCAGGCTGGCGTTCCAATGCGAGGAGCGAACTCGATAGGTGGATCCATCAAGCTGCCAGCAGGAGCCATCGTCAGCTACTGGATGGACTATGACGACACAACCAAGTCGCTCATCCTCTACGTCCAGAAATCTGCCGGGGTTTGGCGCTGGATGGGTTTCGGTGAATCGTTAATCAAGGCTGGAAGCTGGACCGGTGGCGCCTGGATCGCGTCTTCCTCCAGCTATGAATGGGCTGGCTATTCAGAGGGGCCTGGCCATGACAACACCCTCCCCTGCTACCCATTCGGTGCGAACAAGGACTCAGGCCTGGGCCCTCTGGTCATGGTCCGTGCAGATGTGGATTCATTCACGGGTAAATGGGTGAGCTGTTCAAACGAAGAGTTCACCGGAAGAACAGGTGATACCAACGTGGCCGGTGGTCGAGTTGTAAGCGGGCAGGTGCCAACCCTGAGCGGATTGGTAGAGCGGTCCAGGAATTCGCTCAACAGCACATCAGTGCTACTCCCTGTTCAGGTTTTCACAACTCGCGATGACGGCGGGATGAGCTTGCTTGGAACCTTGCCAAACGTCTTCATGACGAACATCACAGGCCTTGTCCCAGGGCAGGCCTACCAGCAGGGGGTGGATTGGTTTGTGCCCTTCCCGGGTGACTCTGCTACCCATGGCACCGTGATTCGCCGCGCATAACCATGGCCGTCCTTCCGTCTGTCGCACCTGTGGCCTTTGGTGGCGCCCTGGATGGGCCTAGCGTCAGCACCACCTTGGGCCAAGGCGTTGCAAGCTGGGGTGGCCCTGGGAGGGCTGGTGATGGTGGATCACTGGCCCGGGTGGTATCAGGGCCGATCACCGTAGCTCATTGGTCCCTTCCGAGTCTCGGATCTCCTTCATTCAGGGACATCCTCTATGGTCACATCCATGTGCTCCCATCCTTCTTTGCCCTTGGCAATCTGCTGGATAGCCAGCTGCGCCAGGTCGAGGTATGGAACGCACGGGATGACGCACAGGCTCTAAGTGCTATCCAGGCTCTAAACCCAGATGGGACGGAGATCTCGGGCAATGCGATGCCACCGGCATCATTTGGGCCATTGGAAAGTCGCATCTACAATGTCTCGATCAGCTCGGCCGGGAGTGCTGCGCTGAATGCGGTGTTTACATGGGTATTCCCCGCAGAACAGCCCACGCTCACAGTGACGGCTGTTCGAGTTATTGCGATGACCTTCAGCCCAGACTGGTCGGATCCACCTGAAGAGCAGCTCACCTGGAAGACGGATGTCCTGCGGGCTTACGAGGGACTGGAGCAACGCATTCAGCTGCTAGGAAAGGCGCGACGGAATCTCGCCTTCAGCTATCTGTTTGAGGATGCCAGGCAGGGCTCCATATTTCAGAGCCTTGTATGGGGCTGGCAGCATCGGGAATTCGCGGTGCCTGTATGGATGGATCAAGCATGGCTGGGCCTCGATCTGGAACCTGGCGCCGTTGTCATCCCCATGGCAACGTCCTTCCTCGACCTGGCTGCGGACCAAGCGGTGATGCTCTGGGGTGATCACGATGAATGGGAGATTGTAGAAGTTGATACGGTCACTCTTGCTTCGCTGAATCTCAAGCAACCCACAAAGAGTGCATGGCCAACTGGAACCCGTGTGGTGCCCATGCGTCTTGGGCACATGCCGAAGTCTGTTGAGTGGAAACGGGATAACGCTCTCATGGCAGGTGCGCGAGTGGAGTGGTCCCTCGACCCTACGGTCGGTATTGGTATCAATCGGCTGGCGCCGAGCGGCCTGCCTCTTTACCGGGGCTATGAGGTTCTGACTGAAGAGCCTGACTGGAGCCTGGATGTCGGAGAATCAGCCGAGCGAGATATTGATGCGATTGATTTCGGAACTGGCCTTATCGACTATGACGCTCATACGGATGCACCAGAGTTTTCCCGCCCCTTCAACTGGCTGATCAAGGGGCGTGAAGCGATTGCCCGTTTCATGGGGTTCATTGATGCGCGGCGGGGCCGCTGCATCCCCTTCTGGCTTCCGACATATTCGCGAGACATGGAGCAGTCCCAGGACGCATCGGCCTCCGACCTGTCGGTCCGCATCCGGAATGTGCTTTACAGCACCCATATAGTTCAACACCACAACCGCTGTGATCTGGCCTTCTACCCCCTTGCAGGTGCGCCAATCTTTCGGCGGATCACGGGTAGTGCACCCGGCGGAATGGACCATGAATGGATCACGCTCGATCAGTCTTTTGGGCAGGCCCGCGCTACCTCTGACTGGCGCTGCATCAGCTATCTTTCCTTCGTTCGGTTGGACCAAGACAGCCTCCGCATGGTCTGGGAGACGGACGACCTCCTACGGGCTAGTTTCCGGGTGAAGGAGGTTTTACTTTGACGTTGGCCAGCCGCGAAAACTCTGTCCATGATGGCGCCCCCGTTGAGTTCTACCTCTTCGTCAGGGGGGGCAACCGGTGGCTTTATACGAGCGATGCAGAGCCTGTCACAACTGTTGATGGCACTTTCCAGCCCGCGACCATTCGCCGCAATGCTCCGAGCCTTGGGAAGGAGGAAAAGCATTCGACCCTCCAGCTTGAGGTGGCTCGTGATTTCCCGGTTGCCATGTTGTTCCGTGGGGGCGCCCCCGGAAGTTCCATCTGGGTGTCTGTGGGGCGCCTCCATCGCGGTGAGACCGAGACGGAATGGATATGGCAGGGAAAGGTCCGAGGGGTGTCGTGGACGGGCTCGCGGACTCAGATTCAATGCGATCCGACGGACAAGGCCCTCGGCCGGGCTACGCTGCGCCTTTCCTATGGATACAGCTGCGGGCGACGGCTCTACAGCTGTGGTGTCTCGGAGGCCGAGTGGACCCGTGATGCGGTCATAACCTCCATCAGTTCGGATGGGATGACTCTGGTCGCGGATCTCTTCGGGACACAGGCGGACGGCTGGTGGGTGCGGGGAGAGGCCTACCACCTGGACCTTGACGCCCGTCAGGAGATCATCAGCCATGTTGGCAATTCAGTCGGCTTGCGATTTCCGCTGGTTGGTGCGAAGGCTGGAGATGCTCTGAAGGTCGTTCGCGGGTGCGATCACCTCTGGAAACGAGCCGATGGCTCATGGGGAGATTGTCACAGCGTCTTCAATAACGCTGCGAATTACGGCGGTGAGCCGTTTGTTGGCGATAAGAACCCCTTCAAGACTGGGCTGGACGGCTGATGCCGTGGCCAGTGATGTTCTTCCTCTGGGTCGCCTCCATGGTGGTGGGCGAGATGCTGCGCCCCAAGCCAAAGGTGGAGAACGCGAAGGCCGCTGGCACCGCCGACTTCGACTTCCCGACGGCCACTGAGGATCGGCGGAAAGCGTTCGTATTCGGAACGGTCAAGCTGGACAGTCCCAATGTGACCTGGTGGGGGGACATCGCCAATCGCCCAATCAGGCAGAAGGCCGGTAAGGGCGGCTTCATGGGTACGGGAAGCACGTTATGGCAAACGGTAGGCTATCGCTACTACGTGGGGATGAAGCTTAGCCTTTGCCTTGGGCCTGTGGAGCTGCTTGAGCTGCAGGCGGACGGCAAGACCTTCTGGACTGGCGTGAGCACTGGTGGACTGATCCATGTCAGTTCGGAAGGGCTATTCGGTGGAGAGACTGGCGGCGGTGGCTTGGCTGGAACCTTCAACTTCCTGCCCGGGACCATGTCTCAGCCCGTTGATGACTACCTTGTTGACGTGCTTGGGGCGCCCCTTCCTGCGTGGCGTGGTGTCGCTACGCTGGTGTGGCAGGGACCCAGCGCTGGTGGAGATAACGGCTACCTCGGGACCTCTCCTCGAATTCCGCCCATCAGCGCGGTTGTGCGTCGGCTCCCATCGAATCTCGGGTTTGGCTCATCGACGACGAATTTGAATGGCGATGCCAACGCCGCCGAGGTCATCTACGAGGTGCTGACCTCGCAGGAATGTGGCATGGCGCAGCCAGTTGATCTCGTGGATATCCCTAGCTTCCAGGCAGCAGCGCAGCAGCTCGCGAGCGAAGGGTTTGGGATTAGTGGTATCTGGGAGAGCGGGGATGCACGCTCCTTCATTGAGGAAATCCTGCGGACCATTGACGGCTGCAACTTTTTAGACTTCTCAACAGGGAAATGGCGGATCACGTTAGCCCGTGGCGGCTATAACGTCGCCACGCTTCCAGTGTTGGATGGCCATTCGTCCATCCAGGCGCTTGAGGGTTACAGCGAGGTCGCGCTGGACGAATCAACCAACCAGGTTCAAGTGTCCTACACGAGCCGGGCATCTAATTTCTCAACCAAACAAGTCCAGGCGCAGGCCTTCGCGAATATCCGCTATCAAGATGCGGTGGTCAATGCGAGCCTGAGCTACCCGATGATTTCCAAGGCTAGCCTGGCTGCAAAGGTGGCGGATCGGGATCTCAGGGCCTACAGCACCCCATTGGCCAAAGGTGATCTGATCTGCACCCGGGTCGCCCGCACTCTTAGGCCTGGCGACCTTTTTGTTCTGCGATGGGCCCCCCTGGGAATCGACCAGGTGGTCTGCCGCGTGTTGAAGATTTCCAGGGGTGACTTGCAGTCCTCTGGCATTCGGATCTCTTTCCTGAAGGATGTATTCAGCCTCGGGTCTGCCTTGTATGGCGCTCCGGCGTCATCTGGTTGGGTCGATCCCGGCGTTACGCCTCAACCCTGCGAGGCCCAGGCGCTGATGGAAGCGCCTTACTGGGCAGTGGGGGCATCTCGCCAGGTCTTCGCCATTGGATCGCGAGCCGACCAGGTCACTCTGGATGCAGAGATCTGGACCAATGAGGGTGCTGGGTATCTTCAGACGGGGAACCTGCCATCACTGACTCCGACCGGCTTACTCACGAGTGCATACGGATGCAAGACGGCCGCGCTTGATCCAGTTGGCTTCACCGTATCTGGTGGCTCCGACCTGGCCCAGTTGCCGGGGTTCAGCACCAATTCGGATGGTCGCGCCCGTGGCGCAAACCTAGCTTATTTCCCTGCGACTGGGGAGCTGGTGTCTTGGACCACGGCTGTAGCGAATGTTGACGGCAGTTTCACTGTGTCTGCGGTGCTTCGCGGCGTTATCGACACAGTCCCCTCAGACAACGCAGCGGGTGATCGCGTTTGGTTTTTCAGCGTCGGCGCCGCCGAGGTGCGTTCATCCGATGGCAGCGGCGGCGGTGGTGCTGTCGCAGGCCCATCAACACCTGGCATCAACGGACGCACCATCCTCTACGGGACCATCGACCCGACCTCAGATATCGGTTCGGATGGTGATAGCTACATCAACCTGACTTCTCATTTCATTTTCGGGCCAAAGGCAGGTGGGGCTTGGCCGGTCGGGACCTCTCTCGTTGGCCCGGCCGGAATGAATGGAACCAATGGCCGCCCCTCCCGAGCCTCAGCGAACTGGACGACCGGCGTGTTGGCCGCTGGGGCTGTCGAAACGCAGGACATCGACTTCGTTAAGACAGGAAAGCTCTACAAGCTCACAACCACACAGGCGGCGCGAGTCCGCCTGTATTCGACGGCTGCACGTCGCTCCACAGACGCTGCCCGGCCTTCAACCCAAAAGCTCACGGACCCTTCGGATTGTGAGCTGGATGTGGTCACTGACGCCGCCCACCTGTCCTTCGCATTGAAAGAAGCGACCTTCTCGAACCAGGATGACCCTGTCACCGGCAAGGCCTATTTGAGCGTCACGAACCTGGGCGCAAGCGCGGCGGTCGGCGTAACTGTTGTATTCACCGATTTGGAGTCTTGAATGGCAAAGGCCTTCGCATCCAATGTCTCCTTCCTTGCCAGCACGAGTCTCTCTGCAACGAATGTCGCAGTCACTGCAGCCACCAAAACCTTCACTCGGAGTGGCGGATCCTTTCTCACAGACAATTTTGTCCTTGGTCAGAATGTCAACTGGACTGGATTCAGTGCGTCAGGAAACAACGTATCCGGGCCTATTACCTCCCTGTCCTCTTCCCAAATGGTCCTTGGCGGAGCCACAACTCTGGTTGATGAAGCATCTGCGTCCGGTCGAAACTGCTACACCTATGGGGGAATTCGCGATTGGGCAGGGCGGCTTGAGGCCTTGTTGACTGCCAGTGGTTGGATCCAGACAAGTGATGCTGGGCAAACAGCCGCATCGGCGCTCGTGAATGCCACAGCGAGCGGCCAGTTACTTGGGTATCAAATCTGGAGGATGAATGATGCGCTTCAAGCCTCCGCGCCATTATTTATAAAAATAGAGTTCCTCAGCACAGGCTCGATCACGAATCCAGGAATGGCTTTCACGATTGGGACTGGATCCAGTGGTGGAGGCGTCATCACTGGTGTAATGGTTGCTCGAACCGCGCCAGTTAATATGGGCGCAGGAACTGCAGCCTTTTTCATTGGATCCGGTGACACCAATCGGCTGTGCTTTTTCCTCGCGGGGAACACCCTTTCTGCGAGCTTGCTGTTTTCAATTGAGCGCACACCTGATAGCGCGGGTGCCGACACCTCTGATGGCTTTTTATTGCTCATTCATGAGAACTCCAGCTCCAGCGCCGTATATGTGGTGAATCAGCTGATCCGCCCCAGCCTTTTGCATCAGGCTACCTCAACAGCCTTGGGTGCCTTTGCGCCGTCGGGATCCAACTGGGCCCTTGGAGGGAATATCGGTGTTTGCCCGATTCGGTTTTTCGATGGCGCGCCTTCAAATCCTTGCCGAAACCTGCTGCTCTACCTGGACTCCGACCTTGTTCGTAGGGGGACTGCGGACGTAGCTCTCTATGGGACGACACGGAAATACATGGCCATTGGGTCTGACTCAATCAGCAGTGTGGTCGCAAATGGCAGTTCCTCTCTTCTCATCCGGTATGAGTGATGTCACATGGCGATTCAAGCAAATCACCCTTCTGGAACCACCCACAACACGCGGGTGGTCAAAGTCTTCAATGCCAACGTCCCAGCTCCGAATACAGGCGGAGGGGGCGATCCTCTTCCTTCTGTGGGCCAGCTCCATCCACGTCCCATTCGCTAGGTTGATCTGATGCCCTACGCGACTGATCTACTCATAAAAACCAAGCTCCTAACTCGGACGCCTCGGGGGATTCTGCCCCTGAGTGGTGCCGTTGAAATGCAGCTCAACACCGCCTCCCGCGCCTGGAAACCGCTGCCTCCGGGCAACGTCACGCTCAACGGCGTCCCCTACGAGTCGTGGCCGTCGAATATTTCAGGGGATGCGACCCTTTCCTGGTCTCATCGAAATCGCGTCACCCAAGGGCCGGGTACGCTGCTGGTCCCTCAGGATGTGGCCGGGGCCTATGCGCTGGAGGGATCGGTCACCGTCGAAGTGCTCGTTGGCGGGGTAATGAAGCGCTCATGGCCTGGCCTGACAAGCACTTCAAAGATCTATACCGAGGCTCAGCGAAGGATAGATGATGCCGACCCTACCAAGCCTGTGCAGTTCCGCATCAAGCCAGTGAACGGGACCTTCACAGGAACGGTCCGCACTACGCCGGAATTCACAATGGTGTTGAGCCAGGCGTTCGGTGCCCCTGACGTTGACTACCCGCCGATTCACTTGCCCGCTGGCGTTGCGAATCTGAATGGCTTGGCCATGATGGACACCAACACGTTTGTGGTGGTCACGAGCCAGCGCCACGACACCCTGAACCTTATGGGCACCACCCAGCAAAGGCCTCCCTCCAGGCTGATCACTGTTACGTCTGCTGGTATTTCAAACCTCTCCGGCAGTTCTTCTCTGACAGGGTTGGTCAATGGCGATGCGGGGGCATCTCGTTTCCTGAATTCCATGTCATGCGTGGTGGATTCGTCAGGCAACTTCTTCGTAATCGATAACGACTCTGCCCTGCGACGGATCGATTCATCTGGTAATGCCACCACCTGGCTCGATCTGAGCGCCTACGCGGGCGATTTCAGCAGAGGATATGGGCACCTACAGGGTGCGATAGGGAGCCTCACCATTGATGCTTCCGACAATCTCTATGTGTTTACCAACTACACGAGGCAGATCCTCAAGATCACCCCGGCCAAGGCTATATCGATCCTTGCCGGTGGCTGGGCTGTTGGCGAAGGCAACGGCACCCTGGTCGACGGGACCGGGACCAGCGCCAGGTTTTCATTTGGCTGCCAACTGGCTGCAGATGCTGTTGGGAACCTCTTTGTCCAGGAACTGGTTGGTGGTGGTGTCTTCGATGGGACCTTGCGCTACTGCACGGCCGCTGGGGTTGTAACCACCCTCAAGGACCGCTCCGGTGAAGGAATTGGCCAGATGGCCGTCATTGGCTCTGATGTCTATTATTCGGGCTACTTTGATCGGTATTTTGGCGATGGCCATCTAGGCGTGAATAAATGCACCCCCGCTGGTGTCGTCTCCACATTGGTTCGCTGGGTCCCAACCATGGGCGCTCCTGGTGCGGTCCTTGGAATCGCACACTTGTCAAAGGATCCCGGGGGGTTCCTGGCCTTCTGTGGTTATGGCCCTACCCAGGGCAACCCACTGGTCGGAAAGATCTCCTCAGGCGGGGTTATCTCCCAGGTCTGGGCAGGCTCTTGATCGCACTACGGCTTACGCTGTGTCGCGCCAAACCAAGCGCAAATGTCGCGCCAAACCGGCCGCCGCGTTACAAGAAGCGCCGTCGACGGCTTTAAGAAGCCTCTGAACATCGCTCTCTCAGCATTCGAAGGTCGAGTGGCGGATCCTTCCTGCGCTCACGCGATGCTCGACCCTTCAAATGACCCGTGAATAAGATTCAAGCCCCGGATGGCTCCGGGGCTTGAATATCAGGTCCAAACCTTGCTTGGTCTGCAGGCAAGGCGCCAGGCACCTCTCTCCTGACGCGATGGGCTCGGTCAAAAACTGTATCTGATGCCCACCTGGATCCAGGAGGGGTTGATCCCTTGGTAACCGTAGATATCGTCCCCGCCCTTCCTAAGCCGGGCATCGGAACCGAGCTCGGTTTGTTGGAAAAGCGCCGTCAAAGCCAGTCTGGACGCGACCTGGTATTCCAGGCCGGTTCGGAATCCGAATTTCCCGAAGACCTTTTTGACCGCACCGGATGTCCCTTCCATCGCGGGATCACTGGAATCTCTGAGCGTCGAGTTCACATGCCAGTTGTTGGCCGAGATTCCAGCCACCAGGGCCCACCTGGAAGTGCTGATGGGCACGATGACATCGGCGGTGACCTGCTCCGACATGAAACTGACCTTCCGGGTGAGTGTTCCGGAAGTCTTTTCCTGGCCCGGGAAGGCATTCAGCCCCAGGCCCAGGCGGATGAAGGTGGTGGAATCTGCGACCGGCACCTGATAGGCCCCGTCGAGACAGAGGCCCATCAAGGTCCGGTTGGTGAAAGAACTCAGGCTGTCCATGGAATACGGAATGGCGGCACCCGCCTTCCAGCCAGCGGTCTGCTGGGCCTTCGCCGCACTCCCCGTCAGGAGCAGGAGCCCGGCCATCGTCATTGCGCGAAATTGAGCCATGTCGTTTCTCCTGTTCCTAGAACTTGAGGCCGATGCTGAAGCTGCCGTTGCGGGGGGCCGTCACGTAGTTCCCGCCGCCCTGCTCGTACTTGGTTCCGTAGTTCGGAACCCTCAGGAAGTAGCCACCGGCATTCAGATTCTTATCGGAGCTTATGCCGCCCTGCTGGGGGCTTCCGTTGTAGTAGGTGAGCTGGGTGATGTGGTTGAAGAGGTTGGTGACCCGCAGGAATCCGAACAGCTTCACCTTGCCCAGGAGGGGCATCTCGTAAGCGACATTGAGAGAGGCGTCGAAGAGGTCGTTGTCGTGGTAGGCACCCCGCTCTGACCAGTACTTGGTCCAACTGGTCGGCGGCGCGACCGGGGTGGGGTATTTGACGGGGTCTGCGTGATTCTGGGCCACCTGGGCGGTGTAGGCGTCGTTGACAGCCTGAGGCATGTACTGGGCGTTGGTGGCGCTCCAGTTCTGGCCGCTGACATAGCTGAAATCGATCGCGTAGCTGATCCAGCCCTTGCCGATGGGCACCACCAGAGTGGGCATGATGTGACCCGCATGGGGGACATCCCCAGGCAAGGCGCCGGCGGAAGCGAACTGATCTGAGCCGATGCCAGCCGCGTTCAGGACGCGGGACATGGTGTAGAGCTCTGAAGAACGCGTGAACGATCCGGTCTGGTTGTAGCCGCCCCAGGTCGGTGATTCCCCGGCGGTGAAGTTGCCTCGGGAACGGCCGTAGGTGTAATTCAGATGCCAGCGGAAGTAGTCGTTGACCTTGAAGTCGCCCTCGATCTCGATGCCGTTGTAGTCGCGCCAGAGATCCTTGCTGTTGAAGGCGTAGCGAACCTGGGTGTACAGGGGAGGCAATCCCGTTCCCGTGAAATCAGAGATCAGTACCCGCTCATCGTAGGCGGTGCCCCACTGCCGAGAGAAGGCGATGCAGTTCTGGTAGGTTTTGTTGACGTAGGTCATCTTCACCCAGGAGCCGTTGTCCAGTGCCCGGCGGTATTCCACCGAGTATTCGATGTTGCTCTGGGGTTTCAGGCCCGGCTGGTTGACTGTTCCCGCAACGGTGTTGGTCATGCTGATGGGGTACCGGTAGTTATCCGGATTGGTGATGGCCGCATAGTCCACGAACCGAACGCCATGCAGGGGATCCGAGGGATCACCGGCCTGAGGCTGGTTCTGGCCCGTCCATCCTAGGGTCGCGAGATGGCTTTCCGCCTTCCGGAACATCGAATTGGTGAGGTCGGCGGGGAAGGCATCCTGGTAGCGGGCGGCCGAAAGCTTGAACACGTGCTTCGCGTCTCCCTTCGGGTCGAAAGTGAAGACCACACGGGGACTCAGGCCCGTCACGGGGTCAAGGATGTCCAGGCCCGTCTTACCGTCCTTCGAGGAGGTTCGATCCACCCTCAGGCCGACCATGACATTCAGTTTCGGATTTACGGTGATCTGGTCGTTGAGCCAGAGGGAGAGGTTCGTGTTCAGGGACAGGCCGTCATCGTCATAGGCCCGCTGCATCACAGGAGCCAGACCAACGTTTCCGTTCTGGCCATTCACGTCCTTTCCGCCCGCATCCTTGCTGTAGACGATGGTGGGGAACAACCAGTCGCCGTCGTACGAGCCGCCTTTGGCGTACCAGCCACCCACATTGAACTGTGTGTGGTTCGACCCGAAATAGGATGAGGAGTAGACGTGAGTCCGGTACCACTCGGCACCCACATCGATGTCGTGCTGGAGGCCCCAGAAATCGCGATACAGTTTCATGTTCGCGTTGACACTCCTGGAGCCGAAATTCTCCGATGGGTTTCCGCGGCCTGTGCCTCCCACCAGAAGATCGACGCCATAGACATGGCTGGGATCAGGTGCGTTGTCGAAGGCATCCACATAGGCCCTGACGGGGTTGTTGCGCGGATCGCGCCCGAGTTTGCCGGAGTTCTGCTTGGTCTTGTTGCTGGAGGTGTTGCCTGTGACCTCCAGGAAGCTGGTCGACCCGAAAGTCGCGGTGTAGTTGAATCCCGCCGACTCGTGGGTCTCCTTGGAGGGGCTGCGGCCCGCCAAGAAGTAGTCGTCGCCGTCCAACTGCCCACCGTAAGTCCACTCGCCCTTGCTGCCCATGACCTGAAGCCTCTGATCCGGCGTGATGGCCCAAGACAGCTTCCCTTCGTTATACGTGTACTTGGTCGTCTGGCTGTACTGCGCCCCCGCATCCGTCTTGGGAAGGCCGTATCCCTGGATTTGCGAGGCGGCCGTCGACCGCGCCATGAGCGTGTTCGGATCAATGGCCGTGAGCCCGTCAATCAGCGGATTGCCCGTTCTCTGAACATTCATCACGGACTTGTCGAGGGTTCCGACGGTCCCGTAGGCCTGAGTGTCGGGGCGGAGCTGTGTGGCGTAGTTGAACCAGAGCTTGTCTTTGATGATAGGGCCCATGAGCGTGATGTACCACTGCCGCGAGAGCCCCTCCGACGTTCCGCTCACCTGCTGACGGTAGTCCGTCGCCCGGTACGAGGGGCGCGAGTACGTGGCGCGGATGGACCCGGCGAAATCGTTGCCGCCCGACTTGGTGACAACGTTCACTCCGCCACCCAGCGCGCGACCGAACTTGGCATTGAGAGGCGACAGAACGACAGCGATGTCCTCGACATTGTCTTCGATGAAGAAGTCGCCCGTGGTCTGGTTGTAGATGGGGTCCTTAATGTCGACGCCGTTCAGGGTGTACTGGGTGGCTTCAACCGAAGCGCCCCGGAATGAGGGCAAGCCCATCTGGGTGGGGGCAGCACCAGGAACCATGCGGAGAGCGGCGTTGATGTCGCGTCCGCCTGAGGTCTGGAGCAGTTCTTCCGAGGTGAAGGTGGAGACCACCTGGGCCTCGGTCTTGTCCACGTCCGAGCCCGCGCCGAGGACAACCACGGTGGCCGCGGCGGTGGAGATATGCTTGATGACGAGGGACTGGAACATCTGAGATCCAGGGCCCACGTGGACATTCTGGGACGAAGAACCGACGAACCCGTCGCAGGTGGCCGTGATCTTGTAATCCCCGGGCGGGAGCAGGGCCGCGTTCCATCCCCCGGCGGCATCCGTGGTGATTCGGCGGATGCCCATGAGCTGAGGAGCGGAAAGGCTCACCAGCGCATTCGCGACCGGCGCACCGGCCTCATCCTTGACCACCCCGCGCAGGATGCCATTGTTGGAGGCCTGCGCCGAGAGCGTCTGCGCCGCCAACAACATGGTCAGGGATGTGATCCCCACTGTTAGGTTGCGAAACTTCATGTGTGACCTCGCGTGCGGAATAGGGTTAGAAGCGGATGGCGTAGGCCAGTTCGAGGTGGGGCACCATGCGGGTGGCTGTGCTCACGGAATCCTTCGAGTTGTGCGTCCCCTGTCCACCGGCCGTACCGGCCACATGGACATAGGTGGCGGAGGTGTAACTGAGGCCGACCAGTTGCACTTCCAGGAACTGGTCCTTCATGACGGGGATCGAGACACCCACGTAGGGACTGACAGCCAATGCGCTCTTCTCGATCACCCCGTTATAGGCGTCACGGTAGGAACCATCCGTGCCGGAGATGTCCGCAACGTATTCCTCGCGGAACTTGGCTTTGCCCAGCTGCAGGCCGGCCCGCAAACCCAGATCGTTCCAGGGCTTCTCATAGGAGAGGCGCAGGGCCAAGGTATCCACCTGGCTCTTCCGCATGTCTACGGAATGGGCTGGATCCACCTTGATCGCTGTGACCGATCCGATGGCGGTCACATCCGCGCTGTAGAAGCCTCCGGGCTTGTAGAGGAAGCCCAGCTCTGCGCCCCAGCGACCGAGGTCGTTCTGGTAGCCGGCCTCCACGCCGAAGCCTAGGAAGTACCCCTTCAGTGCATCCTTGTGCTCCGAGGCCTGAACTGCCGTGCGCAGTTTCAGCCCGTAGAAGGGCCCCGCTTCCTGCGCCGAGGCTTGCTGGGTGGCCAGTAGAAATCCGAGGCCCAACCCGATATTACGGATGATTTTTTCATTCATGCACATCCTCCTATTGCTTGCGTTTCCCGAAGCTTGGACAGAGCTACTCCAGTCCGGCTAAGGCCAGTCGGAGTTGCCTGAATTGCCTGGGGGGTTGAAGTGATTGATTAAAGAATTAACGACTTGTTTTTATGCATTCTGCATGGGGGTTTCTGCGACCGAACCAATTATTGATCCATACCAAATAACGCGAAAATCGATGGCTTGTATTCACTCTGGAATGCTTGACAGTCTCAGTTCTGGGATGTGACAGTTCGGGGCTGATTCAAGACGGATTGGGGAGGAGGGTGAAGGAACATGGCTGAGCATCGCCGCCCCAGCTTCGGAGCATTCTGCGCGGGGGTTCCCGGCCTTGATCCATCTAATAGTCCATACCCGATAACGCGAGAAACGATGATTTATCCCCGTGGCACCATCTCAGGCAGACTCAGCTTGAGGGTGCCGTGACCCGACTGCCGGATATCGACCTGAACCTGTTGGTGGTGCTGGACACGCTGCTCAAGGAACGCAACGTCACTCAAGCGGCCATCAGCCTTGGCACCACCCAATCCACGCTCAGCAGCGCCCTGGCGCGATTGCGGAAGGTCATTGGCGACCCCCTGTTCGTGCGGGCTCCCAGAGGCATCACCCCCACGCCTCGGGCGCTGGCCATCGAGAAGCCCCTTCACGAGACCCTCGCCAAGCTGCTGGACGTGCTTCAGCCGGTGGAATTCGATCCCTCCGCCTCCAACCGCATTTTCGTTTTCGCGGCCACGGACTACCTGCAGTTTGTGATGGCGGGGCCACTGATGCGGCGCATCCAGGAGCTCGCACCCCGGGTCCAGGTCATCATCCAGCCCATCGCCCACCACTTCCCATGGGAGGAACTGGCCAATGGGGAGCTGGATTTCGTGCTGGCCGGGTATTCGCAGCCCCCGGAAGGTCTTCAGAGCCGCCTCCTCTTCAAGGACGAAGTCGTCTGCATCCTCCGGAAGGATCATCCGAGCCTTCAGCGGCCCTTCGACCAGGAGGCCTATCTCGCGCTTTCACACATCGAAGTGCAGGCCCTGGTGGGCCCGACCCTCGTGAACCAGCAGATGGCCGCGCTGGGGCTGGACCGGCACATCAGCCTGACGGTGCCCCATTTTCTCGCTGCGCCCTTCGCCGTGCTGGAGACGGACCTCTGCTTTACTCTGGCTCGCCGGATCGCCGAGCCACTGGCGGCGGCTTTCCCCCTGGCAGTGGTGCCCTATCCCTTCGAGTCACCGTCCTTCCAGGTGCGGCAGTTCTGGCATCTCCGAATGCAGGATGATCCCTCCCACCGCTGGCTGCGCGGCGTCATGGCGGGACTAACGCTTGGAGAGGAAAGCTAGGGCTGTCATCGACGAGATTGATGACCCCTATGGGGCGCCCGCACTATCTCGCTTTGCAGTTCACGCTCAGGATCACTCCATCGGCCCGCCGATCCCCGGAGTCTTCCCATGCAGATGCTTCGCGCACTCATCCTCCTGCCGGTCACAGCCCTGTTCGCCGCGCCCCCGGTACCGGCTCCCTCCGGCCTCTCGAAATACGTTCGGCCCTTCGTGGGCACCAAGGGAGAGGGAAACACCTACCCCGGCGCCCAGATGCCCTTCGGCATGGTGGCTCTCAGCCCCGACACGGACAAGAAGGAATACAACACCGCGTCGGGATACGAGTACTCGGACAAGACCATCCTCGGATTCTCCATGCTGCACCTCTCCGGCACTGGCATCCCGGACATGGGGGACATCCTGTTCCAGCCCACCGTGGGCGAAACCCGGCTTGAACCTGGCACCAAGGACCTGAAAGAGAAGGGCTACCAGAGCCGGTTCAGCCATGACCGTGAGTCTGCCTCGCCCGGGTACTACTCCGTGGTGCTGGACGACTACGGGGTGAAGGCCGAGCTCACGGCCACCGCCCGTGCCGGGATGCTGCGGTTCACCTACCCGGCCTCCAAGAACGCCCACGTGGTGCTGGATCTCAGCCATGTCCTGCTGCACAAGGTGGTCTGGTCCAATGTCCGTCAGGTGGACGGGCAGACCCTCCAGGGCATGCACCTGGTGAAGGGCTGGGCCAAGGATCGCCCCGTCTATTTCGCGGCCCGCTTCTCCAAGCCCTTTGGCGGTCTCCGCCTCTTCAGCGACAAGAAGGAACTCAAGTACGATTCCTTCAAGTCCTACCGCTACCTCAGCTCCACGTCTGGTGCCGGCGCCAACCTTCAGGCGGTGGTGGACTATGAGACGGGCAAGGACGAGCAGATCTCTGTGAAGGTGGGGATCTCGCCCCTCAGCGAAGAGGGCGCGTTGCGCAATCTCGATGCAGAAATGCCCGATTGGGCCTTTGAATCCTACGTGCAGAAGGCGCGCGATGCCTGGGACGTGGAGTTGGGCAAGTTCGAGGTGGAAGGCACCGACACCCAAAAGGCCACCTTCTACAGCGGTGTCTACCACGCCTTCATGGCCCCCAACCTCTACACAGACAGCGATGGCAGATACCGGGGCCAGGATCAGCAGGCCAAGATGGCCAAGGGCTTCCAGAACTACACCACCTTCAGTCTCTGGGACACCTACCGCGCCACCCATCCCCTCTTCACGCTGGTGCAGGCGGACCGGGACCGGGACATGATCCAATCCCTGCTGGCCGCCTACGATCAGAGTTCGGACCACCTGCTGCCCATCTGGCATTTCTGGAGCAACGAGACCTGGTGCATGCCCGGCTATCATGCCGTGCCGGTGATCGTCGATGCCTGGGCCAAGGGCATGACCGGCATCGACTGGGAGAAGGCTTTGGAAGCCTGCGTGGCCAGTGCCTCCCACCCCACCTTCGACGGCCTGGTGGACTACGAGCGCCTGGGCTATGTGCCCTTCGATCTGGAAAACGAAAGCGTTTCGAAAACGTTGGAATACGCCTACGACGATGCCTGCATCGCCCGTCTGGCGCGGGGCCTGGGCAAGACCGCCATTGCCGAGCGGTTCGAGAAGCGCGCCCAGTCCTACCGGAACCTTTATGATCCCAGCCTGAAATTCATGCGGCCCAAGGACAGCAAGGGCCAGTGGATGACGCCCTTCAATCCCCTCGAATACAAGCACCTTGGGCCCTTCACCGAAGGCACCACCTGGCAGTACACCTGGTCCGTGGCCCAGGACGTGCCGGGGCTCATCGGCCTGATGGGCGGAAGGGAGGCCTTCACGCGCAAGCTGGATGAGGTCTTCCAGGAACACGAGAAGCGGACGGATGACGGCGTCGAGGACATCGAGGGCCGCATCGGCGAGTACTGGCACGGCAACGAGCCCAGCCACCACGTGGCCTACCTCTTTGCCGCCGCGGGCCAGCCCTGGAAGACCCAGGCCCTCGTGCGCAAGCTCATCGACACCCAGTACGGAGACCAGCCCGGCTCCCTCTGCGGCAACGATGACTGCGGCCAGATGAGCTCCTGGTACATCTTCAGCGCCATGGGCTTCTACCCTGTCTGTCCTGGCGACAACCGCTACGTGATCGGAAGCCCTGCGCTGCCGAAAATCTCCATGCACCTCAGCAACGGCAAGACCTTCACCGTGCGAGCGGAGAAGTTCTCCGCGAAAAACGTCTACGTTCAGAAGGTCACGTTGAATGGAAAGCCCTGGTCCAAGGCCTGGCTGTCCCATGCCACGCTTTGTGAAGGCGGCGAACTGGTCTTCACTCTGGGAGCCAAGCCCAACAAGGCCTGGGCCAGCAAGCCTGAGGCGGCCCCCGGGTCGATGCGTGACGTCCAGCCCTGAGCCCCTTCCCCGAGGCCTTCACGATCTGGCCCAGCCCTAGGAGCGTCCGATGAACCTGAGGACCCTGCCCATTTTCCTCGCCTTCCTGCTCATGGGGGTCGCGGATGCCATGGGCCCCCTGTCGAGCGCGGTCTCAACCAATCCAGTGATGGCCGCCCTGATGCCCTTCTTCGTGTTCATCGCCTTCGCGGTCTTCAGCGTTCCCGGCGGCCTGCTCTCGGCCCGCATCGGCAAGAAGAAGGTGCTCGTTTTGGGCCTGGCCCTCAACACCTTGGCTGTGGGCATCCCGGCCTTCCTGAATCCGCCCTTCGTCCTGCTCTTGCCCTGCATCTTTCTGTTGGGCGTGGGCACCACTCTGCTGCAGGTGGCGGGCAACCCGATCATGCGGGATGTCAGCAGCGCC
This sequence comes from Geothrix sp. PMB-07, assembly GCF_030758935.1. Classification (NCBI taxonomy): domain Bacteria; kingdom Pseudomonadati; phylum Acidobacteriota; class Holophagae; order Holophagales; family Holophagaceae; genus Geothrix; species Geothrix sp. PMB-07. The sequence continues at coordinate 650,211 of NZ_CP132333.1, forward strand.
GGTGACTACAGCCGCAACCTGGCCCTGGCCCAGGGCATCAAGGGGGCGGGCAGCAGCGCCTCCGCCTATTTGGTGACGGCGGTGACCTCTCTGGCTTTCTTCGCCGCCATGGGGTGGCGGGGGGCCTTTCCCATCTTCTTCGCCCTCATGGCCCTGGCCCTGCTCGCGGTCAGTTTTCTGAAGGTCGATGAAACCAAGGCCGAGGTGCCACCCAGCATCCGCAGTTCCCTCGCCCTGCTGAAGGAGCCCGTCTTCGCCCTGGCGGTGGTCGGCATTTTTCTCTACGTGGGGGCCGAGGTCTGCATGGGCGCCTTCCTCAAACCCGCCCTGCAGGCCCTGGGGCGGGGCGAGAAGGAGGCTGCCCTCTTCGGGCCCGCCCTGTTTTTCGGCGCCCTCACTGTGGGGCGGCTGGTGGCGGGCAGCCTGAAGGTGCAACCGCACACCTTCTTTCGGATCAGCGCCCTGCTGGGCCTGACTGGACTGGCCATGCTCATGACCGGATCCGGCCCCCTGGCCCTTCCCGGCGTCCTGCTCGGCGGCCTGGGTTTCGCCAACATCTGGCCCATGCTCTTCTCCATCACCGTGGAGGCGAAGCCTGAGCGGGCCAGCGAACTCAGCGGCCTGATGTGCATGGCCATCAGCGGTGGGGCCATCGTGCCATTGATCATGGGGCGGCTGGGGGGCGGGGCACGGCCCCTCGCCTTTGCCGTGCCCCTGGCCTGCTTCGCCTACCTGGCCTCGCTCTCGTGGCGCAGCCGCCCACGCCAGACATCTTCCAAATGACCTTCCCGACAGATCTGTTTTTCCGAGTCACGCATGAATCCAGCTTCTGATACCCGCCACGTCCTCACCCTCGATGCCGGGGGCACCACCTTCGCCTTCCATGCGATCCGCGGCAACGAAGACGTGGCCCAACCTGTGATCCGCCCCTCCCACCCCGACAACTTGAAGGCCTGCCTCGATACGCTGGTGGAGGGCTTCGAGCAGCAGCGTCAAGCGGTGGGTGGCACCATCCAAGCCATCAGCTTTGCATTCCCCGGCCCCGCCGACTATGCCGCAGGCATCATCGGGGACCTCCAGAACCTGCCGGCCTTCCGCGGCGGCGTGGCCCTCGGGCCCATGCTGGAGGATCGCTTCGGCGTTCCTGTCTACCTCAACAACGACGGGGATCTCTTTGCCTACGGCGAAGCGCTCTCCGGCCTGCTTCCCGAGATCAACGGGAAATTGGAAGCGGCAGGAAACCCCAAACGCTTCCAGAACCTCCTGGGCCTCACCTTGGGCACGGGCTTTGGTGGCGGCATTGTCCGCCAGGGCCAGCTCTTCCGGGGCGACAACGGCGCCGCCGGAGAGATCTGGTGCACCCGCCACAAAATCCACCGCGATAGCTACGCGGAGGAAGGGGTATCGGTGCGAGCCGTGAAGCGGGCTTACGCCACCGGCGCGGGGCTGCGCATCACCGATCAGGTGCCCGACCCCCGGGAGATCGCCGCCATCGCCGAAGGGCTGCAGCCCGGAAGCCAGGGGGCCGCCTGCGAATCCTTCCGCTTGTTGGGGGAAGTGGCGGGCGATGCCATCGCCAACGCCATCAGCCTGGTCGACGGTTTGGTGGTGCTGGGTGGCGGCCTGTCGGGAGCTTGGCCACACTTCATGCCGGCCCTGCTGGCGGAATTGAACGGACAGCTCACCAGCGTTACGGGACGCGATCCGATTCCCCGCACCGAGCTCGCCGCTTTCAACCTGGAGGATGAAACCCAGTTGGATCGCTTCCTCAAGGGCCGCTCCCGCCACATCGTGGTTCCCGGCTCGGGGCGCTTGATTCCCTACGACCCCATGAAGCGCATCGGCATCGGCATCTCCAAGCTGGGGGCCAGCCGCGCCGTGGCCCTGGGCGCCTATGCCTTTGCGCTGGATGCCCTGGACCGCCGCGCCTGAGGCGCCCTCTCCCCTGGAAAGAAATGACCATGCAGAAACCTGCCAGCCTCCACGTGGACAAACCCTGGGGCTCCTTCGATCAGTACGCTTTAAACACCCCCTGCACGGTGAAGATCCTCACCTGCCTCCCCGGCCAGCAGCTGAGCCTGCAGCGCCACAGCCATCGTGATGAACTCTGGGTGGCCCTGGATCCCGGCGTGGTGGTCGATCTCGACGGCGCGGTCCTTCGCCCCGTTGCCGGTGAGGAAGTCTGGCTGCCCCAGGGCAGCGTCCACCGGCTGCGCTGCGACCCGAGCACCCCCCACCCGGTGCGAGTGCTCGAAGTGAGCTTCGGAACCTTCAACGAAGCTGACATCGAACGCCTGCAGGACGACTACGGGCGCCAGTAGACCGGGAGCAAGAACCTTTCAGCAGGGATGTTTGGCTGGATCTCGCCCGCGGCCAGGACGCTCTTCTCGAAAGCACCAGGAGGAAAGGAATGCTGGAAGCGGAGGATCGCTGAGGGGCAGAGGAGAGCGGAGAACAGCCACCTGCCCTGGTCCGCTTTCCTCCGCCCTTCCGCTCTTCTCCGCTTCCAACTTTCTTTGGGCCTGGCTTCGGAGGCGTTGAGCCCGCGGGCCCTCCTTTTCGCCTGGCCCTTCAGCGCCCTTCGGAGGCCTCGGGATCCCGGCTGAGCGAGTAGGGCCGGTCCTCGGGACGGGTGCCCCGCTTCAGATTCGGCTGCTTCGACATCACCAGCCTCAGGACGCCCCCGGCCTGGATTTCGGCGTGGTCGATCCAGTTCCGGTTCAGGGGTTTCCCGTTCAGCGTGGCGCTCTGGATGTAGGGTTTGTCCGGCCCGTTGCCCGGCGCCTCCACCGTGAAGGTGCGGCCGTTCTCCAGCTTCATGGTGGCCTTGGTGAAGCGCGGCGAGCCGAGGGCGTACTGGGTCTGGCCCGGCGTGACGGGATAGAAGCCCAGGGCGGAAAAGACGTACCAGGCCGAAGTCTGGCCATTGTCCTCGTCGCCGCAATACATGCCGGGGCCCGGGCGGTACATGCGGGCCATGGTCTCCCGGGCCCAGCGTTGGGCCTTCCAGGGCTGCCCCACCCAGTCGTAGAGGTAGATCATGTGCTGGATGGGCTGGTTCCCGTGGGCGTACTGCCCCATGTCGGCCACCACCATCTCGGCGATCTCATGGATGACGCCCCCGTAGTAGGAGCTCTCGAAGGTGGGCCGGGTGGTGAAGACGCTGTCCAGTTTCGCGGCCATGGCCGTGTCACCGCCCAGCAGCGTGGATAGCCCCGCGGGGTCGTGGAACACACACCAGGTCCAATGCCAGGAGCAGCCTTCTGTGAAGACGCCGCCCCACGAATCAGGCCGGAAGGGGCTCTGCCAGGTGCCATCCTGCAGGCGGCCGCGCATGAAACCCGTACCGGGATCGAAGAGCTTGCGGTAGTTTCGGGAACTGCGCAGGTAGGGCTCCACTTCGGCAGCGGGCAGGCCCAGGGCCTTTCCGAATCGCCACATGCACCAATCGTCGTAGGCGTATTCCAGGGTGCGCGCGGCGCTTTCATCGATCTTCACATCGCTGGGCACGTAGCCCAGACGGTCGTAATGGGAGGCGCCCAGGCGGCCCAGGGAGGTCGACGAAGGTTCCGCGGTATGGGCGCCCTTCACCATGCCCTCCCAGGCCTTGCGGCCATCCCAATCCCGGATGCCTTTGGCCCAGGCATCCGCCAGGATCGCAGAGCTGTTGGTGCCGATCATGCAATCCCGGTAGCCCGGGCTTTGCCATTCGGGGATCCAGCCTCCTTCCCGGTAGGCGTTGACGATGCCCTGCATCATCTGGTTGTCGAGGCCAGGCTGCATCAGCGCCATGAGTGGAAAGGCGGCGCGGAAGGTATCCCAGAAGCCGTTATCGGTGAAGAGGGGGCCGGGTTCCACCTGGCCGCTGTAGGGGCTGTAGTGCAGGGTCTTTCCGGCGGCATCCACCTCGTGGAAGGTCCGGGGGAAGAGATGGGTCCGGTAGAGGCAGCTGTAGAAGACTTCCAGGCTGGCCGCATCGCCACCCTCCACCTTCACGCGGCCCAGGGCATCTTCCCAGGCCTTCTGCGCCCGGGCTTCCACCGCGGAGTAGCTCTGCTCGCCCACCTCCCGTCGCAGGTTCAGCTCGGCCTGGCCAAGGCTGATGAAAGAAGTGCCCACTTTGGCCTGCAGGGTCAGGCCGGCGGTGGCCTTGAACTCAACCCATACCCCCACGTGATCGCCCTGGAGGGAGGTTTCCTTCCGCGGGCCGGAGGGATCCCAGGTGCCGCAATCGGCGATCTCCTGATCGAATTCCACGATGAAGTGATGGCCGAAATTCGCGGGCACACCGCCATGGTTGTAGCGGCTGATGCCCACGATGCGGCGCCGTGAGGCATCCACCCGCACGCTCACATCCCCGATGGCCTGCTCTCCGACAGTCTTGCGGCCCTTGGGGAAAGCGTCGAGGACCACGTAGGCCTTGGGCGTGGCGGGATAGGTGAAGCGCAGCACGGCCGCCCGAGAGGTGGGTGTCACCTCTGCCCAGATGCCCGATTCCAGCAGCTTCACCTTGTAGGCATAGGGATGGGCTGCTTCCCGCTCGTGGCTGAAGTAGGCACCCCGATCCTTGTCCAGCACATGCAGTTCGCCGCTCATGGGCATGAGGGAGAGGCTGCCGTAGTCGTTGATCCAGGGGCTCGGTTGGTGGGTGAGCTTGAGGCCTCGGATTTGCTGGGCGTCGTAGCGGTAGGTCCAGCCATCTGGATCCAGGCCGGTTTGAGGTGTCCAGGCGTTCATGCCGAAGGGCACGGCCACGGCGGGATAGAGGTTGCCCCGGGAAAAGGCGTGGCTTGAATCCGTTCCCCCCAACGGATTCACCCACTTCACCGGGGCTAGGTTTGCCGGCTTGGGCGGAGCGGCCCAGGCCGGAATCAGCCATGCGGGAGCGATCAGGAGAATCGAAACCAGGCGGCGCATCATGGGCAAAGGTTCCTCGGGAAGCGCGGTGGGGACCGCTGGAGCATCCTGACCTCTTGCATGTGGGCTTGGAAGCTCTTGGTGATCGTTAGTGATTATCGGTTCCAGCAATCAATCCCGGCCAAGCGCCAGCCGCCAGATGCCAGGGATTCACCACGTGTGAATTCAGGAAATTCTGAAGCGGAGAGGCTTTCAGTTCGGACTGCATCCACCACCAACCAACGCCCCGTGACGCGGGGCGTTGCTGTAGGCGGGGAGAAGGATTCCAAATGGGCGATGGGAAGTCTGATCGTCTTCGCGCCTCGATCATTCGACATGCTTCCACGGTGGCTGTGCTGGCCCCTGGTGTGAGGTGCTAATATCGATTCTATACAACTGGGCACAAGGCCTCATGTTGCAGGGAATGCGAGGAACCCTTTATGGACCCCACTCTGCCAGGCCGCATCGCCTTTCTCGGCGGGTTCCTGCCCCGTCTCTGTGGCATCGCCACCTTCACCCATGACATCTGCGAAGCGGTGGCCGAAGCCGCTCCCCACTCCCTCTGCTTCACTGGGGCGGTGAATGACCGCCCGGAAGGCTACGAGTATCCGTCGCGCGTGCGCTTTGAACTGGATGAGAAGGATCTGGATTCCTACCGGCGCGGCGCGGATTTCCTGAACTTCAACAATGTGGACGTGCTGTGCGTCCAGCACGAGTTCGGCATCTACGGAGGGGCCGCGGGCAGCCACCTGCTGGCCCTGTTGCGGGAAGTGCGGATGCCCGTGGTGACGACGCTCCACACGATCCTGCGCGAGCCCAATCCCACGCAGCGAAAGGTCATGGATGAGCTGGTGCGCCGCAGCGACCGCCTGGTGGTGATGGCGCAGAAGGGCGCTGAGATTCTGAGGGATGTCTACGCGGTGCCCGACGCGAAAGTGGACCTCATTCCCCACGGCATTCCGGATCTGCCCTTCATTGATTCCAGCTTCTACAAGGCGGAGCTGGGCGTGGATGGCCGCATGGTGCTGCTCACCTTCGGCCTGCTGGGGCCCGGGAAGGGCATCGAGAATGTCATCGAGGCCCTTCCTGAGATCGTCAAGCGGCATCCCAATGTGGTCTACCTCGTGCTGGGCGCCACCCATCCGCACCTGGTGGCCCGCGACGGCGAAAACTACCGCCTGGGCCTGGAACGGCTGGCCGAGGATCGCGGGGTCAAAGATCACGTGATCTTTTACAACCGCTTCGTTTCGCTGGAGGATCTCAAGGAATTCATCGGCGCCACGGACATCTACCTCACGCCCTACCTCAATGAGGCCCAGATCACATCCGGCACACTGGCCTATGTGTTCGGCGCGGGCAAGGCCGTGGTGTCCACGCCCTACTGGCACGCACAGGAACTGCTGGCTGATGGGCGTGGCATCCTGGTGCCCTTCCGCGATCCAGGGGCCATTGCCGAAGGCGTGTGCGCCTACCTGGATGATCCGGCATCGCTGACGCGCACCCGGGAGCGAGCCTACGAGGTGGGGCGGAACATGATCTGGTCCTCCGTGGCCCAGAGCTACCTGGAATCCTTCCGGCGGGCGGGCGTTGATCGGAAGGCCAGGCCACGCAAGGCCTTCGCCGGTTGGACCCTGGCCAGCCGACCCTACGACCTTCCGCCGCTGCGGCTCAACCATGTGGTGCGCATGAGCGATGGCACGGGCATCTTCCAGCACGCCATCTTCAATGTGCCGAACTTTCATGAAGGCTACTGTACGGATGACAACGCCCGGGCCCTGATCCTCTGCAACCTGCTTGATGAGCTGGGTGGGAAGCCGCCTGAGGAAAACCTGGACCGCCTGGCCACGAGCTACCTCGCCTTCCTGGCTGCGGCGCTGAACCTGGACACCAACCGGTTCAGGAATTTCATGAGCCATGGTCGGCAGTGGCTGGAAGAGTCGGGCAGCGAAGACAGTCATGCGCGCGCGCTCTGGGCCCTGGGCACGGGGGCGGGGCGCTCGCGCAATGAAGGCCATCAGCGGCTATCCGCGCAGCTCTTCGAGCGCGGCCTGCCTGCGGTGGAATCCTTCCGTTCGCCCCGGGCCTGGGCCTTTACCCTGCTTGGCATCCATGAGTACCTGCGGCGTTTTCCGGGGCATCCGAAAGTGATGGCCACCCGTGAACAGCTCACCAACCAGCTCGTGCGACTTTGGCACGTGTGCGCTTCCGAGGACTGGCCCTGGTTCGAGCCCATCGCCTCCTATGACAACGCCCGGTTGTGCCAGGCCCTCCTGCTCAGCGGCCAATGGATGCCCCATCCCGAAGCCCTGGACATCGGTCTCAAGTCCCTCCAATGGCTGGTCTCGCTGCAAACCGCCCAGGCGGGTCATTTCCGGCCCATCGGCAGCAACGGCTTCTGTGAACGGGATGGCGCCCATGCGGATTTCGATCAACAGCCGGTGGAAGCCCAGGCCATGGTCGCGGCCTGCCTCGAAGCTTTCCGCGCCACTCAGGATGTGAGCTGGTCACGGGAAGCCAAGCGAGCCTTCGAGTGGTTCCTGGGCCGCAACGACCTCGGTGTGCCCCTGTACGACTCCAGCAGCGGGGGCTGCAGCGACGGCCTCCACCGGGATCGCGTCAGCGAAAACCAAGGCGCCGAATCGACCCTGGCCTTCCACCTCTCCCTTGCCGAAATGAACGTCGCGGAGCATCTCACGCCCCCTTCCTTGAGCAGGACCCCATGACCTTCACCACCCTCCGCCGCCACGAAGTGCCACTGCTGCCGGAAAGCGCGAGGGTCATCATCCGGCCCTTCATTCCTGCCAGCACCCACAACATCACCACCATCATCGGTCGGGCGCTTGCCATCAGCGAAGAGGACGCTTCCCGCGATCTGGACGCCATGCTCCGGGAATTTGATTGCAGGCACCTCGACATCGAGTCGCCCTTATTGGCGAATTTTGAAAAGGTGGTTCCCCACATCTTCAGCCAGAGGCCGCTCACGCGAACACGGAAACTCCTCATCGGAGCCCTTTTTTCGGGTGAGTACGCCCTGGAATCCGCGGCGTTGTTCAATCCATCCATCGTGGAGCACCCCGATCAGGAGGGCGTTCCCGTAGGTGCTTTGCGATTCATCCTGAGCCTTCGGGCCACTGGCGAGGGGCACATCTCCTCCGTTGAATTCCGCACGGGTCTCATTGCAGCGGATGGCGACATCCATTTGGACGCCGTCTCGCGCTATGTCAACATGCCGGAGGTCAATCCCAACCCCAGATACAAGAAGCGGCTCTTCATCGTGAAACTGCACGAAATGGGCTTCGACAACGGCGCCTCGGCGGCGGTGATGGAGCCCCTCGACGACAGCTTCACCCGGAGCGACCTCAACCGGAGTGTGACCCGGGTTCGGCGGGAAACCCAGCCCATCACGCAGGGCCTGACCAACACCCTCAGCTGCATCCAGTGGCTGGCCGATTCCAATTACGAGATGAACTTCTCTCCCTCCCTGGCCATGAGTGAGCGGATCATCTTCCCCGTTTCGCCCAACGAGACCAATGGCATCGAGGATGCCCGTTTTGTGCGGCACACCGATGACGATGGGACCGTGATGTACTACGCCACCTACACGGCCTACAACGGGCACGCCATCCTGCCACAGCTCATCGAGACCCAGGATTTCCTCCACTTCCGGGTGCTCACCCTCAACGGCAGCGCCGTTCAGAACAAGGGCATGGCGCTCTTTCCCCGGCGCATCGATGGCAGCTACGCCATGCTGTCGCGGCAGGATGACGAGAATCTGTTCATCATGTTTTCAGACAATCCCCACTACTGGAGCGATCCAAAAATCCTTCTGCGGCCGGGGGAAATGTGGGAATCCGTGAAAATCGGGAACTGCGGCTCGCCCATCGAAACCGAGGCGGGCTGGCTGGTGATCACGCACGGCGTGGGCCCCATGCGCAAATACTGCATCGGGGCCGCCCTGCTCGATCTGCATGATCCCACCAAGGTCATTGGCCGATTGAGTGAGCCTCTGCTCGAGCCGGAAGGCGTGGGGCGGGAAGGCTATGTTCCGAACGTTGTCTACAGCTGCGGGTCCATCCTCCACGGCAGGGAACTCATCCTCCCCTATGCCATGAGTGACAAGTCTTCGGCCATTGCCAGCGTGTCCCTGGATGAGCTGCTGGAAGCGCTGGGGGCCTGAGACGGTTCACGGCGGGCTGATCAGAGTCTGAGCGGAGACAGGGCCATCCACAGGCTCACGATGAGGGTGAACATCAGGGCCAAAGCCATCACCACAATGGCCAACCGGGCGCGTAGGCGGGGCAGGGCCTGGCTCAGGCTTGCCCGCTGCTGGAAGAAGGAGAGGGCGCCCAGGCCGAACGCTGAAATGGCGCTGCCCAGGAGGGCAGCGTAGAGGGGGTAACCCACGAACCCGTACTCTGCATGAAGCAGGCAGAACGGGCAGTGGTGGGTGGGCAGGGCGTAGATGTAGAGGCCGAAGAAGGCGATCAGTGCGGCGATGGCCACGGGAAAGAACCCCAGGCCCAGGCACGCGAGCAGGCGACCGCCTTGGCGGTATTTGAGGAAGGCCACGCTGCTGATCACCAGGGCACCGAAGCAGGTCCAGAACGCGGGCTGCACCACCTGGGGCGAAAGGCTTGCGAGGTCGGAGGCGAGGCCCGGGCGGCCCTGGCCGAAGAGGCTGCCACAGCAGGAGGTCATCACATCGGCATGCAGGCCGGTCAGGTAGCGGCCCTGCAGCCAGGCCTCCCCCAGCACCAGGGGGAGGAGCAGCATCAGCAGCGCGTATTTGGGGCGGATGAGGGGATAGTCATGGCCCTGGGTATCGGCCCGGTGGAGGATCAGCCAGAGCCCCGCCACCAGGCAGGTGGCCACCTTGGCGAGCAGGGCGGGGTAGCCGTAGGCGTTGACGGAGAGGGAGCCCGCGGCGCACATGGCGCCTACGAACTGGGTGTGCAGGCCATCCACGGTGTAGATGAAGAGGAAGAGCGAAAGCACCTGGATCGCCAGGGCGTTGGCCACCAGGGTGGACACCAGGTAGGTGCGCCGTTCCAACTCCAGCTGAGCCTCGCTGCCGCTGCGCAGATCCCAATGGCGGAGGATGCGCAGGCCCAGCCCGCTGGCAGCCAACAGGAACGCGCTGACAATGCCCGAGGCCAGCAGCAGGGCGAGGATGCCGGGGTGCTGGATCACGGCGCGGAGACCACCCGGCCATCCCGCATCTCCACCACGGCATCGGCCAGGGGGGAGTCATACACGATGGGGTCGTGGCTGGTGATGAGCAGGGTTCTTCCGGTGGCCCTGAACTGGCCCATGAGGGCCATGAAATCCTCGGAGAGTTTGGAATCCAGGTGGGCGGTGGGCTCGTCGGCGATGAGCACGGCTGGCTCGTTGATGAGGGCTCGGGCGATGGCGACGCGCTGAGCCTCGCCACCGGAGAGGCGGTCCACGGGCATCCGCAGGTGCCGTGTCAGGCCCAGGGCCTCCAGCTGCGCGACGGCACGGGCCTCGGCGGAGCGGCGGTCTTCGCCCGTGGGGTAGGTGGGAAGCAGGACGTTTTCCAGCACGCTGATGCCGCGCACCAGGTTGAACTGCTGGAAGATGAAGCCGAATGTGCGCCGCCGGATGGCCGTGAGGAAACGTTCGGGCAGGCTGGTGATCTCCAGGGCATCGCCTTCGCGCAGTTGCGGCAGGGTGTTTGGAGGCAGGCCATGCAGGTGAATGCGGCCCGAAGTAGGCCTGGCCATGCACCCGATGAGGGTGAGCAAGGTGGTTTTGCCGGAGCCGCTGGGGCCCTTCAGCACCGTGAGCTGGCCATCGGGAATGCGGAGGCTCACACCATCCACCGCTGTAAAGGGGGTGGCCAATCCGGCCTGGTAGGTTTTCACGACCTGGGCGAGTTCGATCATCAGGACCTCATCGCCGCATCGGGATCCACCGTGGCCGCACGCCAGCTGGGCACCAGGGTGGCCGCCGTGTAGGGAAGCACCGTCAGAAAGAACAGAACCGTGAGCTGGTAGGCGTCCACGGCGGGCGCCAGGCGGTAGGTGGGGAAGAGCACAGACCAGCCCTTGAGGGCATGCTCGAACAGGGTGGCTGAAAAGAAGAAGACGTGGACATAGGCCAGCACCACGCCGCCCAGAAAGGCCGTGAGCGACACCACCGCGCCTTCCATGAACTTGAGCAGCAGCACGTCGCCGCTTTCCCAGCCGATGGATTTCAGGATGCCGATCTCCTTGCGCTCTTCGGCAGAAAGGCCCGTGGCGCGATCCCAGGCGAATATCACAAAGGAGAGGATGGCCGAGGCCAGCACCACCACCATGAGGCCGCCCCGCCACTCGAAGATGGCCTCGTAGGTGCGGAGGATCTCGGATTTCAGGATGGGCCGCGCATCGGGGAACTGCTCCACGATCTTGGCGGCGATGGTGGGCAGCTCGCGGGGATTGCCTGCGCGGACGGCCAGGTCCGTGGCGAGGCCCTCCGGGAAGCGGAAGAGGGCGCGGACATCGGCCGGGGACATGAGGATGAGATCGGAGGACACCAATTCCGAGGAGGCCGGCAGCACCTTCTGGACGGTGAACAGGGTGGGCAGCCCACCGTAGCCCCGAAGGGTAATCATGTCCCCCTCGTTCACCCGCATGCTGCGTGCCACGCCCTGGCCGATCCACACCGAGTCGGGAGCCAGGTCTGGCTCCGAACTGCCCATGAGGGTGAGGTTTCCCCCAAAGACCGGATCGTAGTAGTAGCCCCAGACCCGGGCCTGGACATCTTCCACGCCACGGATGGCGCGGATGGCCTCGGCTTGCGAGAGGGGAAGCGGATCATGACGTCCCGCCACCATGCGCTGCACCACCATGTCCGGCGCCTGGACCAGGAGTTCGCGGGCCTCTCGCTTCAGGGCCTGCACGAAGAAGATGAGGGAGGCGATGACGAAGATGACCAGCGTATAGACGCCGAGCAGGGCCAGGTTGCGCCCCTTGCGCCTCAGCAGCGAGGAGAGGGCGAAATCAAGGATGTTGCGGGCGCGGCGCATGGGGGCTCGGGAAGGGGGGCGGGGTCACCAGGGATCCCGAGGGAAAGTGGTCCAGGCCCATGGGATGATCCTGGAAGGCCGCGTGGCGATCCGCCATGGCGGGATGCCGGGTGTAGCGGGCCTCGGTGAACAGGCACAGGTCCGTGAGGCCCAGCCGACGCACCAGCTCAAGGCTGGCCTGGCGCTGCCGGCGGGCGGCATTCTCCTGGCCGTTGGCATGCAGGAGCATGGCCACAAACAGCACCGACAGGGCGCCAGTCAAGGAGAGGAAGGCCGAGGATTTCCTCAAGGAGGAACCCTCACTCCAGGCTTTTCAATGCGGCCTGCGTGACATCCGGGAAGCTGAGGATCCTCTGGCCCTTGTGGTCCTTGAGGAAGGCCTTGGCTTCGGCTTCGGTGGCGAAGGGCACGAGCTCCTGGCCCATGGGGCCCAGGATGTCGCTTCGGAGCACGAAGAAGGCCTTCCGCGCGTCGATGTGCTTGAGGGCGTAGTAGTCCTTCACGAGGATGGCATCGATGTCGGCGCCACTGCGTTTCTTGGCGTAGCGCTTCAGGTCCAGCAGGTAGTGGAAGAGATCCTTGGGCCCGTCGAACCAGGCCTGGGCGCCATCCTTGAAGACCACGGCCGCGGCCCAATCGGGGAAATTGGCCACATACATGCCGCAGACCGCGCAGTTGCCCTTGGGTGGCAGCGGCTTGCTGTCGGCCCAGCCGGGGGCGGCCAGGGCGAAGGCGAGGCCGAGGGTGCAGAGCCTCCTCAGCACGGGAGCACCGGTGAGCAAAGGGGCAGGCCGGACAGCCGTGGATGCATGGATTCCTCACCGTTTCGGGAGCATTCAGTCTAGTCCACGGCCTTGTGGGGAGGGCAAGTGGGGAGAACTCCCCATTGATTTGCGGCGGCGGACGTGAAGAAATCAAGGACTCACTCGCCGGCGCGCAGTCCACGCCTCCATCCGGCCCTGGCGCTCAGGAGCCGGTGGCGTTGATGGGGTATGTCAGGAGGGCCTGAGGGATGCACCGAGCCACATTGAACCTTGCCGCCCTGGTCCTCAGTGTGTGGGCCGTCATGCCCAGCACCCTCTCCGCCCAGGCGCCCGCGCCCCTCGTGCGAACCCTGGAAGCCTACACGGTGCCGGATCTGCTCCTGGTGAACCAGGATGGGGCGAAGGTGAAGCTGAAGCCCCTCCTGGAATCCGGCGAACCCGTCATCCTCGATTTCATCTTCGGCACCTGCACCACCATCTGCCCGGTCCTTTCCGCGGGCTACGCCAACCTGCAGGCGAAACTCCCCCCGAACAGCCCCAAGATCCACTTGATCTCCATCTCCATTGATCCGGAGAACGACACGCCCAAGGTGATGCGCGACTACCTGAAGCGCTACCGGGCCAAGCCAGGCTGGGATTTCCTCACGGGGCGGCGCGAGGACATCGACAAGGCCATGATCGCCTTCAATGCGTACATCCCGAACAAGATGGCCCACTATCCCCTCACCCTGATCCGCGACCCCAAAACCGGGAAGTGGGTGCGCCTCTTCGGCATGATGAGCTCCTCCGAGTTCATGGCGGAGTGCCGGAAGGTGGGGATCCTGTGAGGGCCCCCGGAAGGCTCCTGTCGCGCGCCGTCGCTCTGGCGCTCCTCCTCGGCACTTGTATCGCACTGGGCGCAGCGCCCGCCGACAAGGTGCCACAGATGGTGGCCGGACTGCCCGCGGAGCAGGCACGGCTCCTGGGCGAGCGCATGTACCGCCAGGGGCTCCTGCCCTCGGGCGAGCCCATGCAGGCCGTGGTCAGCAATGACATCGCCATTGCGGGCACCGCCTTTACCTGCGTGAGCTGCCACATGCGCAGCGGGCTGGGCTCCTTCGAGGGCGGCATTGTCACCCTGCCCACCAACGGGGCGAAGCTGGCGCAGCCCCGCTACTGGAAATTCCCCAACCTCTCGCTCGCAGAGCGGAAGGATCTGCGATTGCAGACTCCCGAAGCCCGGCCCGCCTACACCGATGAGGCCCTGGCCCATGCCCTGCGCACGGGCATCGATCCCACGGGCCGCGAACTGCACGCCATCATGCCGCGTTACCAGCTTGAAGATCGGGACATGGCCATCCTGATCCACTACCTGCGTTCGCTGTCGGCCGAGTTCTCGCCAGGGATCGATGCCACCACGATCCGCTTCGCCACTGTGGTCACCGAGGAGGTGAGCCCAGAGGATCAGGAGGCCATGCTCCGGCCCATGACCAACTACGTGGCCCGCCACAATCAGTATCCCAAGGGCTTTGGCAACCGGATGTATTTGGGGGTAGGTGGCAACGAGATGAGCGGCGGCTACCGCAAACTGGCCCTGTCCGTTTGGCGGTTGACGGGAAAGTCCGGGACCTGGCGGCAGCAGCTGGAGCGCCATCTGGCGGAGGAACCAGTCTTCGCGCTGATCGGAGGCATCTCGTACGGAGACTGGAAGCCCATCCACGATTTCTGCGAGGCCCAGAAGCTCCCCTGCCTCCTGCCCATCACGGATTTCCCCGTCATTTCCGAAACGGACAGCTACACCCAGTACTTCTCCAAGGGCTACTACCAGGAGGGGCAGGCGGCGGCCCGCTACCTGCGGGGGATGGAGCCCGCCCCGACTTCGGCGAAGATCCTCCAGGTCATCCAGGAGGGCCCCGAGGGCCGGGATCTCTCTGCAGGCTTTCGCGAAACCTGGCGGGAGTTGGGCCAGGAGGAGGTGAAGGAGATCCGCCTGGGGAAGGGCGAGTCCCTCGGCTCCGAGGCGCTGCAGGCGATCCTCCAGCGGGAACGCCCCGCCATCCTGCTGGTGTGGACGGGGGCCGACAGCTTCTTGGCCCTGCGCGACCTGGCCAACCAGCCCACGCATCCGGAAGCCGTCTTCATGTCGAGCCGCTTTCTGCGCACCCGCCTGAAGGACCTTCCCGAAGCGGCGCGTTCCTTCACCTGGCTCACCTACCCCTACCGGGATCCCAAGGATGAGCCGGATGTCTCGAAGTACGCGGACTCTCTGCTGGCAGGCATGACCCAGCGCAACCCGGAGCCCCGGATCTACACGCGGGTCTACTCGATGATTCAGATCCTGCGTCAGGGCCTCATGGACATGGACCGGAACTTCTACCGGGACAATTTCATGGATCGGATTGGCATGCAGGCCGATCAGACTCTGCCGGATTTCCTCCGCCTGAGTTTCGGTCCAGGCCAGCGCTACGCTTCCAAAGGCTGTTACATCATGCAGCTGGGGCCGGGCCCCCAGCCCCAATTGCTGCGCAAAAGCGATTGGGTGCTGCACTGAGGGGATGGAGTGAACGCGTATGATCAAGGCTTCCCATCGTCGTCCCCTTTCGGATATGAGGTCGTCATGCGCGTGATCGGCAGCTGGATAACTTGGCTGTTCCTGGGCTTGGCGCTGCTCCATGTGGGGTGTAAGGACCCGGCGCAGGCGCCCACGGGACTGAGCTACAGCGCGTACCCGGCTGTCTATCTGGTGAACGTGGCCATTACCGAAAACAAACCCACGACGGGGGGCGGGGCACCCACGGGCTATTCGGTGAGCCCAGCCTTGCCCGCGGGATTGAACCTCGATGCCAGCACAGGGGTGATTTCCGGAACCCCGACCACCGCCGCAGCCCAGGCCACCTACACCGTGACGGCCACCAACGGCGGTGGCAGTGCCACGGTGGCCCTCAGCATCACCGTGGGCAGCGGCACCCTCAGCATCACCACGCAACCCGCCAGCCAGACCGTGCTGGAAGGGCAGACAGCCACTTTCAGCGTGGTGGCCGCTGGAACCGGCACCCTCACGTATCAGTGGGAAAGGGATGGTGTGGCCATCACCGGAGCCACCTCGGCCTCCTACACCACGCCTGCCACGGTTCTTGCCGACAGCGGCGCCGCGTTCCGTGTGAGCGTGACGGATGCAACGAACACCGTCGTGAAAAGCGACCCCGCCACCTTGACCGTGACGGGGGCCGCGGGCTCGGGCACCACCGTCAGCACGGGCAGCATGGCCACGCCGCGGGCCTATCACACTGCCACCCTTCTCAAGAATGGCCAGGTGCTGGTCGTGGGCGGCAGCGATGGCAGCCTCGCACTGGCCAGCGCAGAGCTCTACGACCCCGCCACGGGCGCCTTCACGGCCACGGGCAGCCTCGTCACCGCGCGGCAGCAGCACAGCGCCACCTTGCTGGCCGATGGAAAGGTGCTCATCGCCGGTGGGGTGAACCTGGGCGCCACCCTGGCCTCAGCGGAAGTGTACGATCCCGCCGCGGGCACCTTCACGGCCACCGGGAATCTGGCCGCTGCCCGTTCCGATCACAGCGCCACCTTGCTGGCGAGCGGCAAGGTGCTGATGGTCTCTGGGCGCGACCTTGGCACCTATGTGGCCACCGCGGAGGTGTACGATCCGGCGGCGGGCACCTTCAGTGCCACCACCTCTGCCCCTCTGGCCACGCGGGCCACCCACACGGCCACCCTCCTGGGCAACGGCAAGGTTCTTGTCGCGGGTGGATTCCGAGCGAGCGCCCTGTCGACGTCAGAGCTCTACGACCCCGCCACAGGAGCCTTCACTGCGGCGGCAAGCATGTCCGCGGCCCGCTCGTACCACTCGGCAACCCTGTTGCCCAACGGTCAGGTTCTGATGGCCGGTGGCTCGGCCAGTGTGCAGGCGGAACTCTACAATCCGGCCACCGGCACGTTCACGGCCTCGGGGAGCTTGGCCGCGGCCCGGAGCTTCTGGCACACGGCGACCCTGCTCGCCACGGGGAAGGTTTTGGTGTTCGGTGGCCGAGGTACCGGCACACCGGCCCCCATCCTGGCCTCCGGAGAGCTGTTCGACCCCGCCACTGGGCTCTTCTCGGCCACAGGCAGCCTGGGCACGGCGCGGGAGCTGCACACCTCCATCGCGCTTCCCAATGGCAAGGTGCTGGTGGTGGGCGGGGTCGGGTTCGGCTACTTGGCGAGCGCCGAGCTCTACTACTGAATTCTGAGCCTCGCGGATCATGACCGCGTGATCGCTTTCCAGAGACCGGGTCGAGGGTCGGGAAAGCTGGATTCGATTTAAGGGTTTCCCCCCCATCCGATGGGGGGAACTACCCATACCTCCGTTCGTCCCTTCGACGGACTCTGGAATCCACCTTCAGGACAGCCCGTTAGCTCCGGCAGGTGGGTTTGCCTCCACCACACCGGCGATTGCCAATTGCCCGTCTCCTTCTCCAATTCCCTTTCACTTCACGAGGTGCACCATGATGAAGCGTCTCAACCGCCTGCTGGCGCTGGGAGCCGCGTTGTTCGCGGGTCTCACGATGCAGGCTCAGATGCCGGACGGCGCCAATCGCACCGCGCCTCCCGAGGCCGGTGGCGACAAGAACGCCATCGTGGAACGGGCCACCCGCCGCCGCACGTTGGCGCAAGCCCGTGAGGCCGCTGCCGCCCGCACCAAGGTCGCGCTCCAGAACAAGGGCGGCCAGGTGGATGTCAAGACGCTCGGAGTCAATCCCATGGCCAAGGCCATGGTGAGTCAGGCCACGAAGGTGGCTGCCAAGGTCGCCGCCGCCAAGGGGGAATCCGCCTCTGCCCTGATTGTTCCGGGCCCTGGTTTCCAGCTGGCTCAGCCGGACTACATGTTCGGCACCGCCAGCAACTGGCACAACACAAAGCCGATCCGGAAATTCGTGGACACGCTGGCGGGCCTCGGGCCTGAGAACGCCAACAATCTGGGGAACTACATCCCCGTGGCCACCCCCAAGGCCAACCCCTTCGACACCACCTCCGACTACTACGAAATCGGCGTGGTGGAATACAAGCAGCAGCTCCACTCGGAACTGGCCCCCACCAAGCTGCGCGGCTACCAGGATCTGAACGCTGCCACACCCGTGAACGCCAAGAACGGGCAGAACACCAACTACCTCGGCCCCGTCATCATCGCGAAGCGCGATCGCGCCGTCCGCGTGAAGATGGTGAACATGCTGCCCACTGGCGCGGCAGGCGATCTCTTCCTGCCGGTGGATACCACCATGATGGGCGCCGGTGTGGGCCCCAATGGCGGGCTGTTCACCCAGAACCGCGCCGAGCTGCACCTCCACGGCGGCCTGAGCCCCTGGATCAGCGACGGCACGCCCCATCAGTGGGTGACGCCCGCCCACGACACCCTGGCCGATGGCGTCACGCCCATTCCCTATCCCAAGGGCGCGGTCTTCCAGAACGTGCCAGACATGGCCACCGGGGCCAACAGCCGCGATGGTGTGGGCACCTACTACTGGACCAACCAGCAGAGCGGCCGGTTCATGTTCTACCACGACCACTCCTTCGGGCTCACCCGCCTGAACGTGTATGCCGGTGAGGCTGCGGGCTACCTGATCGTGGACCCCGTCGAGGAGCGGCTCATCAATGCCGGCCTGCTGCCCAACAACCTCGGCTTCTCCAATGGCCCGAACTACTACAACTACGGCATCCCCCTCGTCATCCAGGACAAGACCTTCGTCGACACCACCACCCTTGGCACTGTCGGTGTCGCAGGTGGCACCGATCCCACGTGGGATGTGAACAAATACGGTGGCGACGGCAGCCTCTGGTACCCGCATGTCTACATGACGAACCAGAATCCCGCCGACATCTCCGGCGCCAATGCCATGGGACGCTGGGACTACGGCGCATGGTTCTGGCCTCCGCTGCCCCTGGCCGTCAACAACAACGGCGTGGGCCTGCAGCATGGCGCGGAGCCGGTTCCCAACGATCCCAACGGCACCGAGATTCCCGGAACGCCCAACCCCTCCCTGGTGCCCGAAGCTTTCATGGACACCCCCGTGGTCAACGGCGTGGCCTACCCTTCGGTCACCGTCGAGCCCAAGGCCTACCGCTTCCGCATCCTGAACGCCTCCAACGACCGCTTCTGGAACCTCTCCATCTTCCAGGCCGATGCGCCTGGTGGAACGGAGGTGCCCATGGTGCCTTCGGCTCCCAATACCGCCTGGCCCGCCACCTGGCCCACGGACGGCCGTGACGGAGGCGTGCCTGACCCCGCCGCAGCCGGTCCTTCCTTCATCCAGATCGGCAACGAGAGCGGCTTCCTGCCTTCGCCTGTGGTGATCGCGCCCCAGCCCATCGGCTACAACTACAACCGCCGCGATATCGTCGTGCTCAATGTGCAGGACAAGGCCCTCTTCCTCGGCCCCGCGGAACGCGCCGATGTGATCGTCGACTTCTCGGCCTACGCCGGCAAGACCCTCATCCTCTACAACGATGGCCCCGCTCCGGTGCCGGCCTTCGATTCCCGCCTCGACTACTACACGGGCGATCCCGACCAGACCGACAGTGGCGGCGCTGCCACCACCCAGCCTGGCTACGGCCCGAACATCCGCACCATCATGCAGATCAACGTGGCCGCCAGCGCTCCGGCGCCTGCCTTTGACCTCGCGGCTCTCAGCGCGGCCTTCGTGGGAACGGATGCGGCCCCCAGCGTCTTCGCCGAATCCCAGCACCCCCCGATCGTTCCTCAGCTGAGCTACAACAGCGCCATGAACAAGGTGCTGACGCCTGCCGAGCAGAAGCTCTTCACGAACAACGTCTATGTCCGCATCCAGGACACCAAGATCCGCATGCCTTTCCCCGCCACGGAGAACGGCGTGCTGACGCAGCCCTCTCTGGCCCCCAAGGCCATCCAGGAGCTGTTTGAGCTTGACTACGGCCGCATGAACGCCACCCTGGGCGTGGAACTGCCCCTCACCAACTTCACCAATCAGACCACCATTCCTCTGGGCTATTCCGATCCCGCCACCGAGAACCTGACGGACGGCACCACCCAGTACTGGAAGATCACCCACAACGGCGTGGACACGCACCCGGTCCACTTCCACCTGTTCGATGTCCAGGTGATCAACCGCGTGGGTTGGGACGGCGCCGTGCGCCTGCCCGATGCCAACGAGATCGGCTGGAAGGAAACCGTCAAGATGAACCCGCTGGAGGACATCATCGTCGCCTTCCGGCCGCTCTCTCCCCGCCTGCCCTTCCACCTGCCCAACAGCCGCCGCCTGGGCGATGTCACCAAGGCCCGCCACGAGCCCATCTCCTGGACCAGCTCGACAGATGGCAACACCGTCACCGGCACCAACGAGTTGCAGAACTTCGGCTGGGAATACGTCTGGCACTGCCACATCCTCGGTCATGAAGAGAACGACTTCATGCGCCCCATGGTGCTGACGGTCGCCACGACCATCCCCAGGGCCGCCAGTGCCCTCAAGGCCACCCTTTCACCCACGCTGGCCACCCGTGCGGACCTGGTGTGGCAGGACAATTCCACGGACGAAACGGGCTTCGCCATTCAGCGCCGCACGCCCGGCGGATCCTTCACGACCATCGCCACCGTTGTCCCCAACGTGCATACCTTCACCGATTTCAACGTCACTCCTGGCGTGCGCACCGATTACCGGATCGTGGCCTACAACCAGGCCGGTGAAGCGGCTCCCACCGCTGTCTCCAGCGTGAACATCACCTCGGTCCAGGTTTCGGGAACCATCAGCGGCGTCCCCGCGGGTGTCACCGTCACCCTGGCGGCCAGCACGGGGCAGACGGCCACCGCCGCCGCCGACGGCACCTATGCCATCGACCTGCCCTATCCTTTCACGGGCACCCTGACGCCCTCGGCGAATGGGCTGATCTTCACGCCCGCTTCCCGCACCTTCAACGCGCTTTCCACCGACCAGGCCGGCCAGAACTTCGCCGCCCAGGTTGCCATCACCGGCCTCGTGACCTTCAACGGCAACCCGCTGCCGGGCGTGACCCTGAACTACCCCGGTGGCCGCACCACCACGGGCACTGATGGCCGCTACACCCTGGCCTTCACCCCCGGCTGGTCGGGCACCATCACGCCCTCCCGCAATGGCTACACCTTCACGCCTCCCTCGACGGCCTATGCCGCCATCACGGCCAGCACGGTGACCAACTACACCGCGATCTCCAACGCGATCATTTCCGGCCGGGTCTACATCGCCTCCAACCCTGTCCAGCCCCTGAACGGCATTGTCATCAGCTTCAGCAATGGCGGCGGCACGGCTCTGACGGACAGCACCGGACAATACTCCCAGACCGTGCCTGCGGGCTGGTCGGGAACGGCCACTGCAACAGCCCCCGGGTATCTCTTCACCCCTGCTTCCCGTACGTTCTTCGGTGTCACCACTCCGCAGACGGCCCGCGATTTCGTGGCCACCATCGGCGTCATCGTCACGGGCAAGGTCTCCAATTTCGCGGCCTTGACCTCGGGCGGCCTGGTCCAGCCGGTATCCATCCGCTTCGGCAACCTCGGTTCGGTGCTCACCTCCACCTTGGATGGTTCCTACAGCTTTACGGTCAATTCGGGCTGGACGGGCACCATCACGCCCAGCCTCAATGGCCACACCTTCACGGCCCAGTTCGTCGCTGCACCTGGCATCACCGCGGCGAACAATCCGGCCCGGGATTTCACAGCCTTCCAGACCATTTCTGGACGGACGCGCCGGACCAACGGCACCAGCGTGAACGGCGTCCAGGTCAGCCTCCTGAACGCGGGCACTCCGGCCACCACCTATGCCACGGTGACCACGTCCGGTGCCGGTGACTTCTCCTTCCAGGTGCCTGCGGGCTGGTCGGGCAGCCTCACGGCTTCCGGCATCCTGAACACCTGGACCCTGGTCACGGGCAGCAGCACCTTTAACCTGATCAACGCGGATGCCACCGGCCTGAGGTTCAACGGCCAGTAACCTCCAGAACGTTGCCAAATTTAGACAGTCCATGTGGGGGAGGGCAGCGATGCCCTCCCCCTTTTCATTTGGGGTATGCTTCCCTTCCTGTGGATGAAACCAGTAGGCAATCCAGGCTCTGGACCTGTAATGTTGGTTTTCGCAAACTCGTAGCCCGGGGGGTGGATGGCATCGGAACGCAGGCACAGGCTCGTCATCGCCGATGACCACACCATTCTTCGGGAAGGACTCAAGGCGCTCATGGGCGCGAGGCCTGATCTGGAAGTGGTCGGCGAGGCCACCGATGGCCGCGAGGCTGTCCGCTGCGCCGAGGAGTTGAAGCCCGACCTGATGATGCTTGACCTCTCAATGCCCCGCTCCAATGGGCTGGAGGCTTTGAAGGAAATCAAGCGGGTGAGCCCGGGCACCAAGGTGCTGGTGCTCACGGTGCACAAGACCGAGGACTACGTCTTCACGGCCCTGCAAGCCGGCGCTGATGGCTACGTGCTGAAGGATTCTTCGGCTTCGGAACTGACCCTCGCCGTGCGAAGCGTGCTCAACGGTGAGCGCTACCTTGCCCCGGCCATCGCCAGCACCGTGGTCATGGGGTACCTGGGGGCAAAGGACCCAACGGCCATGCGGCCCAGTTTCGATGAATTGACCACCCGGGAGCGGGAGGTTTTGAAACTCATCGCCGAGGGCTACCGCACCAAGGACATCGCCGAGTACCTCTGCATCAGCCCGAAGACCGTGGAGAAGCACCGGGCAAACCTCATGGACCGGCTCAACCTGAGGACGGTCTCCTCCCTGACCACCTACGCCATCGAAAAGGGCCTGGTCACGAAGTAGCGTCTTCGTCCACGGGCCATCGGGCCATGATCATTGTTCCCTGGCCTGGAGTCGAGGTGACGATCATGGAGCCGCCAAAGAGTTCCGCCCGCTCCCGCATGGAGGCCAAGCCGTAGCCGCTACCCGAGTGGCTGCGCTTCACATTCTTGGGATCGAAGCCAATGCCGTCATCGGCGATGACCACCTGCAGCTCGCCCATGACCAGCCGAAGGCCCACGGTGATGCGTGTGCCCTGACTGTATTTGGCGGAATTGTTCATGGCCTCTTGGATGATGCGGAAGACGCTGGTGCGGAGCTCGTCAGGCACCTCGAATTCCTCGATGTCCACCACGCGCTCGACCTCGAAGTGGGGATAGGTGTTCTGGAATTCGCGGGTGAACCAGGCGATGGTGGCAAGCAAACCGAGGTCATCCAGGGTTGATGGCCGCAGGGCCATGGAAATGCGCCGAACCTCTTCCACGGAATTCTGGAGGATGGGCACCACGGCCCGGAGGGACTTGCCCTGCTGCTCGCTGCCCTCCTCGTCGAGGGCTCGCTCCACGATGAACTTGGCCGCGCTGAGGGATTGTCCCAGGCTGTCGTGGAGCTCGCGCGCGACACGCTGCCGCTCACCTTCCTGGGCGGACATCAGGCGTGCGGAAACGCGTTGCAAAGTCTCACGGGATTCCCGGAGCGCCGCCTCGGCGAGGTGCTTTTCCGTGATGTCCTGGATGTTCCCCAGAAGCGAGGGAGCGCCGCCGTACTGGATCAAGGTGGTGCGCCCGCTGATCCAGCGCACCTCCCCCTGGGGGGTCAGCATGCGGCATTCATAGTCCTGAGCCGTACCCTTTCCGGCCAGACGAAGCCGCCACAGTTCCTGAACCGCAGGCCAATCATCCGGGTGGATGAGCGAGGTGACTTCCAGGCGCGCCAGGTCGAAGGGGCTGCTGCCGATCATCTGGAAGAAGCGCTGGTTGCCAAAGACCAATCGGCCTTCACGGTAGATGAAGATGCCCGTGGGGGAGCTTTCGACCACGGTGCTGTACTTCTCCTCCGATTCGCGGATGGCGGCCTCGGTCTGCTTGCGGGCGGAAATATCGATGAAGGTGTAGACGAACCCTGCTATCGAATCATCGTTGCGGCGGATGGTGGAGGCGGTGAGGAAGGCGGGAAACCGCGTTCCATCGCGGCGGACGGCCCGCACTTCCCCCGACCACCCCTTGGCAGCCACGGGCCCGGACAGCCCGTAGGCGGCGGATTCCACCGAAAACCCTGTGGCCATGGCGAGCGTCTGGTTCTGCACCTCCTGTTCCGTCCATCCGAAGAGCAGTTCCGCGAACTGGTTCCAGTAGAGAATCACCCCTCCCTTCCCCGTGGCGATGACGGCCTGCTGCACCACGGCCAGCAGACCCGCCTGGAACTGGATGCGGGAGTCGGCCTTGGTTCGCTCGGCGAGTTCGGCCTCCGTCCGCACCTTGGCATCGTATTTCAGGAACTCGTTGGTGGCTTCCATCTCCTTCAAGTGCCGTTCCGTTTCGGCCTTGGTGACGAGGTGGCGCACCATGGGTTTGACGAGCAGATAGTACAGGCAGGGAAAACAGACCAGGATGAGGGTTCCCGAATCCACGAAGGCCATGACGAGTTGGTTCTCCCCGAACAGCGGCTCGAGGGTCACCATGATGGTCAGTTCCGTTCCCGTGATGATCGCCGCGACGATCAGAAGGGAGCGGATCAAGGCGCGGGAGTTGGGATCCAGGCTGCTTGGTGCCGCGGGGTGACCGCCGGTGGAGGGCGCGGGAAGCGGTGCGGAAGGAGGGGCGGCAGACACGGGCTTCCTCGGCAGAAGCAGAGCTATCGCAGGTCGACGAGCTGCACTTCAAACAGGAGGGTGGATCCTGGAGGAATGTCGTCACCGGCTTCCTTTTCGGAGTAGCCGAGGGACGGGGGAACCCGCAGCAGGCGGCGCCCGCCCTTCTTCATGGTGGCGATACCCTGCTCCCAGCCCGCGATCACCCGGCCTACACCGAGGGGAAAGGTGGCGGGATATCCGCGCTTCCGGGTATCGAGGAACTGGCGGCCCTTGGCTCCGGCCTCTTCAATCCAACCCGAGACTTCCACCACGCAGGTCTGCGCCACGCGAGGCGAGACCCCCTCACCCACTTGCAGATCCAGGATGCCGAGACCGCTGGGAGTGGTTGTGAAGGCCTGACCAGTTGTTGCTGCCGCTTTGGTGGGGGCAGGCTCGGGAGCCTTGCAAGCACCCAAGGCCAATAGCATCGACAGGGGCAGACAAACCGTTGAGTGGCGCACGCTGGAACTCCGAAGGGGCTTGGCTCTTCAGGCTACCAGAGGGGCCGGATCTTCTCGCTGAAAACCAGCCTCGCGAGACCGTTTCACGCGATCGATTCAGCCCGCTCGAAAGCGATTCCAGGGTCTTCCTGAGCCGGTCTTCAGCGCGGGTGTTCTACCAGCGGAAGGTGGCGGCCAGTTCCAGGCGGTTGCCGTCGCGGTTCACTTCGGTGCGGCTGGTGGAGGTGGGATCGTTCAAGTTGAAGGCCTTGTAGGGGGCATGGACGAAGCGGGCCTCGGCACCGATGACCCGGGTGAACTGCCAGCCCAGGCCTGCCGCGAGGCTGAGGCTGCTGGTGTTCTTGGAGCGGTCATAGCTGGAGGAGAAGCTGTTGCCGATGCGGTCACTGGTGGTGTAACTGAGGTCCCAGCGGGTGACGCCCAGACCTCCTGTGAGGTAGAGCCCCTTGGGTGCGCCTTCGATGTAGTAGAGGTAATCCACGGCTGCGCCCACGGCGCTGAGGTTGCGAGATTCCCGGTAGTTGCTGTGGTTGGGCTCGTAGGACGAGACGTTGAAGACGTTCACGTCCAGGCGCGGGCGCACCGCGTGGCCACCGGCCAGATTCCACTGCACCAGGAAGCTGGCGCCGGTGCCCAGGGACTTGTCCGTGTCCTCCTTCAGGTTCCCGAGGGGTGCGTTGAGCTGAGCAGAAAAACCAAAGGTGGGTCGGGCAGGGGATTGGGCGGCGAGGGGCAGGGCCAATGAGCAGACGAGGGGAAGCAGGGCGAGGGACTTCATGGGCTCTCCGAGGGCAATGGAACTGGGGCGGCATGATGCCGTCCGAAGGGGATACGGAGAACTCCCCGACGGGATGAGTCGGAATCGGCATTCGGTGTTCAGTGCTGATCCCAGCCTTCGGCAGCGCGGAAGCTGTGGTAGCGCTCCCGCCCCAGCACCAGGTGATCGGCCAGAGGGACGCCGAGGGATTCACCGGCGGCCTGAAGCCTGCGGGTGAGCTGAATGTCCTCGCGGCTGGGAGTGGGATCCCCGCTGGGATGGTTGTGGAAGGCCAAGGCCGTGGTGGCCCCGTAGCGAAGAGCCTCGCGGAAAAACTCACGAGGACTGATGAGCGTGGCCGTGGCCGTGCCCTGGCTGAGGATGCGCTCCGCCAGCAGATCGCCCTTGGCATTCAGGGCCAGCAACCCGAAGCGCTCTTCGGCCCAGCCCTGGCAGCGGGGAAGCAGGTAATTCCCGGCGACGCGAGGGCTGGTGATGCGCGGACGTTCTGCGCTGCGCTGGGCTCGCCGGGCCAATTCCAGGGCTGCCCAGAGCTGGCCCGCCTTGGCAGGGCCGAGGCCCGGTTGCTCCAGCCAATCGCTGAGGCCCAGGTGGAGCAGGCCCGCGATGCCGCCGGTGCGGCCCAGCACTGCCTGGGCCAACTCGACGGCGCTCTGGCCCTGGCGTCCGGTGCCCCAGAGCAGGGCGAGCAGTTCGGCATCGGCGAGGCTTTCCCCGGCGCCTGCCAGGAGCCGCTCGCGGGGCCGTTGATCGGGGGAAAGGTCGAGGATGCGCATGATGACTCCCCTCAGCAGGTGACCCAGGCGCCGAGGAGGGGGCGGTACCGCAGCAGTTCCATCGAACCCGTGAGGCCCAACCGGAGGCATAGGGCCTGTCTTCCGTGGTGCAGGAACCAGACATTCGCCAGCGCTTGGCGTTCGGGCGTGACCGTGATGGGGCGTGGCTTCCCGCCGCGCCAGCCACTGCCCGCAAGGCTGGGGGGTAGCGGGATGGCCTTGGGCCGTCCCCATTGGACACCTGCGGGCAATTGCACGGCGACGCAGGCCCCGGAGCTCCTCTGGAAGGGCGTCACCACGACAGCGCGGCGATGGGCGGCGGCGAGGCCGAAGGCCAGGTGCAGGCTGCGGCGCAATTCGGTTTGGGCAGCCTGAAGGGGCGGGCAGGGAAGGGTGGGCAAGTGGCGGGCCACGGCTTGCAGGGCCTGTTGGAGGAAAGCGGAGGCGGCGCGCATCAGACCCTCGTCCACTTGGAGAGCTCTCGCCGCCAGCGCAGCACCTTCAGGTGGCCCTTGCCGTTGAGGCGCATGCAGAGGGCTTCCTTGCCATTGTTGACGAACCAGGCGCTGGCCAGGGTGGTGTGGCGGGGCGTGACGGTGATGAGGGGATGGGATTCGCCGGTGCGTGCGGCCAGGGGGTCGGCGTCCATGTCCGGTGGCAAGGGGATGTGGGCGGGCTTGCCCCACTTCACGCCACGACTCAATTGCACGGGCAGGTGTTCGCCTGCGCCGCTGGCCTTGCCCAGGGCCACCGTGACATCGGTGCCGCGGGCGCGGGCCAGGGTAAAGGCTTGGTCCAGGCTGCCGACGATCTCCTGATGGGCGGCGGCGAGTTCCGTCGATCCGGTGTCCCAGGCGGCGGTGACCACGCCCGCGAGAAGCGCGATCAGGGCCATGACGACCGTGAGTTCGAGCAGGGAGGTGCCCCGCTGGGAAGTGCGTCGGCAGTCCAGACTCATGGCGCGCTCCTAGTTCTTGGCAGCCGCAGGGCGCGGCGCAGAGGTGGCAGCCAGGAAGGGCTTCAGCTTGGCGAAGGATTTTTCGCCGATGCCCTTCACGTTCATCAGTTCTTCAGGCCGCTGGAAGCCGCCGTGCTGTTTGCGGAAGGCGATGATCCGCTCGGCGGTTTTCTGCCCGACGCGAGGAAGCTGCATCAACTCTGTCACCGAGGCGGTGTTCAAATTGATGGGCCGTTGGGGTGCCCGCGGGGCGCGATCCGGGGCAGCGGATAGGGGAAGGGCCAGGGCGAGTGCCAAGGCCAGAGCAGAGAAGGGGTTGGACATGGTTGCCTCCTTTCAGGCAAGGCAAACCAAATCCAGAGTTGTGCCACTTTTTAAAGCCTTTTATTTCTTTATTTACACGTAGTTATAAAATATTCTAGTCATCAATAAATGACAAATATTTATAAAATTTAAATATCTCGTTTATTTTTAATTTTTATATTTTGTAACTATTTTATTACAAAATATAAAAACAAGACAGGTTGTATTGTTGCAAAAAACAGACTCCCTATATCCCTGTCGGGACCGATTATCCTGGGAGGGTCCGAGGAGCGCTGCAGGACCCGGCAGATGGCTGCGCGGGATCTCAGGCTCGGACACTTCTCCAAGGAACGGCGCTCACCTCAACCCAGCAGCGGGTCGATGAGGTGGCTCCCACCCTTCGCCCGACCCTTCGAGGAGGTCCCATGACCGTTGCCACCACCGACTTCATTGTCGCCGACTTGTCCCTGGCCGCCTGGGGCCGCAAGGAGCTGGCCATCGCCGAGGGGGAGATGCCCGCCCTCATGGCCATCCGCCAGCAGTACGCCGCGCAGCAGCCGCTCAAGGGCGCCCGCATCGCGGGCTCGCTGCACATGACCATCCAGACCGCCGTGCTCATCGAAACCCTGAAGGCCCTGGGCGCTGATGTCCGCTGGGCCAGCTGCAACATCTTCAGCACCCAGGATCACGCCGCCGCCGCCATCGCCGCGGGCGGAACTCCGGTCTTCGCCGTGAAAGGCGAGACCCTGCCCGAATACTGGGACTACACGCACCGCATCTTCGATTTCGAGGGCGGCGCCAACATGATCCTGGATGACGGCGGCGACGCCACCCTGCTGCTGCACCTGGGCGCCCGTGCCGAGCAGGACATCCATGTGCTGGATCACCCCGACAGCGAAGAGGCCACCGTGCTCTTCGCCGCCATCAAGAAGCGCCTGGCTGAGCAGCCCACCTGGTACTCCACCCAGCTGGCCAAGATCAAGGGCGTGACCGAGGAGACCACCACGGGCGTGCATCGCCTCTACGAAATGGCCAAGAAGGGCGAGCTGAAGTTCCCCGCGATCAACGTCAACGACAGCGTCACCAAGAGCAAGTTCGACAACCTCTACGGCTGCCGCGAATCCCTGGTAGATGCCATCAAGCGCGCCACCGATGTGATGGTGGCCGGCAAGATCGCCGTCGTCTGCGGCTACGGAGACGTCGGCAAGGGCAGCGCCCAAGCCTTGCGAGCTTTGTCCGCCCAGGTGTGGGTCACCGAGATCGATCCCATCTGCGCCCTGCAGGCGGCCATGGAGGGCTACCGGGTGGTCACCATGGATGAAGCCTGCGACAAGGCCGACATCTTCGTCACCGCCACCGGCAACTTCCATGTGATCACCCACGACCACATGATCCGCATGAAGCACAACGCCATCGTGTGCAACATCGGCCACTTCGATAGCGAGATCGACGTGGCGGGCCTCGAGAAGTACCAGTGGGAAGAGATCAAGCCCCAGGTTGATCACGTCATCTTCCCCAAGGGCAACCGCATCATCCTGCTGGCCAAGGGCCGTCTGGTGAACCTGGGCTGCGGCACGGGCCATCCCAGCTATGTCATGTCCTCCTCCTTCGCCAACCAGACCTTGGCTCAGATCGAGCTGTGGACCAAGAACAACGAGTACAAGGTGGGCGTCTACACCCTGCCCAAGCACCTCGATGAGCAGGTGGCGCGCCTGCAGCTGCAGACCCTCAATGCCAAACTGACGGCCCTGCGCCCCGACCAGGCCAAGTACATCGGCGTGCCGGTGGAGGGTCCCTACAAGACCGACCACTACCGCTACTAGGGATTCCTGATCCATCGAAACGCTCTGCGTTTCAGCTTGCACGGCGCCGCGAGGCGCCGTGCTTGTTTGTTGACGACCGCTTCGTCAGGATGAAGCCATCACCTTCGGGAGCATGCATGCGGTCCTGGTCGATGGGCATTCTTCTCGTCCTCGCGGTGGCGCTGGCCGGTGCTGGCGGCGCGGGCCTGGTGCTGTGGCTGCAGGGGCGCAAGACGCCTGCGCCCCAGGTGCCCTCGCCAGGGGTGGAGGCGCCGCTCGCGGAGGTTCCGATGCCGCAGAAGGAATCCGCGACGAGCCCGGTCGCTTCGCCCTCGATCGAAGAAGTCATCGCCAAGGCCATGCCCGCCGTGGTGCTGGTGGAAACCTCCTCGGGCCGGGGCAGTGCCTTCTTCGTGGACCGGGACCGGCTCATCACCAACCACCACGTGGTGGTGGGGCAGAGCTACGTGAAGCTGCGCCTTTCCGACAACCGCACCCTGGATGCCGCCATCGCCACCACCTCCCAGGACTATGATCTCGCCGTGCTGCGCATCATGGGTTCCGCGCCCGAGCATGCCGTCCTCAGCCTGGGTACCATCCAGGACGTGCGCCAGGGGCAGGAGGTGCTGGCCATCGGCACGCCCATGGGAGTGTTCCAGAACACCGTCACCCGGGGCATCGTCAGCAGCCTGCGCCAGCTGGACAAGGTGGTGGTGCTCCAGACGGACACGGCCCTGAACCCCGGCAACAGCGGGGGGCCGCTCATCGATCACGCAGGCCGGGTGGTGGGCATCAATACCATGGGCTTCCGGGGCAGCCAGGGCCTGAATTTCGCCGTGGCCATCGATCATGCCAAGGCCCTCATGGAGGGGCGGCCTCTGCCCATCGCCTTCGTCACGCCTCCCACCGATGGCAACCTCAAGGGGCTCTTGCCCGGCGCCGGGGCCAGCGAAAGCGACCAGGCCCGCGAGGAGGGCACCAAACGCTACGCTGCTCAACTGGTGGCCCTGGCCCGCTCCGCGGATCAGCTGGAATCCTCCTTCGCCTATTTTTTGGCTTACTACTGGGATGGGAAGGTGGTCGGTAGTTTCGATCGGAATTTTTACGCCCTATGGGAACGTGGCGCCCTCCAGGGGAATCCGGTGAAGGGGCACGAATCGGAAGTGGCCCGCATGCGCGCGGCGGCGGACCTGTTCCGGGAACGCTCCCGTGAGGTGGAGGACCTGGCCCGCAAGGCCGATGTCTTCCCCGGTACCCGCCGGGATCTGCGGCAACGGCTCCGCCTTGACCACCGGGAGTTGGAGTGAGGCTGGAGCGGCCACCTTTTGTATGATCAGGGGAGGACGGGAGCTCGCATGGCCGAAGAGAAAAAAGAACCCTGGCTGAACCTGCTGGCCCTCACGACGGTGATTCTGGCCGTCTGCGCGACGCTGGCCACCTTCAAGGGGGGCGGTTATTCCACGAAGACGGTGTTGAGCCAGGCGCAGGCTTCGGACGAGTGGGCGCATTACCAGGCCAAGGGCATCAAGGGGAACCTCTACGAAGTGGAGGCCATGCGCCTGAAGCGGGAGATCGAGCTGGCGCCGAAAGCCTCCAAGGAGGTGCTGGAGAAGAGCCTGGCTGATGTGGAAAAGAAGGTCGCCAAGTACGAAGGCGAAAAGGCCGAGATTGACAAGACGGCGCGCGGCTATGAGGCGGCCAAGGCCGAAGCGCAGAAGCACGGTGCACCCTTTGGCTTGGCCGTGATCTTCCTGCAAATCGCCATCCTGCTTTCCTCCATCGCGGCCCTGATGAAGAAGCAGCCTGTCTACTGGGCGGGTCTCGTGGTGGGTGTGGTGGGGCTCGTCTACTTCGCCAACGGCTTCTTCCTGTTCTTCCGCGTCTGATGTGGGCGCTCACCGTTGCCGCCATCATCGAGCGTGAAGGCCACTTCCTTTTTGTAGAAGAGCCCGACAAGGTCACGGGCTTGCCCGTCATCAATCAGCCCGCGGGCCACGTGGAGCCCGGCGAAGCCTTGCTGGACGCCGTGCGCCGCGAGGTGCACGAGGAGACCGGCCTGGCCTTCACGCCCGAAGCCATTGTGGGGATCTACCCCTTGCTGGCCGCCAACGGGAAGGACTACCTCCGCGTGTGTTTCTGGGGCACTGTGCCGGAAGGGGCAAACGCCGCACCCCAGGATGCCGACATCCTCCGCTGCCACTGGCTCACCCGCGAGGAACTGAGGAGGGCCGCTCTGCGCTCGGGCTGGGTGCTGGGCTGCCTCGATGATGCCCTGGCCGGACGTCGCTTCCCGCTGGAGCTGGTGGCCAATATCCGCGTCGAACGCTGAATCACTTCTTTCGCAGCCAGATGGCGCCGACCACGGAGGTGAGGAAGCCCGTCACCATGGTGCCGATGGCGCCGGCCATGGCGCTGGCGCGGGGCGTCTGCATGGCGGCGCCGGCCTTGACGGCGGCTTCGATCTGTTCGGCGCCGAGGCCCTGCTTGGCCATCATCGCGCGGCCCAGAGCCTCGATGTCCTGGAAGTAGTGGGGGAAGACCACGGTGGTGAAGAGGATGCTGCCCCAGTAGATGAGGATCGAAGCCAGCAGGGAGATGCTCACGCCGTTCCACACCTGGCGGCCGTAACCGCTGACGGGGGCCAGACCGCGGAGGGCCCAGACCAGGATGCCGATCTGCAGAGGCACCACCAGCCAGAACAGGAAGAGCAGGCTGGGATTCTTGTACCAGCCGGTGAAGCCCATGACGAAGGTCCAGGCAGCCACGGAAAGCCCGAGGATCAGACCGGCGCGGAGGGTGGGATGCATGGGAACCTCAGAAGACGTGGATGCCGCCGTTCACGGGCAGGGTGGCGCCGGTGACGAAGCCCGACTGGAGGAGGCCGACGACGGCCTGGGCCACGTCTTCAGCCTGGCCATTGCGGCGCAGAGGCGTGTGGTCGGCGGTGGCCTGCTTGTGCTTCTCCGGCAGGTGCGCGGTGGCATCCGTCTCGGTGAGGCCCGGGGCCACGGCATTCACGCGGATGCCCATGGGGCCCAGTTCGCAGGCCAAGGCGCGCACGAAGCCCTCCAGGCCCGCCTTCGCGGCGCTGTGGGCGCAGAAACCCCAGCCGGGGTGGCGGGCCAGGCCGCTGGTGATGGCCACGATGGCGCCATCCTTCCGGGCCAGCATCTGCGGCAGCACGGCCTGGCAGCCGTGAAAGGCGGCCCCCAGCTCGCCGGTGAGCTTGGCCTCGAAGGCCTGCCAGGGGTACTGGGCGAAGGCGGCCATGGGAAAACCGATGGAGGCGTTGAGCACCAGGATGCCGATGGGCCCCAGCTGGGCCTGCACGGTGGCGGCCATGGCCTCGAGCTGGGCGCGATCCCGGGCATCGGCTTTCACGGCCAAGGCGCGGCCACCGGTTGCAATGATGTCATCCACCACCGCGTGAGCCGCAGCCTCGGAGCCGAAGTAGTTCACGGCCACGGCCACGCCTTGCGCGGCCAGAGCCTTGGCCACGGCTGCGCCGATGCCGCGACTGGCTCCGGTGACGAGGGCGACTTGGCCAGCGAGGGACATGGGCGGCTCCTTGGGATCGGCTCCGATTCTGCGCCGGAGAAGCGCAGGCCTCAAGCCTCGCCCAGCTCCGCGATGGACATGCCTTGGGTGGCGCCAGCCTCGCCGGTGAGCGCTCGGCGCAGGTAGCCCGCCTGGCCCAGATGGAAGGCGAGGTGCGTGGCGAGATGCAAAAGGAAGCGGCTTGTGGGGGGACGCAGGCCGTAGAGTTCCTGGGGGAAGGGGGCTTCCAGCTGATCCGGGGCCAGGGCCGCCAGACCCGTTTCCAGCTCCCGCAGGGCCGTGGCGAGCAGGGCCGCCACCTCGGCGCGCGTGCCTTCCCGTTGGGCGAATTCCTGATCGCGCTGGCGCACGTAACCGGTGGCGCCAAAGACCGCCCCGAGGAAGTGGCGCAGGTTGCCCGTCACATGCAGGGCCAGGTTGCCCGCGCTGTTTCTGATGCCCGGTACGGCGCGCCAGAGCGAGGTGTCGTCAGGGAAGCTCTCCACCTCGCGGATGAAGCAGCGGAGGTCGCGGCGCAACAGGATGAGGAGATCGGCGGTGAAGGGGGTCATGGGCACTCCATCAGGACATGATCTTTGCCACAGATGAACATAGATGAACACGGATGGAAACCTGAGAGCCTTGATCCGTGTTCACCCCCCCGCCAACGCATGCGCTGGCGGGGACCTTACGTCGTGTTCATCCGTGGCTTATTCTCAAGCCATGGACCTTCAAGCGCTACTCGATGACATCGCCCGCGAGGCGGCCCCCTTTGCGGCGCAGGGCAAGGTGGCGGACTACATTCCGGCCCTGGCAGCGGTGGATTCGGCCCAGTTCGGCATCGCCCTGGCCACGGTGGAGGGCCCGGTTCTGGGCAGCGGGGACTGGCGCACACCCTTCTCCATCCAGAGCGTGTCCAAGGCCTTCTCGCTGGCTCTGGTGCTGGCCCAGGATGGCGAGGCCCTGTGGAAGCGCGTGGGCTTGGAACCTTCGGGCAACCCCTTCAACTCGCTGGTGCAGCTCGAATACGAGAAGGGCATCCCCCGCAATCCGTTCATCAATGCCGGGGCTCTCATCCTCGTCGACCGCCTGCTCTCGCAGAGCGGTGACTCCTTCGGAACCCTTCGCGCTTTCCTGCGGGAGGAGAGCGGCAATGCTTCGCTGGACCTGGATGCGGAAGTGGCCGCCTCCGAGGCGGGCCACGGCCACCGCAACGCGGCGCTGGCTCACTTCATGGCCAGCTGCGGCAACCTGGAAAACCCTGTGGGGCAGGTGCTCGATCACTACTTCCGTCAGTGCAGCCTGCGCATGAGCTGCGCAGACCTGGCCAAGGCGGGCCTCTTCCTGGCCAGCCACGGGCTGCGCGCGGATGGCTCGCGCCTGCTCAGCCGCAGCGAGGCCAAGCGCATCAACGCCATCATGCTCACCTGCGGCACCTACGATGCGGCGGGCGACTTCGCCTACCGCGTGGGCCTGCCGGGCAAGAGCGGCGTGGGTGGCGGCATTCTCGCCGTGCTGCCAGGGCGCGGCACCCTCTGCGTGTGGAGCCCCGCCCTGGATGCGCACGGCAACAGCGTGGCCGGTGTGGAGGCCCTGGACCGCTTCACCACCCGCACGGGCTGGTCGGTGTTCTGAAGGGCGAGCTACTTCCGGCTGAGCAGCGCCAGGCCTGCCAGCACCAGTAGGATGCCCGCGGCCTTGGTGAGGGAGAACGTCTCGCGGAAGACCGCGATGGCGATGGGGATGAGCACCAGGCTTGCCGCGCCGTTTACCGCCACGCCGGACCATTGCATGGAGCCACCCGCCCGGAAGGCCATCAGAAAGCCCACTTCGATGAGCAGCACGCCCACACCCAGGACCAGTGCCACCCAGGGCCCGCTGCCCTGGGCCAGGCCCGCGAAGGCCAAGCGCCACGGGTTGCCGGGGCCAGCGGCCTGCAGGAAAGGCAGGGCCACGAGGCTGAGGAGGAAAGCCACGGCGTAGGCGGCCATGAGCATGGCCATGGGGTTCACGGTGACGGGCACGCATTTCTGGGCGAGCTGGTAGATCACCACGCCGAGGGCGGCCACAGCCAGGAAAAGCAGTTCGGGTTTCAAGCCAGCTCCGGTGTTGATGTCGGATGGAAGGCCCGCCGCGCCGCCACATCCAGGAAGCTCCAGGCCACGAAGCGGCTCTGCTTCTGGCCCTGGGCCATGGCCACGGTGCGGATCTCGCGGGCTTCCGCATGACGGAGGGCGCGATGGATGGCGGGAAGGGACTTGGAGCTCGACACCAGGGATGTGAACCAGCCCACGCGATCACCCAGGTCGAGGCCTTCGGCGATCATGCGGCGGATGAAGCCTGCCTCGCCGCCCTCGCACCAGAGTTCGGGGCCCTGGCCGCCAAAGTTGCGCGCCGACCCACCGGCATTCTTGCCCAATTTGCGCCACTTCTGCTCGGCCGCCTCGCGAGCTTCCCGGGCCGAGCCGTGGAAGGGCGGATTGCAGAGGGTCAGGTCGAACCGCTCTCCGGGCCGCACCACGCCGCGAAAGA
Organism: Geothrix sp. PMB-07; assembly: GCF_030758935.1. Lineage (NCBI taxonomy): Bacteria > Pseudomonadati > Acidobacteriota > Holophagae > Holophagales > Holophagaceae > Geothrix > Geothrix sp. PMB-07. Next base: position 685,670 of record NZ_CP132333.1, read on the forward strand.
TGGCGGTTGGATCAGCCTGATGGCGCAGTTCAATGGCGCCGCTCCATTCGGGGTTGGCAGCCAGAATGCGGGAGGCCGAAGCCAGAGCCGCCGCATCGATGTCAGAGCCCACGAAGGACCAGCCGTATTCGCGGTGGCCCACGAGCGGGTAGATGGCGTTGGCGCCCACGCCCACATCCAGCACGCGCAAGCCTGGGCCGCGAGGGGGCACGCCGTTGGCATCTTCCGCCAAGAGATCTGCCAGGTGGTGCAGGTAGTCCGACCGACCGGGAATCGGCGGGCAGAGGTAGCCACTGGGGATGTCCCAGCCGCGGATGCCGTAGGCCTCGGCCAGCAGGGCCCGGTTCAGGGCTTTCACCGCCGCGGGATTGGCGAAATCGATGGAGAGGCCGCCATGGGGCGCCTTGCGGAGGAAGGGCCCCAGTTCTGGGCTGGCCGCGACCAGCCGCTGGAAATCGTAGCCCGCCGCGTGCCGGTTGCGCGGATGCAGGCCCGGCTTGGCGGGCCGGGGACTGGCGGACTGGCGAGGAATACCCATCCCCTAGTGTGGGGTGGGCGCGCGTCTCAGGGAAGGTGTTCGCCGCCTTCGGTCTGCGCCAGGTGAACGGCCTGCCGGTGGGCCAGGAACCAGAAGAGGAAGGCGGTGATCAGGGTCAGCACCGCCAGCGTGTAGGCCAGGTTGCGGCCCTGCCAGAGGCCATCCCAGGTCTTCATGAACTCCGTGGCCAGGACATTCACCTTGCCGCCATAGAGCTCCAGATCGCGCAGGTATTTCTTGGTGTCCTCCGGCTCGTAGCCCAGGGGGTTGGCGCCTTTGGGTGCGGCGCGCAGATAGACGATGGTGGCGGTGCCCAGGCCCACGGCAAGGATGCCTGCGGTGATCTGGCGGATGCGGATCAGACGCCGTCCTGCGGAGGTGCCGAGGTGGCGCACGAAACCGCGATCAAGCTGGGCCTGGGCCGCATCATCCCGGCGCTGGAGGCCGTCGAGGATGGTGGCCCGTTCCTGGGGAGGCAGTTCAAGCCCCCGCCGGTCCAGCTCTGCCAGGGCCGCCTCCACGGCCTCGGTGCGGTAGTCGAGGTGGCGGTGCAGGTACTGCTGCAGCTCCGCATCGGAGAGGGAGGGGATGCGCGTCTGGAACGAATCGGTCATGACGTGCTAGCCCTCGGCCAGCAGGCCCGCGAGGCGCTCGAAGGCCTGCTCATGGTCTGCTTGGGTGGATCGTGCGGCTTCACGGGCGGCGGCGTTTGGAAAGTGCAGACGGAAGATGAGGCGCGTGTCCCCGTCGACAGGTTCAAATTCAACGATGGCCCGAAAAGGCGGCTGGGAGACGTGATCGAAGACGAGGCGCTCTGGCGCATCCACCTCGACGAAGCGGCATTCGCCGGGTTGAGCGACGCCTTCAGGCCCATGGAGGATGAAACGCCAAGGACCACCGACCTCGGGCTCGAATTCCTGGATGGTGGTGTGGAAGCCCCTGGGGCCCCACCACCGGGCCAACTGATCGGGATCCAGCCAGGCGGCCACGACCCGCTCCCGGGGCGCCAGAAAGGAACGCTTGATGACGAGCTCGCGCTCCAAGATGTCGGCGGCGGTTGGGTGTTCCATTTTCTCCATGCTGCCTCCCGGACTGGGATTCGCCCAGAGGCAAGCTTAGCCGCCCAGGATCGCCAACATGCCTGATTCGACGGGTTCCGTGAAGCGGCGCTTGGGGCCAGCGTAGGCGTCAAACAGGGCGCGATGAGCGCGATGGGACATGTCCCCATCACGTGTGTAGTAGGCCTCGACCCAGCCGAGCAGGTAGGTGAGTTTCTCATCTTGTTCGGCCTTGGAGGCGTACTTGTGGGGCTCCCAGGGGCGATTCAGGCAGTGGGCCCGGCAGACCTCCGGACCGGGATCGAGAAACACCAGCAGGGGGTGATGCGGCAGGGTCGCCTCGATGAGATTGGCGTAGCAGCCTTCGATGACCCACTGGCTTTGTCGTTGGCAGAAGGCAGCCACCTCTGCCAAAGCCACGGCCGGATCGCGGGGTACGGCGATCTTTCCCGGCTCCCAGGCGAAGGTGTCGAGATCCACTGCCTCGAGGTGGTGGCATTGGGCGAAGCCCCGCGCCAGGGTGGACTTGCCCGAACCTGAGTTGCCCAGAATGGCGATGCGCATGTTCAGTGGGCCTTGGTGGGCTGCGCCCCGGTCTCCCCCTTGAGCGAGGCCTCCAGCTGCACCTGAATCTCCTTCAGGTTCGTTTGGGTGGAGTTGAGGGAGCTGAGGAGCTGACTGAGCACCCGCAGGAGTTGCAAGGGCTCGACGCGCTTGAGCTCCAGGTCGGTCAGGGCGTCGATGAGTCGGGGCCCGCCGAAGTTGGCCAGGGCTCCCTGGGAGGCTACGGCCATGGAGTCGCGCTGGGTGGCATAGGCCGCGGAGTAGCGGCGGAGAGCCTCATCCGGGATGTAGGTGGCCGACTGATTGGCCACGGCCACATCCCATGCCTCATGCCGCAGCGTGGGCAGGGACGTGCCCACGCTGAAGCCGCTCCGGAGCTGGGCTTGGACATGTTCATTGATGGTCTGCTGGGAGGCTCCGGACTTGATTTCCCGCACCACATTCTCGGCCAATTCCTCCAGGGGCTTGCGGCGCTTGAGGTTGTTGGCCAGAGAGGTATTGACCTCCTCCAGGTTCACCCGCAGCTCGGCCGCGATCTGCTGCCGGGCCAGCTCCGCGGCCTTCATGTGGTTGTGGTGGCTGATGACGTGCTCAAGGCCCAGGGCCGTGAGGATGCCCACCACCAGCATCAGGTATTCCTTCAAAAACTCACGGAGGGACCGAAGGCCGTGCTTGGGGGGTTCAATGTGCATGGATACTCGCAGCGTCAGGTGGGCGTCGGCGGTGGGCGGCCGTTCCTGGATTCTAGACCAGATCAGCCGACGGAGAGCTGCTCCAGCCGGGGCGCGCGGTTCTGGTCATTGCAGGTCAGCACGAAGGCGCCGTGAATGCCGGAGGCTGTGACGAAGGGCTGGAGCAGGGAGGCGGGGAATTGCACCACCTGACCATCCATGCAGCGCGCCACGACCTCTCGCACCTCGCCCCGGTAGGTGGCCAGGTACCGCTCCGCAGAGATATCCAGACGGAAGTGAAACTGCTTCATCGCCCACCCGCTCAGATGCAGCGCGGCCCCAAGGCCTCAACCGCCATTGAGGCTGAGGCTCACCACGGTCTTCGACTGGCCCTTTTCGCCGCCGCCGGAGCCGCTGGTTTCATTCACATGTTGGACGACGATGAGCCGATTGCCTGAACGGGCAAAATGGTATTCCTCTTTCTGGTTCTGCTCGAAACTGATGACCAGCAGAGCCCGGCCCTTGATGTGCACCGAGGACTGGATGGCCAGGGGCAGGCCGTCGGAGCCGACCCAGAGCTTGGCGGTGGCCTCCAGTTCCTTGACGTACTTCTTTTCCTGCTCGCCCAGGCGCGGTGTCAACTTGAGGTTCAGCAGGCGGGCCGGCTTGCCCTGCCAGGTGTCGGCCTTCTCCTCGACCAGCTGAGCCTGCTCCAGGGTGCGGAGCAGCTCGTCGCTTCCGTTGAGGTATTCCGAAACCTCGACGGCCTTGAGGCCTTCGATGGCGCGGCGGGTGGGGGTCTTCTTCTCTGGGTCCTGCACCTTGGCCCGGGCCTCCTGGGCGGCGGTCTGGATGAGGTTGCGGCTCCAGGACAGCTTCAGGCCCTGAGGGCCATCCTCGGCTTGGCTGGTGGCCTTGCCTTCGGTGATGACGGGCTTCTTGTCGTCACCCTGCTTGCTCCAGAACTGGTAGGCGATGGTTGCTTTCACGGGATCCTGCCCATTGAGCTTGGCCAGGGTGCCTTTCAATTCGCCCAGGGTGTCAGCCTGGGCCAGGGCGCAGACCAGCAGCAGGGGCAGCCAACGCAGGTTCGAGGGTGGGTTCATGGAGGCTCCGGGGGATCGTCAGGGATGAGCCGGAGCCTGAAAAGGTTCAATGGGGGCGGCACCGAAGCCCATGCTACGGCCTACCGGCGCGGCTGGTTTACCGGCCAGGAGAGGGCCTATTCGCCCGTTTTGGGGCCGGCGGCCAGGCGCTGGCCCTCCAGTTCGAGCTCTTTCATGCGCTGGGCATGCTCCATCTCCTTGATCTTCAGTTCTCGTTCGTGGGCCATCTCCGCATCGCGGACCTTCTTCCAGACTCCGAACCCGCCGAGCACACCCGCCAAGACAAAAGCGCCGAGGGGGACGATGTAGGCACTGTTGAGAACCTCGAACATGGAACCTCCTGAAAAAGCCAGCATGAGAGAGCCGAGCCGTTCCCGTGAGGGCTGTTCGGCCAAGCATCGCCCCTCACCGGCCAGTGGTGGTTCAGTGGCCGGCTTCGACGACGGCCACGGCCTCGATCTCGATCAGCAGATCCGGCCTTACCAGACGCGATACCTGTACCAGGCTGCTGGCCGGGGGGTTCTGTGTGAAATAGCCATCCCGGACTTCCCGAAAGACGGCGAGTTCGGAGACGTCCGTCATGAACACGGTGATCTTCACCACGTCCTCCAAGCGGGCGCCGCTGGCCTGCAAGGCGGTTTTGAGGTTCTCGAACACCTGGCGGGTCTGGGCTCTCAGATCGCCTGCTCCGATGAGCAGGCCGTTCTGATCCAATGCGATTTGGCCTGAGATGTAGAGGGTGCGGCCACCCCTCACTTCCACCACATGGGAATAGCCGTTGGGTTTGGGCAGACCCGGTGGGTTCAGGTGGTTCATGCTGGGCTCCCTGTGACTGCATGCCATCACGCTGGCCAGGCAGGAGGAAATCAGATAGAAGGTCGATCGCTTCATGGCATCCGCCTGGAGAGCATCGAAAGAAACTAGCAGATTCGGCGGCCACCATCCCATGGCAGGGGTGAGTGGTTGCGGGTCATGCTTCTTCTGTGTCGGAAGCGAACCAGGCCTGGGCCTCCAGAAGGCTGCTCACGACCCGGATGGTGATTAGGGGGTGGTCATTGAGACTTTGAAACATCCGCGCAATGCCCAGGGCCACTTCGCGGTGGACGATGATCGCTGTCTTGATGGGGTTCTTGAGCGGCATGGTCCTGCGTTGGCCCGTGAAGGCGATGACATGGCTGAAGTCGATGTCGAATTTCTCGACATCGCTGGTGTCAATGACCCGGTTCAGGGATGTGCTCGCTTCCTGTTCGGCTTCTCTGACCATGACCATCAAGTGAACCAAATCCGCATTGGTCAAATGGCCATGCAACCGGATGTGGTAGGACCCATCGGACTCTGAGAATTCGAAGGGCATCGGAACCTCCGTGCGAATGGAGCCAACGAATGTGCCGTCTGGGCCGGATTCCGTGGGAACGCCCCGTGGCTGGACGGGAACTTCCAAAAGGGAGGGTGCCTTCGGAAAAACGTTGAACCACGGCATGGCTGGACAGCGGCTTGGCGAGTGGGCTGATGGTGACAACGATTCCGGCATTTCCCCCCGGGCCAACCGCGAACGGTGCAAAAGGAGCCGCTGAGCGGTCACAGGGGATCCGTGGGGCACCTGATGGGCCACGCTTTTGTGCCCAAGGGTTGTGCCCCATGTGACCCAAAAACCGAAAACCAGATCAGGGATGATGTGAAATTCAGGCCTTGGAGGGCATCCTTAGGGGAGCCCAGCCAAGGAGGCAGAGATGCCAAGGAAGGGACATAGCGAGGAGCAGATCGTCTTCGCGTTGAAGCAGGCGGAGAACGGGGCAAAGATCCCTGACATCTGCCGGAAGTTGGGAATTTCAGACCAGACCTTCTACCGGTGGAAGCACCAGTTCGAGGGGCTCGGGGTCTCTGAGCTTCGGGAACTCCGGCAGCTTCGGGACGAGAACGCCCGGCTGAAGCGCCTGGTGGCAGACCTGAGCCTGGACAAGCACATCTTGCAGGAAGTGCTTTCAAAAAAGTCTGAAGGCCGCGGTGCGACGTTCGCTGGTGGACTGGATCCAAAAGGGCTATGGGTTCAGTGAGCGTCGCGCCTGCGGCCTTGTGTGCATCTGTCGGGCGAGCGTATTGTTTGAGCTTCGCGAACAGGTTCTCGACGGCGTGGCGGGCCTTGTAGAAATGCTTATCGAAGGCGGCTGGATCCTTCCTGCATGGATGAGGTGGAACAACTGCCTCTGCTCCAATAGACGCGATCTGATCCCGGCAGGACTTTCCGTCGTAGGCACGATCACCGAGAACAGCCCCGGCCTCCCGGCCCATTAATAGGCTTCCGAGTTGCTTGCTCTCGTGCGACTGGCCTGGTGTCAGCACGAAATCGACGGGGTTGCCGTGGGCATCCCCGATCAGGTGGACTTTGGTCGAGAAACCGCCGCGCGAGCGGCCAAGCCCTTGGATGTAGGTCCCCCTTTTGCACCAGCCGCATGCTGATGGGCGCGGATAACGGTTCCGTCGACCATGACCCATTCGCAATCCGCTTCACCTCGAAGGGCTTCGAGGACCCGCTGCCAGACTCCGCTCCGATTCCACCGATTGAAGCGCGTGAAGACCGTGTTCCAAGGTCCGAAGGATTCAGGCAAATCTCTCCAGGGCGCTCCCGTTCTGTGCTTCCAGAGGATCGCTTCAACGATGGGGCGATTGTCCAGGCGAGGGCGCCCCATTCCACCCTGCTCGCTCGGCAGCAGAGGCTCTAGCCTGGCCCACATTCGTTCAGTCAGAAAAGTTCTCGCCACGCTCTACCTCAACGTCATACCCATGAGGTACCGCAGTTAGGCAATTTGTACAACCCCTTACGTCCATTTGCCTTTCTTGACTTTGAAAACAGGCCCTAATGCCATTGATGCGGCTTGACGCCCGAATCGCTTGCCCCAAAATTTAGACCCAAGCCAGTAACCAAGTTGAATGTGCATATCTAATCGCCTACTGATTTGAACATAACCAATCACTTCATTCGTCGAAGCGAGCCTGATTGCATGTCGAATGTAGTTTTCACCATTGTCGAGGACAGATCGTATCCAGGTTCCGGCATCAAATGGGGTCGGGATCTCGGGTATGAATTTGAATACAGCTGGATCGGACCCGATTGATTGAAGGCTTTCCTCGTCGGCCGACTCGATAGGCGTGAGCCGTAACTGAGATGAAAAGCTGCTCGCGGCAATCACGCTCAATGGGACGCCCTAACGAGAGAAGCTAACCGGCCCTATCGCTGCGGAACCTGGCTGCATAATTGTTTGAGGACACTAGCGCGCAGCGATTGGGTCCGAGTTGAGCGGAGGGTTAGGCGCCGTGCTTTGCAAATCGTAACCGAGGAAAAACAAATGGGATTCCCCATGGTCGAATTTTAAGTTGGAGATCCGGGCCACCACAGAAATTGAAGATGATGCTGTTGGTGCTAAAGATTGAAACTTTGTCTAACAAGAATGAGGCATATGGCGCAAGGAATCGTCTGTGTGCCAGCACTTTCAAACGAGAATCCACCAAGGTGAAGCATGTGGTTTCTTCGAAGGGACAATCGTAATCAGTGATGAACAGGTAACCGGCCCTATTGCTGCGGGACACGGCTGCTGAGTTGTTTGAGGACACTAGCGCGCAGTGATAGGGTCCGAGTTGAGCGGAGGGTTAGGGCGATAAACTTTGCTAAGAAGAAATTTCTTTGGGGAAGTTGAATCTTCTCTCGCCGCCAGTTGCAAAATGTGTCCGGTAGTTAGATACAGTACTAATTTTAGAGACACCACCAATATTTGTTCGAATTGTGAAAACATATTCGATATCTTTACTAAATTCCGGAATGGTCACGAGAATCTCACAGGTGTCTTTAAATCGTAGACACCGACAATCCTCGTTGAATGTGTGCTCATCGTCGTCAGAAAAATCACCTTTTGGGTTCCACAAAATTCCAGTTACTGGTTCATATGGAAACGACTCGTGTTCTATACAAATAGACTCCAGATCCATTTCTGAACTGGATCTTCTATTTGTTCGAGCTACGGAGAGTGATTCAATTTTAATTGGATCGGTTCGCATGTTGAATAAAAAGAGTCGGACTCTATATTTATCACCAACAACAACGTAGCCAGAGGTTTCGATGATAGGTTGTTTGACTGTGTAATCTTTGGTTATAAACCGCTGTGCATATTTGGCAACCTTCATCAACTTATATGCAATCACGGCTTGTATGACGGCAACTATTACCTCAGGGATAAAGGATAGCGAGGCGAGGGAGGCGGCGGGTGATTGCATGGTGAGCCCTAACGAAGGAAGCTAACCGGCCCTATTGCTGCGGGACACGGACGCTAAATTGTTTGAGGACACTAGCGCGCAGCGATAGGGTCCGAGTTGAGTGGAGGGTTAGGCTTACTGAGTGACCTTGTAGATATTCCCCACAGCGTCCGTAGCTACTCCAAGCAGCGGAGCATCTTTGCTTGTATCGCGGTAGAACTCTAATAGGAACTCCGAGCGTTGATTGCCCGCAATTTTGGACTTTCCGCGCCACTTGGCCCCAAGAACATGCTTGGTGAAATAGCCTTGCCCATAAACAAGGTCCCAAGAATCAGCTAGCCCTGAACCAGATTGGTTCTGTGGAATGGGCTCCCATTGCCCCTTGCAGGACTCACCACTAGGTAATTGAAATGAAATCGAACCAGAGGTAATCCCAGTTGAGACGGCAGTGATGGTGGTGCCGGGATATTGGCTGCCACTTGGGCCTTTGACCGGATGAAGATAAAGCTTTGGAGTCAGGTTGGGAACTGGAGGGATACAGGCAGTCAATGCGAACAAGCAGATAGGAATACCGAGTGAAAATTTAACTTTCATAAAAATCTCCTTTTGTAAGGTTTGTCGTTGAATTTCTGGAACGTTTGAAGGGTTGGGCGCGGACCCATGGTTAGCCGAGACGATGACAGATTCCAGACCCTTTTGGGTTGGACCACCGCGAACGGTGCTGAATGTCATTGCGAACGGTAATAGCGGACCAACAGGGGAGTAGATTCGGGTGAGCCTAACGAAGGAAGCTAGCCGGCCCTATTGCTGCGGGAACCTGGTAGCCGAATTGTTTGAGGACACTAGCGCGCAGCGATAGGGTCCGAGTTGAGCGGAGGGTTAGGCGCCTTCGGAACATGTAGTTCTAGTGTCTTTTTTAAATAGCCATCGAACAATGGAAAAGGGTAATAGAATATAAGCCAATAGCAACAATCCTAAGACTCCGGTTACAACAAAAAGAGTAAGGCCATTGATCGCTACCGCACGGATGGGTTTCGAGACGTATTCATTTTGATTAAATTGTGAATAGAAAATACTCAGCGCCATTGGGGCTGAAGTTAGGAGTGAATATAAAAGCAAGCGAAGGAGGAGGATTGGCCAATTGGCTGAGAACCATCTTGAAGCGAGTATTGGCGTTAGCATAATGCCAACGCTTATAATGATAAGGGCCAGCGCCAAAGTGATTCCGAAAATGAAATTCGTTGAAACGCTCTGACCTCGTTTGGTAAGTTCCTCAATTAATCCAAAAATGCCGAGTGCGAGGGTTGGGATCGAAAAGAACACCCCGACCAGAAAGCTCCACTTAGGCTTCGGATTGGAGATAGAAATGTCGTGGAGCACCGCTGTTGGCGGGGAATAGAGGGACTCTGGCGACGGTTGCATGGGGCGCCTAACGAAGGAAGCTAAGCGGCCACGCCTGCACCGAGACGACCAGCGGAGCCGAGATAGCAAGATGTTGAGTGAGAACGGAAGGCAATGCAGGCGGGGTCCGCCTTGAGCGGAGGGTTAGGCTACTGGGCCAGCGAATATCTAAGAACCGTGCTTGCCTTGGGCTCAGGTAACGCGAGAATTCCGTCATAGTAGGCGAGTAGCGTTTTTAGGGTTTCAGCATGATCGAGATCTTTGCTGTTCAGTTTAGTGAAGATACTAATATCACAATGGTCTTTGATCTGAGTAAGCACATCAAGCATGATTGGTTGCGCCTCGCCCTCGCTTGGGATCGGGCGTTGCTTCTGATAAGAACTGACGAGTACATCATTCAGTGTCTCTAACTGGTGATTAAGCCTCTCTTTGGGGAGGTCGCCCAGAAACGGAAGCTTGAATTGAACCCGATCAGGGAAAATGTACGCAAACGCCTGATCGTGATTTCTTGAATCGAGGTATCGTGTGATTTCAATGGTAGAGCGCATGTATTCAATTACGAATTTATCATCTGCATGTGGAATGCGCTTCAAAACCAGCTTAGAGGAGTAGCCAGCAGTGATGGGTGTGAGGCTTGCATTCCGATCTTTGCGAAGTGTTTCCACACAACGACTAAGCATTTCAGCGAAAACCTTTGGTTCTTGCACCTTTATCGTTCTGAAAACAGATGACTGTAAGAGTGCCGCTTCAGTATTGGCAGGCAAATAAAAATCATTCCAGAAATTAGTGACGACGGGCTCCAGTGCTCGCCCACCAATAATGATTAACGCAATCCCAACCCAGTTTGGGAGTTTTCCGAAATTCCTTTTCACTGCTGGGATATTGATTAATCCATAGTAGATCAAGCCGATAAAAGCACCGACTGTCGCTGAAATTAAAATTTTCGTGAGCATTCGAGCCTCTACAGATTTGGGAGCCTAACGACCGACATAACCGGACCGTTTGCGCCAGCAAACGGGTCCGAGGCCAGCGAAGCTGGCCGGTGTTGATGGAATGGTTAGGTCGCGTGACATGGTCGATCTATTTCTGTGATTTCAAAAACCATTTGTAAGACCTGTAATCATCATCTGCCGGATTCCAAAATAAGACCTGCTTGGTGCGTTTTGTGATGGCGACTCTGTTGATTAGGTTGGATGGCGAGTTTCCACCACATTTTGACTGATCAAATCTAAGCGCGAATTGGTAATGCTGTTTAGTTTCTTCCTCGAACTCGAGCAGAAAACAATCTGGATTAATTTCTGGATACACATGATGTTTTCTTAAAAATTGTAAAATGCGCTTGCTAGCCAGCTCCTGGGATTGAGTCAAATGTTCTTCGGCTTCCCGGCCAGACTCTGGAACCTGTGCAGCCAATGGCCGCGAAACAATTGAGCTTGTGGCTAGAAGAATGCATATGCATAACGCTTGGTATCGATTGGGCATAAGCGACCTAACGAAGGAAGCTAACCGGCCCTATTGCTGCGGGACACGGACGCTGAATTGTTTGAGGACACTAGCGCGCAGCGATAGGGTCCTGGCCGGTTCCCAGATTTAGGTCCGGGCTAAATGTGAAGGTCGGGTTGAAAAAGAGAGAGCTAATGGCCGGTTGGCCAGGAGCTTCCAGGAGATGGTAGCTTGGCTTCCATCTCCGGAGAGGGTAGAGCAACGCTGGGAAGCGACTTGAGCGCTTCGGAGATGCACCGGACGGTGTTGGCCAGGGGAAACGCCCTGGCCTTTTCTGTCAGGGCGTTGGCCTCCACCGGGGGTGCCCAAAGCGATAAATCCCGGGGGTCCGGGGGCAGAGCCCCCGTCGCAGGGAGACCGAGCTGAGCCAGTTCAATGGTGCAGCGGAACTCGGTTGGGGTGAGGTAGCCCAGGCTGCTGTGCGGGCGCTCCTCGTTGTAGCGACGGCGCCAGGCTTCGACGATGACCTTGGCCTCAGCCAGGCTGGAGAAGGCCTCCATGTTCAGGCATTCGTCCCGGAACTTGCTGTTGAAGCTCTCGGCCACGCCGTTGGCCCAGGGCGAGCCCGGGGGGATGTAGAAGGTCTGGGCACCGGTGGCCATCAGCCAGACCTGGAGGTCATGGGCGATGAACTCGGGGCCGTTGTCACTGCGCAGGAATGCGGGCCATCCCCGGGTCTGGAACAAGCGTTTGAGGACCTGCATGACCTCCTCGGCCTTGAAGGAGGAGGCCACTTCGATGACCAACGCCTCCTTCGTAAACTCGTCGGTGAGCGTCAGGCACTTCACGACCTCGCCGTTCAGGCAGCTGTCGTGGACGAAGTCGTAGGACCAGACCTGGTTGGGATACCCGGATTTCATCGGCACATGCTGGCCGGTCCGGAGGTGCTTTTTGGGACGCCGCCGGACCTGGAGGCCATGGGCTTTGAAAACCCGGTGGACCCGTTTCAGGTTCACCCGGAGCTGGAGCCGCCTCAGGAGGGCCCAGACGCGCCGGTGGCCATAGCGGGGGTTGGCATGGGCAAGCTGGACGATCCGCTCGTCCAGCCCATCCAGTTTCACCCGGCGTGAATACCGGACATAGGAACGGCTCAGGCCCATGGCCCGGGCAGCGCGCCGCTGGGAGAAGCCGGTGGCCGTCAGGTATGCCGCCCCCTCCTTTCGCTGCGACGCGCCACTCATTTTTTTCGGAGAACCGTTTTCAGGGCTGCGATATCCAGCTCCCGTTCTGCCAGAAGGCGCTTGAGCTGGGCGTTCTCCTTCTCAAGCTGCCGCATGTGCCGGACATCGGAAACCTCGACTCCGCCATACTTCTTTCGCCATCGATAGAAGGTCTGCGCCGTGATCCCACGGGCCCGGCAGAGGGCATCGACCGTCTGCTCCCCCTTCTCCGCCTCTCTGAGAAGCCCCACGATCTGCTCCTCGGTGAACTTGCTTGTCCTCATTGGATCCGACTCCTTTGGAGTGGACCTTAACATTTAGCTTGGCTCTATTTGGAGGGGACAGGCCAGTCCGAGTTGAGCGGAAGGTTAGGACGACCGTAAGCATGCTCAAGAACTACCGGGAACGATTTTGCGCCACATCGGCAGGGTTAGGCCGAATGCGCACGGAGCTGAAAGATGTTGCCTTCAGGGTCGTTGCCATCGCAAACAATTGAACCCTGGAATTGCCATTCGCGATTTGGGGGATTCAGAAGCCCGCCATTTGCAGAAGCCTGAACGCGAGCCTCCTTGATACTCGGTACGAAGAAAACCGGCTTGATTGCCGTTTCCGTGCGTGGAGTAGGTGGCTCAGAAATGCTAACTCTGTCAGCAATGTCTTGTCGCATGGCTACGATTACCAGCTGAAACCCCATCGCCTCAAGAACCACATGACCAGGCTCAGTTTCGGTCACTGAGAGGTCTGTGATGGCGGCATAGAAGCTGCCCACCTTGGTGATGTCTTTGGCGTAGATGACTGCCCCAGCAGTGATGGGATTCGACATTTGGACCTCAATGGATTTATTCGTCGAAGGTGATGCGGCCTAACGAAGGAAGCTAACCGGCCCTATTGCTGCGGGAACCAGGGAGCTGGATTGTTTGAGGACACTAGCGCGCAGCGATAGGGTCCGAGTTGAGCGGAAGGTTAGGCACCCGATGACGCTGGAACCCACCCGGTTTCCGAGATGTCCGGATTGAGTGCAGCGAATGGGATGCCGTCCGAGTGCGAAGAACGGCTGGGAAAGCCGAGCCCAAAGTCAAAGAGCTAAGGCGGATTGCGCCAGGGGTGAGGCAAGAGAAGGAACGGCGGAGCCAGGATGCCACGAGAAGCTGCTGGGTTCACCGAATGAATGGTGGAGAACGGCCGCGCAGCGCGGCAGCGCAAGCCCGCCATTCATGGCGAGCCTGAGCCACCGCGGCGCAGAGATTCGCGATTGGCAAAGCCAGAGCGCTGAACCCCGCACTCCGATTGAGAAGGATCGAACCCGGAAGCTGATGGGAAAGCGCCGGGTGTGCCTAACGAGTGAAGCTAACCGGCCCTATTGCTGCGGGACACGGACGCTGAATTGTTTGAGGACACTAGCGCGCAGCGATAGGGTCCGAGTTGAGCGAGAGGTTAGGCATTCACTGTAGGCAGATGGGTTCATTTCTTTTTGTCTTCAAGTGTGCCCAGGTAGTACATTGTGTTATCAGCAAAGCAGAAAAGGCCAATGCGCGTCGCCATGTAGTGAGGCCCTTTGGATGAATATAGCTTTAGAACTGCCACGTCGGTTTCTGGGGGGAAATCCTCTTGCAATGTGTGTGTGTGAAAGCCACCGACCGGCTTCGACTTGTCAGCATTTGGAGGAGGTTCGGTCGGCATTTTTAAGAATGATCGATGAAGAGTCGTTGTATTGAGTACCTTCTTTCCGTCTGGACTAATCGAAACCCGGAAATCCCCACCGATGGGAACAATTCCATTTTCTGAATTAGCAGGGAGAAGGTAGGCCGTGATAGTACGGTCCTCTTCCCTGAATACGCTATAGTTCCATCCCATATTCAGAGAAGATGGTTGTTTCCGCGCTAGAGCAGCCGCATCGGCCAGTTCCGGCAATTCCTGGAAAAGTTTGGGTGTATTGCGAATTTCTTTTTCCATATCCATTTCATGAACATCACTCGGATTACCTATTGGTGCCCAGAATCCGTACACGACTGCAAATCCGTCAGGTTTATCCTTGGGGTCTAGTTCATTTTTGAATCGGCCGAAAAAAATAAACCGGCGGCCGTCAGTTGGGACTTCAACCCACATACCGAGAGCACTCTGATCAGGCTTCTTTTCCATCAGCCTGTCTGTTGCTAGCCATGCCAGTCGCTCATATTCATAAATCTCTTGTGAACGCTTCATCCTGGCAGCAAGCAAGGCATCCTGTTGGGCAGTCAGCTTCGCTGATTGGGTTTGGGCTTGTAGAGCAAGGCAAGCAGCTAAAGCGATGATTCTCACAAGTGCTCCTATGAATGCCTAACGAATGGGGCTAACCGGCCGCGCCTGCACCGAGGCACTGAGCGAAGCCGAGATAGCTGAATGATGAGAGAGAGCGGAAGGTAATGCAGGCGGGGTCCGAGTTGAGCCAACGGTTAGGCGCCTGGATGTGAGTCAACGAAGCTGTAGATATGCTCGAATAGTGCCCATGTAGCATACGGGTCTAACAAATCAGAAGGCAACGGATGTTCATTCATTGAGGCAGTGATTGTTTTACCCTGCCATGAAACGGGCAGTAAAGGGAGGTCGCTGTTTCTAAATCTGAGATGCAAATCGTGGGACAAAGAATTACGTATCATGCGAGCAAACTGGAACCAAGGTTGCTGCTTTATTTGGCCTGTAAGTGAATTTACCTCGGCATATGCCTTCGTGATTTCAAATGCCTCTTTGATCAGATTTCGGCGAGCGGAATTCCAATATTGACGAAGGTTTTCCCTGAGAGCCTCACGATCATCGATGTAACTCTTCACGATTTGGCTGAAATCGATGTAAGTGGAGCCGGCAACACCGCATTCAGCCTTGGGAATGAAACTGAGCTCAGTGGGGGAACAATAGGCGGCTAATCCGTGAAGATCCAGAATGGCCTGACTATCGATTAGTCTCATGGCCGCAAGAGAGATGATTGCGCTGTTTCTGAAAAACTGAAGGCTGGCGAGCGCTTCTTGCTGGTTTGGGTAGGGCATGTTGGGCTCGATTCGCGGAGGCGCCTAACGAGAGAAGCTAACCGGCCCTATTGCTGCGGGAACCTGGTAGCTGAATTGTTTGAGGACACTAGCGCGCAGCGATAGGGTCCGAGTTGAGCGGAAGGTTAGGCTGATGATCACCCTTGCTCCCATGAGAAATCGAAATGGCCGGGGGATGGCGACCAACGCGCCCAACCCTGACAAAGCTTGCCATCGGAATTGGTAGCCGAAATTCGGTACACCGGTTGATGGTAGGCGCCAGCTGAATGAAATGGGCCTGCATTGAAGAGCGAACGTTTCGAGGTCACCAGTCGGAACCCGATGGCTGATAGGGATTCAGCGAGTTGGGAACCAGAATTCTTGACTGAATCGAGGTAACGGAACACGACAAAGGCAGACCCGACTACTAGGACAAGAAAGCAGATTGGAAGCAGGTAGGCCATTGGGTTCGGCACCAGGATATTCGAGAAGCCTAACGAGAGAAGCTAACCAAAACATAAGGTAGGCCCCCCGCTATGCGGGGGCGACAGTCGGAGTTTGACAGCTACGGGAGTCCATCGCTGAACTGATCAGGTGAGCCGCCAAGCACACTTGAGGAGAACTGAGATGGACTTGTTTGAAAGTTTAAGTCACACAAGGTGGGAATGTAAGTATCACGTAGTGTTCGTGCCAAAACGAAGAAGGAAGGTGATGTATGGGAGGGTGAGAGAGCGATTGGGTGAAGTGTTCAGGCAGCTGGCTGGGCAGAAAGAAAGCAAAGTGCTGGAAGGGCACTTGCTGGCAGATCACGTACATATGTTGTTGGCGATTCCGCCGAAGTATGCCGTATCGCAGGTAGTGGGGTTTATGAAGGGTAAGAGCGCGATTTATCTGGCCCGTGTATATGGAGAAACGAAGAGGAACTTCACGGGTCAGCATTTCTGGGCGAGAGGATTTCTGGTGTCGACGGTAGGGAAGGACGAGCATCAGATACGGCAGTACATCCAGAACCAGGAACGCGAGGAAGAACGATTGGAGAAGCTGGAGCTTTGGCGCTAGGAGGCCACCGAGTAGGTGGCTCCAACCTTCGGGGCCGCGTTAGCGACCCCGTTTAGCCGCTTTGAGCGGCTCACATAATAAGGCCCCCGGCTTTGCCGGGGGATCGTTACCGGCCCTATTGCTGCGGGACACGGACGCTTAATTGTTTGAGGACACTAGCGCGCAGCGATAGGGTCCGAGTTGAGCGGAGGGTTAGGCCGCGGCAGACCTTACTTGAAATCATCTGATTCGATAGGGACAAGTCTGGTGTCGGTGCTTTTCCAGAAGCAGTGTGCAAGTTTGAAACCATCCTTTGCCACCGCGGCTTGCTCAAGTTGTGGGACCAGAATGAGATTGGATTTGTAACTGGACACGACCAAGTATTTGCCGAGTTTGGTGTGAAGCTCTGGGTTGATGATATTGATTCTTTCACCATCCCATGCCCAAGGCGAGCGAATCCATGGATCTTGATGAAAGCAGCCACCGTATTGCACCGACAAAGTTTTGTCTGTCTTGAAGACGAGGGTGCAATCCTGACCGGTCATGGTGCCCATGTACCAGCTTCCGGCCAATTCTTGGGCTGGTTGAGATATGGCTGGTTGGCGAGATTGTTTGCACCCGATCGCGGAAAGGGAGGCCAAAGCTACAAACAAAGAAACCGTAACCGCGCCGCGCGGGTTCCTCATTTGCTGGTTATTGGAAGAAAACATGGTGAGCGGCCTAACGAGAGAAGCTAACCGGCCCTATTGCTGCGGGAACCTGGTAGCTGAATTGTTTGAGGACACTAGCGCGCAGCGATAGGGTCCGAGTTGAGCGCAGGGTTAGGCCTTGCTGGAAGGTTCGATTTAACAGCTTGCACCAGAGGCCTCGTGTGAATTGGACTTGGCCTGTCCCCTCCAAATAGAGCCAAGCTAAATGTTAAGGTCCACTCCAAAGGAGTCGGATCCAATGAGGACAAGCAAGTTCACCGAGGAGCAGATCGTGGGGCTTCTCAGAGAGGCGGAGAAGGGGGAGCAGACGGTCGATGCCCTCTGCCGGGCCCGTGGGATCACGGCGCAGACCTTCTATCGATGGCGAAAGAAGTATGGCGGAGTCGAGGTTTCCGATGTCCGGCACATGCGGCAGCTTGAGAAGGAGAACGCCCAGCTCAAGCGCCTTCTGGCAGAACGGGAGCTGGATATCGCAGCCCTGAAAACGGTTCTCCGAAAAAAATGAGTGGCGCGTCGCAGCGAAAGGAGGGGGCGGCATACCTGACGGCCACCGGCTTCTCCCAGCGGCGCGCTGCCCGGGCCATGGGCCTGAGCCGTTCCTATGTCCGGTATTCACGCCGGGTGAAACTGGATGGGCTGGACGAGCGGATCGTCCAGCTTGCCCATGCCAACCCCCGCTATGGCCACCGGCGCGTCTGGGCCCTCCTGAGGCGGCTCCAGCTCCGGGTGAACCTGAAACGGGTCCACCGGGTTTTCAAAGCCCATGGCCTCCAGGTCCGGCGGCGTCCCAAAAAGCACCTCCGGACCGGCCAGCATGTGCCGATGAAATCCGGGTATCCCAACCAGGTCTGGTCCTACGACTTCGTCCACGACAGCTGCCTGAACGGCGAGGTCGTGAAGTGCCTGACGCTCACCGACGAGTTTACGAAGGAGGCGTTGGTCATCGAAGTGGCCTCCTCCTTCAAGGCCGAGGAGGTCATGCAGGTCCTCAAACGCTTGTTCCAGACCCGGGGATGGCCCGCATTCCTGCGCAGTGACAACGGCCCCGAGTTCATCGCCCATGACCTCCAGGTCTGGCTGATGGCCACCGGTGCCCAGACCTTCTACATCCCCCCGGGCTCGCCCTGGGCCAACGGCGTGGCCGAGAGCTTCAACAGCAAGTTCCGGGACGAATGCCTGAACATGGAGGCCTTCTCCAGCCTGGCTGAGGCCAAGGTCATCGTCGAAGCCTGGCGCCGTCGCTACAACGAGGAGCGCCCGCACAGCAGCCTGGGCTACCTCACCCCAACCGAGTTCCGCTGCACCATTGAACTGGCTCAGCTCGGTCTCCCTGCGACGGGGGCTCTGCCCCCGGACCCCCGGGATTTATCGCTTTGGGCACCCCCGGTGGAGGCCAACGCCCTGACAGAAAAGGCCAGGGCGTTTCCCCTGGCCAACACCGTCCGGCGCATCTCCGAAGCGCTCAAGTCGCTTCCCAGCGTTGCTCTACCCTCTCCGGAGATGGAAGCCAAGCTACCATCTCCTGGAAGCTCCTGGCCAACCGGCCATTAGCTCTCTCTTTTTCAACCCGACCTTCACATTTAGCCCGGACCTAAATCTGGGAACCGGCCAGACTCGGCTAGGGCTAGGAAGTCTTCATAATTCTGAGCCACTTTCGGCATTTGGATATTGATAATCGTGCCGTCAGGTTTATGGATTCTTTCGTCATTCATTTCGACGAGCAAAGATCCACGCCGAATGATGACGGTATGCACATGCCTACTAATGCCATCGCGAGGATGGTCCGCAAGAGTGCGCGAAATTGAAAACCCCATTGCCCGCGCCCAGCCGTTGGGTTGACCGACTTCCGCTTGAAGTATTCCACTGCTGAACCGGAACAGAGGCTTGATACTTTGCTTGTAAGCTGCGACGCCGGTCCCACTGCCAATACTGCAGAGCATGCTGGGCTTGGACAGAATCCCTGGGCAGAAATCTGGCGCCGTGAATCTGGAGATGTAGACCCTTGGGCCCAAATCGCGGTCCTGGTTCGGAGAGACTCCGACTATAAGTAGACTTGCCCCCAATTTTCGCTCGCGTAGTGGAGCGCTAGCAAATATAGCCTTTGCGACCGGAGCCCAATTGGTGGATACCCAAATTGGATCCCATGCCACAAGGTTCTCGGCATTCTCCGGTAGGTCGATAAAATTGCTGAGACTCTGAAGCAGATTGAACCCGATCAGGACAGAACCTGAGAAGCCTGCGCCGATGTAATTACCAATTGGATAGGCTTTCTGAAGTAAGTCTTTCGTCGTTCCATCCGAAAACGTCACTTGTACATCAGAAAACAATGCACCGTAACCAAAGATGCTTGAAGCTCCTACCACCCAAGTCATTGAGGTGTTTCCATTGGTGAGGCCTAACGAGAGAAGCTAACCGGCCCTATTGCTGCGGGACACGGACGCTGAATTGTTTGAGGACACTAGCGCGCAGCGATAGGGTCCGAGTTGAGCGAGAGGTTAGATGGCTCGGGCATAGACGATGGCGGCGAGTATGAAGGAAATGAATGCCAAGGCCTGAAAAAAACTTAGCCCGCATTGCCATTGGAACATGCGGACAGGAAGAAGATGACCAACCTGTCGATTCTCTTTGTGTTTGTTGAGATACCGCATAACGAGCCAGCGAGGCCATTTGGGAAAAGGCGCCGCGAAATCGGAGAGTACTTTGTTCATGCTGAACTCGGTTTCTAATTTCAGACCACGTTGTTTTGCAGTCGCGATAATCTTTTCTTCATCTTCATGGTGTTTATCCATGATTGGTTTGATCTGTTGGATTAATTTTTCTTGGGAGTCGCCACCAGTTTGAAAGAAGACGAATACGCATTTAGCGAGCAACCCAAACAGAGCTGAGATTGCCAGCATAAAAACTGCGACCTTGAATCCATGTCGGCCGAGTGCCTGGAACATATTCAGTATGTTGGCGATCAATAATGTAGCGGCCGCGCCCGTTCCGGCCAACAACCAGGTTGAAAACGTGTCGATTTGGGGTGCTCGAGAAACGAAATTCATGAACATGACTGAGACGAGCGCCTGTTCAGCATTCTCTTTGTTTAAGCGGTTCCATTCGAGGAGGGGATCTGGTTCCATGAGTCGCTCCGGGAGCCATCTAACGAGAGAAGCTAACCGGCCCTATTGCTGCGGGACACGGTCGCTGAATTGTTTGAGGACACTAGCGCGCAGCGATAGGGTCCGAGTTGAGCGGAAGGTTAGGCACCCGATGACGCTGGAGCCCACCCGGAAATTCGAGATGCCTGGATTGGGTGCAACGAAAGGGATGCCGCCCGAGCGAGAACAACGCCTGGGCTGGCCGAGCCCAAAGGCAAAGAACTGAGGCGGATTGCGCCAGTGGCGGAGTAAGGGAAGGAACGGCGGAGCCAGAATGCCACGAGAAGCTGCTGGATTCACCGGAGTATCGAGGGAGAACGGCGGCGCAGCGCGACAGCGCAAGCCCGCCATTCACGAACAGCCAGAGGCACCGAGAGGCAGAGATTCACGATTGGCAAAGCTAGGAGGTTGAATTTGAACCCCAATTGAGAAGGACCAACCCCGGAAGACGATGGGAAAGCGCCGGGTGTGCCTAACGAAGGAAGCTAACCGGCCCTATTGCTGCGGGAACCGAGTGGCTGAATTGTTTGAGGACACTAGCGCGCAGCGATAGGGTCCGAGTTGAGCGAAAGGTTAGGCGAGCCATCAATACTGTCGACGGTTACGCCTGGACCTTAAGAAAAACAGCAAAAGGATTGTGAGTGGAACGGACCATGATGCTGCCGACCCGAAAATAATGATCGCAGCGTCACCGAATTTTCCGTAGCCACCTCCAAAAAGTAGAGAGCCATTCAACGATGAATAGAGGGCAACGCCAGGCCAGAGACACCACGCGATAGCTGAGTCAGAGTGATTGCCCGTAAAAGGCGTCACCAAGAAATAGACGAGTGCAGAGATGGCACAACAGGCAAGGAAGGTTAGGAACCAGGACTGAAGGATGGCCTTGCTGGACATGGGCGCTCCGGCTGTTCTGATGTTTCGCCTAACGAGTGAAGCTAACCGGCCCTATTGCTGCGGGGACACGGCCGCTGAATTGTTTGAGGACACTAGCGCGCAGCGATAGGGTCCGAGTTGAGCGGAGGGTTAGGCGAGCAGCGACTTACGCATGGAAGCATTCGACATTTTTACACCGCGAACAATGATTTCGTGGCGATTCTCAACATGAAACCCGTATCTATTGAAAAACGGTTCTGCAGTGAGGCTTACCTTGGAGTGAAGCTCGTTAATCTGAAGC
The DNA here is from genome assembly GCF_030758935.1 of Geothrix sp. PMB-07. Classification (NCBI taxonomy): domain Bacteria; kingdom Pseudomonadati; phylum Acidobacteriota; class Holophagae; order Holophagales; family Holophagaceae; genus Geothrix; species Geothrix sp. PMB-07. Next base: position 706,977 of record NZ_CP132333.1, read on the forward strand.
GAGGCTGCCTTGGAATGAATGTGATTCATCAAGGCTTGCCCAACTCCACGTCTGGCAAAAAGCCCCGACACATAGAAATGGTCGATGTAACCAGAGTGCTGCAAGTCGGCATATCCTACGGCATAGCCATCGATTTCAGCAATAAACGGGTGAATAGCCTGGATGCGCTTGGCCCATTCAGCCCGATCGTAATCAAACGGCGCCCATGCTGATTGCTGCTCAGGTGTGTACTGCCCACCCGTTAGCTCATGGACTGACGAGAAGAAGATGGACCTGAGGGCTGGCTCATCGCCAATTTGGAAGTTTCGGATCAACATTCACTGGCGCCTAACGAGTGAAGCTAACCGGCCCTATTGCTGCGGGACACGGACGCTGAATTGTTTGAGGACTCTATCGCGCAGCGATAGGGTCCGAGTTGAGCGGAGGGTTAGGCGGAGGACGGTCAATGGGACAGGCTGCGGTTAATAAAATAGGCAACGAACAATGGAACCACAAAAACCAGCCGACTGAAGGAGATTGAAACAAAGGCAATGATCAAACCGATGATCAACCGACCAAGGTGAATCACCTGTAGTTTCAGAGATTCTGATAATTCCTGGTCTGATGGAGACTGAGCGCCGACTTTAGGGAACCTTGCCGAGAGACGGCCACCCAGAACATAAACCGCTGAGAACCACGGAAACGCGAGCACTGCGAGTAGTAGAACCGAAATCGTAGCCGCCTTCCAGGACTTGTGATTGAGGAGAAAACCACCACCTAGAGAGTAGAAGGTTGCACAGAATGCCGCCTTGCGAACACAGAGGCGTGAATGGCGGGTGAGTGATGGCAAGTGAGCGCCTAACGAACCAGGCTAACCGGCCACGCCTGCGCCGAGGCGCAGAACGGAGTCGAGGAAGCGAGAAGAAGAGAAAGAGTGGAAGGCAATGCAGGCGGGGTCCGAGTTGAGCTAGGGGTTAGGGTGATCTGAACACGAGCTTACTTTCTATACGGTTCATCTACCTCGGAGAGTTCTCTTTCAATCAGCTGAACGGCATCTCTAATGGTAAAGCTACAGAGAATAATGGCCATCAGTGACCAGATGATTTGCTTCCTTCCAATGGCTGCAAGGAGGGCAAGACCAATTAATAGGGCTGAGACTATTACGATCAAATCAAGTGCCCAGATAACTGGCCAACTGGCGATAAATGGTTTCCAAAAGAAAACATGTCTATGGACGAGATGATTCCAGACGCAGACCAACGCTGACCCTATGAAAATCACCTTTCCTAGACTCAGGGTGACTCGGGTCATGCGGGAGCCCTAACGAAGGAAGCTAACCGGCCCTATTGCTGCGGGGACCAGGCAGCTGAATTGTTTGAGGACACTAGCGCGCAGCGATAGGGTCCGAGTTGAGCGGAAGGTTAGGCCGATGATGGTTCCGTGAAGGCACTGGGCTTAGAAAAACAGAGGCATTAATGATGAAAGAGAATGAACACGGCGGGCGGCAGAAGCATTAGAAGCCAACCGAAGCAGTGGGCTGGCCTACGTGCTTTGAATGTACGCAGCAGAATGGAAACTCCAAACGCGGAGACGAGAAAGGCAAGGCCAGCTACAGCGATGCCAACCCAACCATCGATGAAAAGACTATGCCCACTTTTTCCCTTGAGGCTTATCCCCCCTTGCACGAGGTCAAGCCAGCCGAACAATGCGAAGAATGTCGCCAGAATACCGGCGATGACGCGTTCAGCGAGGGGATCCTGCGGAGGAAGATTCATGAGGCCTAACGAGTGAAGCTAACCGGCCCTATTGCTGCGGGACACGGGCGCTGAATTGTTCGAGGACACTAGCGCGCAGCGATAGGGTCCGAGTTGAGCGGAAGGTTAGGCACCCGATGAAGCTGAAGCCCACCCGGTTTTCGAGATGCCCGGATTGGGTGGAATGATCGGAATGCCGCCCGAGCCTGAAGGATGATCGGGGTGCCGAGCCCAAAGGCAAAGAACTGAGACGGATTGCGCCGGGGGTGAGGTGAGGGATGGAACGGCGGAGCCAGGATGCCACGAGAAGCGGCTGGATTCACTGGAGGAGTGGCGGAGAACGGCTGCGCAGCGCGACAGCGCAAGCCCGCCATTCATGGCGAGTCTGAGCTACCGGGGCGCGGCGATTCACGATTGGCGAAGGCAGGGTGCCGAATCCCGCACTCCGATTGAGAAGGATCGAACCCGGAAGACGATGGGAAAGCGCCGGGTGTGCCTAACGAGAGAAGCTAACCGGCCCTATTGCTGCGGGGACACGGACGCTGAATTGTTTGAGGACACTAGCGCGCAGCGATAGGGTCCGAGTTGAGCGAGAGGTTAGGCCGACACCCGGTAGTACAAATGAGGAACCTGTTCTTTTGGATCTTTCCGAATGATCCCAGATTGAACGGCGGCGGTAAATGCCTGCCCCAGGACTGCACCATCTTCGAATTCAGGGAAAGCCTCTGGTGTTGACTGGACGAATACAGACAAACGCCACAAATCAAACCCATCAACCCTTCCGTTATCTCCGAAGTCCCAATCAATGGGCCCTTCGGGGGTTTCGACTCGGCAACCAGCGCCATGAAAGGCATATTCGAATTGTTGCTCGACATCAATGAATCCCATTCTGGAAAGTCCCTGACGGCGCCAATCCATAAGATCAGAAATCCCCCGATGCGCCTTAAACAGAGACACCGCCAAGCGAACCCGCGCCTGGTATGCATCGATCAGTTGATTGAATCGAGAAAGGTCCATTCAGTGCGGCCTAACGAGAGAAGCTAACCGGCCCTATTGCTGCGGGGACACGGGCGCTGAATGGTTTGAGGACTCTATCGCGCAGCGATAGGGTCCGAGTTGAGCGGATGGTTAGGCAATCTCTCGCTTTACGACGAAGGTTTTCGAGAGGGAATCGTGCCACCCGCGGGATTCAGAACCAAAGAAGGAAAAGGGCTCGAAGGGGATGTACCGAGAAAATGATCGGCCGACTACTTGCGGAAGAGATGGGGGTTCCCCGAACTCATTTACAACCCTAGTTTTGGTAATCAACTTCCCGACCGTAAACCCAAATGTATATTCCATGGCGATGTAGTAGATGACTCCAAAGAAGATCGAGTACAAATTTGCTGTGCATCCGGATTGAAGATGTGCGACGCCCTTGGTGCCAAAGGCCATACCAACGGCCAAGCCGAAGCAAATTTGAACAGCAAAGAGAATTAAACCGTCGATAATGGCGTTTGCGAAACGAGTGCCTGAGCTGACCAGGTTAAGGGGAATCCGCCTCGAGGAAATCTCAGCCACCAGCGGGCTGCTAGGAGGTTCGTAAGGATTTGGAAACTGTTCCACGTTGACCTCGATTGTTGGTGAGTTGCCTAACGAGAGAAGCTAACCGGCCCTATTGCTGCGGGAACCTGGATGCTGAATTGTTTGAGGACACTAGCGCGCAGCGATAGGGTCCGAGTTGAGCGGAGGGTTAGGCCGGTGCGATTTCTCGAACGAAGATGCGTATGGATGCGCAGGAGGCTAATTGAAGTGCCCGTATCCCCGAAGCCTCGGTGGCAACTGGTCAGGGTAAGGAAAGAGGGGAATATCCACTCTTGGTCTTCCGCGCTCCACGACGGGTTCTTCGGTCGCCAGCAATGAGGCTATCCGGAATTTCTCTGCGCTATTCCATTTGGGAAGGGGGGTTACCCGAACCTGAATGCCCTTGGGGGTTGCGAGCCGAGGTCCTGAATCTCCGTTCGTAGCGGCGATGGCCAAGGTGTTCACGAGCAGCACGAGAAGGAAGCGCATGGAGTTTACCTCCCGACGAAGTATACGGCTTAACTGGGACCGCTACCCACAACGATGGCGGAAGCCCGGATGTCTCTGGGTGGACCGCGGGCGAATGCTTATAGACACCCGGTAAGGCAACTGAGATGGGCGGGCCTAACGAGAGAAGCTAACCGGCCCTATTGCTGCGGGAACCGGGACGCTGAATTGTTTGAGGACACTAGCGCGCAGCGATAGGGTCCGAGTTGAGCGGAGGGTTAGGCGATCACGGGAGCGTTCACTCAGAATACTCCCTTGCTAGGGCTTCAACGACTCGCTTGATTAGCGGGTAAGGGATTGGTTTGTTCTTCGGAAATTGAAGATTTCCTTTCGGACCGCGGAAGGGGAGTAGCTCTTCATTGAGACGTTTGTCGCCCTTGACGGGTGGATAGATTCCGATGTGATGTTTGAATGATGCGAAGTAGAAGAAAGTCTTCTGAAGCTTCAATGCAGGCATTTGGTAACTTATGCATTCGATGGCTTTGGGCACTGCCTGTTTGGCAATTCGCCGAATCTCTTGAAGGATCAATTGAGATTCGGGGTCGACTGAGGCTAGGTAATCATCAACATCTACGAATTTCGGTCTGCCCGCCATTTCGACCTCCTGGTTGAGATGGTTCTAAGGTGGCGCCTAACGAGAATGAGCTAAGCGGACCGGGCGCTAGCGCACGGGTCCGCTTGAGCGAACGGTTAGGCAGTGCGTTGACCTTGGTGGAAGCGGGCAACGAACTGCCGAACGAAGGGAAAGATCGAATGAACGAAGCATAGCGCTTGGTGTTGCGCGGTTGAAGGGAAACGCCGTTGAAGGAACCAGGGCGAGACGAACCTGCAGTCGAACCCTGAAAAGTGCTGGTTCATGCGCGGTGATGACGTGCCCACGCGGGGCGATCAAAGATGCGAAAACCTGAAACCGAAGCGAAACCGTTTGAGACGAAGTGCTGGTGGCGGCCTAACGAGTGAAGCTAAGCGGCCACGCCTGCACCGAGTCGATGAGCGGAGTCGGGATAGCGAAATGCTGAGAGAGAGCGAAAGGAAATGCAGGCGGGGTCCGACTTGAGCGGAGGGTTAGGCCGCTCGGCGAGGAGCTAAGGTTTTGGTTTTCTTGCACTGAACGACCCATCAAGATTTTCTGTGACAACCAACCCCTTGCTACGCAGAAATTCAATCTGATCCTCCTTGGAAAGGGGTTTTGATGGATCTTCAGCAGGTGGAGGCTGAACTGCAATTTCTGAAGGCAGTTTGGAACGCTTGAGAAACCCCGCAAGCGAACCCCAACCGTCTTTGGCTGAAAAGCTGCCTTTGATATAGGGGCGACCGCCATCGGCTGGATGGAAAGGAGTCTCGAGGTAATCACGCTCTCCTTGGTGCAATTCACGAGCACCGCCGTCAGGATTCACGTATATGTAAGGGTAAGGGTGAACAAGGGCCTCTTCAGGTTGCACGATAGACCATTGGGGGCTTGGGTTTGGTAATCCGACCCGCTTGTTCTTTGATGAACCTCGCCCCTGCCTGAGAATCAGGACAATTGCTGCGATGCCTGAGATGAGAATTACCCAGCCTAGGATTGTTTGCATGAGAAGCGGCCTAACGAGAGAAGCTAACCGGCCCTATTGCTGCGGGGACACGGATGCTGAATTGTTTGAGGACTCTATCGCGCAGCGATAGGGTCCGAGTTGAGCGGAGGGTTAGGCCTGTGCCATTCGGAGCATTCAAATGATCCCCCACTTTTTCTCAAGGCGAGCCAAGTCCGATAGAACTTTACGGAAAGCTTCTCGTTGTGAATCGCGATCCGCCTTCAATGATTTGAGGCCTTTTATCGTGGCGGAAGAAAGGTAAGGCTGTATGTCAGCAAACAGAACCGACTGGGTGAATGAAGTATTGTCCTTCAGGATGCCAATCGAAACTGGAATCGTTGGGTCGCCAACAATCTTGGTGATCTCAGAAACATTGCTTCGCCAGATAAGCAGCTTCTCCTTTCGTCGCGCATAACGAAGACGATGCCTCTCAATCCCCCATTTAGACCAAGGAGCTATCAGTGAGGCCACTGCGCCAATCAGACCACCCGAGAAAGCACCTGATACGACAGCATCCCAATTGACCATCAGGAGTCCTCCAGGTTGGAAACCGTTTTGCCATCATGCTAAGAAATGATTAGAGCAGGGCCTAACGAAGGAAGCTAAGCGGCACCGCCTGCGCCGAGACAACGAGCGGAGCCGAGATAGCAAGATGCTGAGAGAGAGCGGAAGGCAATGCAGGCGGGGTCCGACTTGAGCGAGGGGTTAGGCGCGCCGAGTCAATCCAGAAATTGAAGTCGTCTTTGACAGAAGCGTAGACGCTGTCATAGGTGTCACAGATCAAATCTAGCCCAACATTTCCTTCAACTAAAAAGGCGCGAACAATCCGGTGTACTGCACCACCGTATTCAATCGTTCCTTGAATAATAATTTTGTCGCCATGATCGATACTGGTTTCGATTCTCATCGGGTTTTTATTTTGTTTGAAGTCAGAAAAATCTTTAAGAGAGGTGACTCCCTCTGGAAGGGGCATTAGCAAGATGGAGACAACGGGCCTAACTGCCACTCCATCCTTGTCGCGAATGGGTAGGCGCTTCAGCATCACTGCATTCAGATTTGGCTGAGGTTGATAGACCTCTTGAGTCGCGTCTTTCCAAATCGATTCGTCTGGGTTCACGAAACGAGCCTGAATCTGATTATTGGGTAGTGATAAGGCCTGTTCCTTTGAGGCCTTACCAGCGCTTTGGAGCAATACGTGCGATCCGATAAACAGGAGGGTCGCAAACAGAATTCGATTGGAAACGATCAGTCGAATGTTCATAAGCGCCTAACGAGAGAAGCTAACCGGCCCTATTGCTGCGGGAACCTGGCTGCCGAATTGTTTGAGGACACTAGCGCGCAGCGATAGGGTCCGAGTTGAGCGAGAGGTTAGGCGCACTCAGATTGGGGAGTGCCAAACGGCATGATGCGACGAGGATAGGAACGACTCGATTAGTTCTGAAAGAAATACAGCCGAGGGGCGAGGATGGTCTACTTGGCGCTGTATGAGTGGATAGAGTTTTCGGACCCCATCCCAGGTTCGCACGAGTTTCTTGTTTCGGTGCTGGGTGTAGTTTTGGATTTCCTTTTCTGGGATGCGATCTCCGAGGATGACATCAGCCAGTGAGTAGACAAGGATTTCATCGAGCATGGCCGCCTCTGTATCACCACCTTCATCCGGTGCCTTTGAGGAGAGATCAAGCTTCCAGCGTTTCCGAGGGTACCGATCCGAGAAATCGAGGAATACTTCACGGGGGCGGAGGGATTTGTGAAGCGCTTCATGAAGGAAGATTCCGCAGCATCTTTGGATCGATTTTGGGGAAGCGCCAGGTTCCATCTCTGCGTAGATGCCTTCACCGTTTGCCCCACCCTGGGCGCTGGTTTTGCTGAAGGTATAAACCAGGAAGATCGGTAACTGATTCCACGCAGGACGCCCTTTTCTCGCGAAAACTCGAGTTACACCGCGCAATGCCCTCATCTTTGCATCCAATCGATCCAACTCATCGCTCATCAGCGGTCTAACTTTTTCTAATTCGCGCATGCGACGGGCCAAGGGGTCCTGGTAGCCGGCCTGATTCCAGAAGTGATCAATGACCTCTTTGAGCTCCTTGTACTCCTTCGGGTAGCCGTTCAGGGGGAATCCTGCTTCCGCCCATAGGAAAAGGGCTGTCTCCTCACCGAAACCGAGAGGGCGTCTCGTAGCAGCATATCGGACGAGCCAAGATCTCGATTCCTCGTCTGGTTTCGGAATTCCAAGAAGCGCATAGTCCACGCTATCAGCAGGGCAAATTGGATCCCAGGCACTGATTGTGTCGACGAAGTGGAAGAAGGCCACTTGTTCAGAAAGACGGAGTGTCGGCTGGATCGTGGAGAGCGATGAGGCCTGCTTCCGTTCAGGCAGTTGGACAGAACCTTCTTCCGCCATCAGTGATGGCACGAGAAGGAATAAAAGAATCACTAGATGCTTGATTTTAATGGGAGATGGTTTCAAGGCTGTGCGCGACATAGGGCGCCTAACGAGAGGAGTTTAGCGGACCAGGCGCTTGCGCCTGGGTCCGCTGCAACGGGGGGTTAGGCGCAACGCTAACAGCGATCATGATGTTTGGCCTTAGCGGCGTCTGCGACGAGGTTCTCGAGGACCTTCAAATCTACATCTGCAAGATTGCGGATATATAAGCAGCCCTTGCCAGCCTTGTGCTTACCCAATTTTGCAATGAGATCATCGTGGGTGGGAGCTGCATTGAGCCCATAGATGCTGATGTCGCTCTTTCGAGAGGAAAACCCCACAAGGCAGGTATCGCCTTCCCGGCCACTCTCATATTTGTAGTGGTAGCTCCCGAAACCAACGATGCTGGTGCCCCACATTTTGGGGGTTTCCTTCGTGGCCTTCGACATCAGCTTGGTTAAAGTCTCACAGTCCTTGCGCCGGGCTGAATCTTGAATGCCTTCGATGTAGCTCTCGACGCTAGCCTCGGTAGCCTTGGTTTTGTTCTCAGCCATGGTGACTCCTGATGAACGTGGTAAGGCGCCTAACGAAGGAAGCTAAGCGGCACCGCCTGCGCCGAGGCGAAGAGCAGAGCCGGGGTAGCAAAATGCTGAGAGAGAACGGAAGGCAATGCAGGCGGGGTCCGACTTGAGCGAGGGGTTAGGCGTCGCTGGGCTTGGCGCCGGGGAACCATTCAGTATGTTGCTCGCCCTGGCGACCGAAATAGGTCACACGCTGCCCTCGGAGGAAGGCAAAGTAGCCTTGGACTCCTGCAGTAACAGCTCGCTCACTAAAATTGCGAAACTTCTGGCCGTGCTGTTGGCTATCAACAATGGCGGCTCGTAGTGAGACCTTGTCGAAGTCTTTGGCGATGGAAGGAAGGTCCTCGAAGGAAAGTGGAGCATGTGCCACAGCACCTTCAGCGCTATAGAAGGTGAAGGACTTAGAGGCATAGTCCACGAAGTAATACTCCACCCCATTGCCTATGAGACTTGCCACGATCTCCGGGAACGGCATTGAGCCCGTGAGAGTGGCTCGGGCAGCTTTGAGGACTTCATTTGCATCCACGGCCTGAACCTCCATGGTGAACAATGCTGGGGCGACGCCTAACGAATGAAGCTCACCGGCCCCGCCTGCACCGAGGCGATGAACGAAGCCGAGGAAGCGAGAAGCTGAGAGAGAACGAAAGGCAATGCAGGCGGGGTCCGAGTGCAGCGCAGGGTTAGGCCGGCCAGGGTATTCACTTTTTCGCTTTGATTGGGTAGTGCCCGTTGATCGGGAGTGGCTTCTTTTGGCCAGTTTCTTCTATGACGAAGATCGAGACACTGGCAGTTTGCCTATCGAGGTCAAGCACGACGCTACCCTCAAACTTGGACCTCTCAGTGGCCGAATTGATATAGAGATTCATGTTGGCGCTGGAGTATGAATTACTCCTGTCTTTGAACTCAAAGCGGTAACTGTCTGAATCTCGATACGGGCCGCACATCGCCCAGTGGGGGCCGCCATGGGTGTATTCCACCCAGAAGACACCGTTGCCATCTGGGTAAAAGGTTGGTTTCTTGCTTGAACAGCCTGAATTGAAGACAGTCGCCAAAAGGATTGCCATTCCTGTGATGAGCGCAGCATGTTTCATTGGCGGCCTAACGAAGGAAGCTAACCGGCCCTATTGCTGCGGGAACCAGGGAGCTGGATTGTTTGAGGACACTAGCGCGCAGCGATAGGGTCCGAGTTGAGCGGAAGGTTAGGCACCCGATGACGCTGGAACCCACCCGGTTTCCGAGATGCCCGGATTGAGTGCAGCGAATGGGATGCCGTCCGAGTGCGAAGAACGGCTGGGAAAGCCGAGCCCAAAGTCAAAGAGCTAAGGCGGATTGCGCCAGGGGTGAGGCAAGAGAAGGAACGGCGGAGCCAGGATGCCACGAGAAGCTGCTGGGTTCACCGAATGAATGGTGGAGAACGGCCGCGCAGCGCGGCAGCGCAAGCCCGCCATTCATGGCGAGCCTGAGCCACCGCGGCGCAGAGATTCGCGATTGGCAAAGCCAGAGCGCTGAACCCCGCACTCCGATTGAGAAGGATCGAACCCGGAAGCTGATGGGAAAGCGCCGGGTGTGCCTAACGAAAGAAGCTAACCGGCCCTATTGCTGCGGGGACACGGACGCTGAATTGTTTGAGGACGCTATCGCGCAGCGATAGGGTCCGAGTTGAGCGGAAGGTTAGGCACCCGATGAAGCTGGAGCCTACTCGGACATTCGAGGCGCCCAGTCTGGGCGCAACGGACGGGATGTCGCCCGAATGGGAAGGGCAGCTGGTTTGACCGAGCCCAAAGGCAAAGAACTGGGGTGGATTGCGCCAAGGGTGAGGCAAGGGAAGGAACGGCGAAGCCATGTTGCCACGAGAGGCCACTGGATTCATCGAGTGAGTGGTGGAGAACGGCTGCGCAGCGCGACAGCGCAAGCCCGCCATTCATGGCGAGTCTGAGCCACCGGGGCGAAGAGATTCGCGACTGGCGAAGTCAGGGTGATAAACCCGCACTCGGATTGAGAAGGATCGAACCCGGAAGACGATGGGAAAGCGCCGGGTGTGCCTAACGAGTGAAGCTAACCGGCCCTATTGCTGCGGGACACGGGCGCTGAATTGTTTGAGGACACTAGCGCGCAGCGATAGGGTCCGAGTTGAGCGGAAGGTTAGGCACCCGATGAAGCTGGAGCCCACCCGGGCATTCGAGATGGCCGGATTGGGTACAGCGAATGGGGTGCCGACGGAGCGGGGAGAGCGGCAGGGAAAGCCGAGCCCAAAGGCAAAGAACTGAGGCGGATTGCGCCAGGGGTAAGGTGAGTGAAGGAACGGCGGAGCCAGGATGCCACGAGAAGCCGCTGGGTTCACCGGATGAGTGTTGGAGAACGGCTGCGCAGCGCGACAGCGCAAGCCCGCCATTCATGGCGAGTCTGAGCCACCGAGGCGGAGAGATTCACGATTGGCGAAGCCAGTGTGCTGAACCCCGCACTCCGATTGAGAAGGATCGAACCCGGAAGACGATGGGAAAGCGCCGGGTGTGCCTAACGAGAGAAGCTAACCGGCCCTATTGCTGCGGGACACGGACGCTGAATTGTTTGAGGACACTAGCGCGCAGCGATAGGGTCCGAGTTGAGCGGAAGGTTAGGCCTGCCAGGTTCATTGTTGGGCCTGCTGAACACGAATCCAAATGGAAGAGGTCATGCCTTGCTGCCACACACCACGCAACAACTCCTTAAACCTAAGGTTATTCTTGGCCTCATACTCGACCATGCTGATGATCTGGTCGCCATGGATAGAGAGTAGATCTTCTAACGGCCCAGCGGCCAGCATTGAGCGACGTTTCTCGGAATATGGCCGAGAGTTCGCCTCGAGGATGAATCGCCATGCTGAGAGGGGCTCATCTCTGATGAGGTCACGAAGCCGGTCTTCTGCAGCAAAGTGATCATGCAGAGAAGGATCTTCTGAGTCCGGATCTGGCATAGGCGCGCCAATGTCATCGAGGTTCGAACCAATGAATGAAACCGCATTTCGCGCAGATAATGCAGTATTCAGTTGGCCCGGTCCATTCGACACCTAGCATTGTTGAACCCATTGTATGAAGCTGGGCTTCGCGTTTGAAAAACAAATCATGTTTACAAAATAGACAAACAATCGGACGGTCGTTGATTCTGTATTGCTGTGCTTCACGATGGAACAGGCTCATAGTGGCTCCTGTAGCGCCTAACGAGAGAAGCTAACCGGCCCTATTGCTGCGGGGACCTGGCAGCTGAATTGTTTGAGGACTCTATCGCGCAGCGATAGGGTCCGAGTTGAGCGGAAGGTTAGGCACCCGATGAAGTTGAATCCCACTCGGGCGTTGAGATGCCCGGATTGGGTGGAACGAGCGGAATGCCGCCGGAACATGAAGGATGATCGGGGTGCCGAGCCCAAAGGCAAAGAACTGAGGCGGATTGCGCCAGGGGTGAGGCGAGGGACGGAACGGCGGAGCCAGGATGCCACGAGAAGCCGCTGGATTCACTGGTGGAGTGGCGGAGAACGGATGCGAAGCGCGACAGCGCAAGCCCGCCATTCATGGCGGATGTGGGTTACCAGGGTGAGGAGATTCGCGACTGGCGAAGCCTGGGCGCTGAACCCGCACTCCGATTGAGAAGGATCGAACCCGGAAGACGATGGGAATGCGCCGGGTGTGCCTAACGAGAATTGGACGGCGGTGGGTTGGGGGTGGGAGGTTCGTCTAGTTTGGGGGGAGGCCGTTGGGGGAGGGTTGGTATTTGATGGGGAATGGACGAACTTGGCTGAGGGCTTGACGAGCGAAAAAAAAGCGATAGATTGAGCCGTGGCGCAGTGTTCATGCTTGGAGGTCGGTCCCAAGGGTAGCGTAATGGGCGAACCCCTGGGGGGAGGAGTATTCCCGTGAATGAAGGGTTTAGGCAGACCGGTGAGGGGCGCACGGAGGAGGAAGGGCGGCCTCCGAAACTGCTGGATCAGCTGCGCACGGCGCTCCGGGTTCGGCGCTACAGCCTCCGCACGGAGGATGCCTACGTGGACTGGGTGAAGCGCTTCATCCTGTTCTCCGGCACGCGCCATCCGAGCGCCCTGGGGGCGGTGGACGTGGGGGCCTTCCTCAACCACCTGGCGGTGGATCGGCGGGTGTCGGGATCGACGCAGAATCAGGCGAAGTCGGCTCTGCTTTTCCTCTACCGGGAGCTGCTGGGGGTGGAGCTGCCCTGGCTTTCGGAGGTGGTGCAGGCCAAGCGCCCCCCGCGCCTGCCGGTGGTGCTCACCCCTGGCGAGGTGCGGATCCTGCTGGATCAGCTGGAGGGCACCATGGGTCTGGTGGTTCAGGTGCTCTACGGGACGGGCATGCGGTTGATGGAGGGGCTGCGCCTGCGGGTGAAGGACGTGGAGTTCGAGCGGCGGGAAATCACGATTCGGGACGGGAAGGGCGGAAAGGATCGCGTCACCATGCTGCCGGACCGCCTGGTCGCGCCGCTGCGGGCGCATCTGGAGCGGGTGCGGGTGCTGCACGAGCGCGATCTGGCCGAGGGGTTCGGCGAGGTGTTCCTGCCGGATGCGCTGGCGGACAAGTTCAAGGCGGCGCCCCGGTCCTGGGGCTGGCAGTGGGTGTTCCCCTCGAACCTGCGGTCGGTGGACCCCCGCTCGGGCCTCACCCGCCGCCACCACCTCCAGCCGGAGAGCGTGCAGAAGGCCGTCCGCCTGGCGGCGCGGGCGGGGGAGCTGGTGAAGCCGGTGACCCCCCATGTGCTACGCCACAGCTTTGCGACCCACCTGCTGGCGGGGGGGCACGACATCCGCACGGTGCAGGAGCTGCTGGGGCACAAGGATGTGGCCACGACCATGATCTACACGCACGTGCTCAATCGGGGCGGGCGCGGCGTGGCGAGCCCGCTGGACGGGCTCTGAGGGGCGCGGCCCGCGGGGGCTGAACCTGTGCTGAACCTGCGCTCAACTCGCGTTGGATTGAAGATGGGCGGAGGTGATCGCAGGTGGTCGCGGCAGAAGGCCGGTGAAGGCCATGGCGAGCGGAGGTCGGGGCCTGGGATGAAGGTCCGGCTGTCCACGACTCGGGTTCTTTGCGATCAAGGGTGGTAGGGCTTTCCCAAGCGGGGGCCTCCTCGTTCGTCGGTGGCCAAGGCCCTGGCCGCGGGGGCGGCGCCGGTCCTGGCGGAGGCTGGAGGCGGGGAACTCGGTCAGGCCGCGAGCGGAGGGGCATTCCCGTGGGTCAGGCCCGGCGCATGTCCGTCCGCCCGGCTGGGCGGTCGGGGGCAAGCCCTGGTTCCGCAGGGTAGACTCGGCCCATGCATCTTTCGGATCGGGCGTTCCGCAGGCTGGTGGACGAGGCGCTGGGGCGGATCCCGGAGGCGTTCCGGCCCTACCTGGACGGGGTGCCGGTGGTCATCGAGGATTGGGCTCCGGACGCGCTTCTGGATGAGATGGGCGTTCCCGAGGACGACACCCTGTACGGGCTGTATTCGGGCCATGCCCTCACCGAGGGGCCGCCGGAGCCCGGGGACCTGCCCCCTCGCATCACGATCTTCCGAGGGCCGCTGCTGGAGGACTGCGTGGACGAGGAGGACTTGCGGGAGGAGATCGCCACCACGGTCATCCATGAGATCGCCCATCACTTCGGCATCGATGAGGCAAGGCTGGAAGAACTGGGCTGGGGTTGAGTCCTGTGCCTGGTGGAAGGGGATGTTGGCCACGGATGAACACAGATGGACACGGATGGATGGAACCAGCCTCCTAGGCTATGAGGTGATACCAGGTTGCGTTCAATCCAATAGAACAGAACTTTCACCACCAAGGCGCCTTGGCGGTGTTCCTTATCCTTTGAATTCAAATCCGTATGAGGCGTCGGATTGCCGCTGGGCCGAGCCTGTTATCTGTGTTCATCCGTGTTCATCCGTGGCGAATCGGTCTTTTGCGGTTCATCTCCCGCGGGCCTCGCTATGCTGATCGATCCGGATTGATGCCGGACGGGGTTCTGCGATGGTCAAGCGCATCTGGTCCACCCTCAAGGGCAGCTTCGCCAGCTCGGTGCTGGCGGCCAATGCCGTGACCATTTTTTCGGGCATGATCCCCGTGGCTCTGCTGAAGCTGGCCTTGCCTTTTGCGGCCGTGCGCCGTCGGGCGGACCGGGCGCTCACGGCCCTGGCCGAGGGGTGGATCGCGGTGAACGGGTGGTGGATGGCACTGGTGCAACGCATCCGCTGGGATGTGAAGGGCCTGGAGGGGCTGCGCCGCAAGGGCTGGTACCTGGTGAGCAGCAACCATCAGAGTTGGGTGGACATCCTGGTGCTGCAGAAGGTCTTCCACCGCCGCGTGCCCTTCCTGAAGTTCTTCCTCAAGCGCCAGCTGATCTACGTGCCGGTCATGGGCCTCGCCTGGTGGGCGCTGGATTTCCCCTTCATGCGACGCCGCACGGGCAGCCGCTCTGCGGACCTGGATACCGCGCGCAAGGCCTGCGAAAAGTTCCGGCGGATTCCCACCTCGGTGATGAACTTTCTGGAGGGCACCCGGTTCAGCCGCGCCAAGCATGACGCGCAGCAGTCGCCCTACCGGCACCTGCTGAAACCCAAGGTGGGCGGCCTGGCCACGGCGCTCAGCGCCATGGGGGAACGCTTCGATGCCCTGCTGGATGTCACCATCGTCTACCCCGAAGGCGTGCCCACCTTCTGGGACCTGCTGTCGGGCCGTCTGAAGGCGGTGGTGGTGCGGGTGCATGAGCGGGCGATCCCCAAGGATCTGTTGGATGGCGACTACGAGGGCGATCCGGCCTTCCGCGCGCGCATGCAGCGCTTCGTCCACGACATGTGGGCGGAGAAGGATGCCCGCATCGAAGAGATCGTGCTGTCGCTGCGGGGCCGGGCCGAGGCTTGATACCTCTCTCTCAAAGACAGAGATTCACCACGGAGGCGCTGAGACCACCGAGATGGCACGGAGGCCTCCGTGGTGGATCCTTCCGATTGAAGGCCCGCGGAGCCTGAAAAGCCGGTTAGATGAGCAGCAGCGTGCCGAAGCAGGAGCCCATGACCGGGGGTCGGCCGGGGAGGCGCGCTTCGTAGAGGCCGGCGAGGCCCGCGTCCGGATGGAAGGGGCTGGCCTGGGGCAGGACGAGGTCGCGGAAGCAGGTCTGGGCGCACAGGTTCGAGGCCAGGGCCGCTTCGTCGCCGGCCTTGATCTGGGCGGTGCTGAAGGCGCGGGAGGAGCCCTTGTGGTGGATCAGGCGCTTGCGGATGCGGTCGAAGAGCCCCGCGTAGGCCTCCACTGAAACGGGCGCGCCCAGGCGCTGCAGGCGATCCAGGGTGGCGAAGATGTGCAGCAGCACCTGCACCGAGATGCGGGGGGTGGCATCCCCGCTGCGGAAGCGCTCCTGGATGGCCGCGAAGGCCTCCAGGGGGCCCTGCAGTTTGGCCTTGGAGAAGCCCGCGGCGTGGGCCAGATGCGCGCCGAAGATCAGCATCGTGCCGCGGTCACCCAGATCGTAGGGGGCGGCGCGGGCCGCCTCGACCACGGCCTCCACGGCCTGGCGCACGAAGCGGTCGAGGAGGATCCCCGGCGCGAAGTTGCGTCCGCGCGCGGCGTGGGCGAGTACCAGGGCCAGGCGGAAGAACTGCCCATCGCGGATGCGGGTGTCCTGCAGCAGCTCGGCCTGCACGCGATGGACGGCCTCGAAGAGGTGGATGCGCTGCTCGGCCTGGGCCTCGTCGCCGGAGATGCCGCCATCGGCCAGGAAGACATCGGCCATGTAGGGCAGGTGCCAGCCCGACGCGGCCACTGAGGGTGGCAGCAGGGGCTTCATGCGTTGGTTGGCCGCGGCCAGGCGCTCGCGGTTGCACCAGAGGAAGGCCTTCTTGGGCTCGCCCCGGTAGGTCCGCATGAGGCGCACCAGGAAGCCGATCTTGGCGCGGAGGGGATGGAGGTCCGCGAAGGCCGGCAGGCGCTCGAAGGCCTCCAGCAGCTCGTCGTATTCGCCCACCACGGCGGAGGGGCGGTCACCGAGGGCAGCGCGATCCACCAGCAGGGACATGAGGGCGGAGGGGTCTTCCCGGAAGTGGCCGTAGCTTTCGCCGCGTAGGCTCGATCCGAAGGCGGTGTGCAGCGACATCTCCAGCAGCTCGATGATGGGGGCCTCGGGCAGGGCCGCCTCGCCGGCGGGCGTGAGGCGGAAGAAGCCCTGGCCTTCCACCTGGGTGCCGGGCAGAGCCTCCTTCTTGGTCTGATCCAGCTCCCGGTCCGTGGCCGCCAGGCGGTCGAGGCATTCGCGGCCCTCCACCTGCAGGTGCTCCAGGATGCGCTCCAGGTGGGGCATCACGTCCTGGGGAGCGGCCACGCCCCGCACCTGGAGCTTCAGGAGCTCGAGGTACTGCAGGAGGTGGCGGAGGTCGGGATCGTCCGCACGGGGGCCTGCGTGGCCTCCGAAACCGGGCAGCAGGCTGGCCAGCCGCGACTTCGGCGCCAGCTGCCGCTGCAGACGGTCCACACAGCCCTTGGCTTCGACGATCTTGCGATGGGTGTCCTGCAAGGCCTCGTAGCGGCTTTCCAGGCTGGCCTGCTTGGGCCGCTCATCGCGCTGGATGAGGCCCCGCGCCACCAGGTCGTCGAGGTTTGCGGGGCTGAGGGCCCCCGGGCGCACCACCTCCGTGGCGGCCAGCAGCTTGAGGTGGTCGAGCCAGGCGGGTGAAGCGTTCATGGGGGGAAGGGTCCTGGTGGGCGCCATGGGGCGCTGGCATGTCATCGGCGGAGGAAGATCGATGCCCAAGAATGGTGAACTCGAGGGCCTTGGAGGGGGCCACAAACCGAAAAGCAGATAAGCCACAGATGAACACAGATGCACACGGATAAATGGAACCTGGCTTCTCGCCTATCTTGCATCTGTGCTCATCCGTGTCCATCTGTGGCAGATGGGTATTCCCTGGTGGCCCCAAATACAACAGACCCGGCTTCGGGGCCGGGTCTGTTGCGTACGGTGGTTCCGGTCTCAACCGTTGGTCTTGACGAACTGCTCCATGAAGTCGACGAGGGTCTTCACGTTGTCCACGGTGACGGCGTTGTAGGTGCTGACGCGGATGCCGCCGATGTCGCGGTAGCCCTTCAGGCCCACCATGCCGTTCTTCTTGGCTTCCTTCACGAACTGGTCGTCCAGCTCGGGGGTGGGCAGGAAGAAGTCCACGTTCATGAGGCTGCGGTGCGCCTTCTCGGTGACGAAGCCCTTGTAGAAGCCCGCGTGGCGGTCGATGCAGCCATAGAGCAGCTCACCCTTCTGGCGGTTGGCGGCCTCGATGGCCTTCAGGCCGCCCAGGCTCTTGTTGTAGGCCAGCACGTTGCGCAGGATGTAGATGCCGAAGGTGGGCGGAGTGTTGTAGAGGCTGTTCTTCTCGGCGTGCAGCTTGAAGCGTAGGTAGCTGGGCAGGTCCTGGGCCTCGCACATCTCGAGAACATCGTCGCGGACGATGGTGAGCGTGACGCCGCTGGGGCCGAGGTTCTTCTGGGCACCGCCGTAGATGAGGCCGAAAGGGCTCACATCAAAGGGCCGCCACATGAAGTCGCTGCTCATGTCGCAGATCAAGGGCACGTTGGCCTTGGGGAACTCCTGCCACTGGGTGCCTTCCACGGTGTTGTTGGAGGTGAAGTGCAGGAAGGAGCTGTCGGGGCTCAGCTTGATCTCATCGGCGAAGGGCAGGCGGCTGAACTTCTGCTCCTTGGTGCTGGCGGCGATGCGGATGTTGTCGCCGCCGACGAGCTTGGCTTCCTTGGCGGCCTTCTCGGCCCAGTTGCCGGTGACGATGTAGTCGGCCTTGCGGCCACCGCGCATCAGGTTCAAGGGAATCATGCCGAAGCTCAGGTGCGCGCCGCCCTGCAGCAGCAGCACCTTGTAGTTGTCGGGCAGGCCCATCAGCTCCTTGGTGAGGCTGATGGCTTCTTCGTGCACCGCGTCGTATTCCTTGGAGCGGTGGCTGACTTCCATGACGGACATGCCAGTGCCGGCGAAGTCCAGCAGCTCTTCCTTGGCGCGCTCGAGGGCGGGCAGGGGCAGACCGGCAGGGCCGGCGTAGAAGTTGATCGCGCGATGGGTCATGGGATGCTCCTTAGATTCGGACAAAGAATGGGGTCCACAGATTTCACGGATTCACACAGATTTGATAAATCAATTGCGAAGGGGTCAGGTCCTGGATCCATTCAATTCTTAATCTGTGAAATCTGTGGAATCTGTGGAATCTGTGGATCCAAAGTTTTTGAGGGGCTTTAGGCCTTGAAATCCGTAAGGATCAACACCACTTCATCCCCGATGCGGCCCAGGTTCTCCTTGGAGCTGGCGCCGATGTGGGGGGCCATGAAGACGTTGGGGGCGCTGAGCAGGGGGCAGTCGGCCGGCGGGGGATCGCTGGGCCACACGTCGGTGCCGTAGGCTTTCACCTTGCCGCTGGTGAGGGCGGCCACGAGGTCGGCCTCGTTCACGCACTTGCCGCGGCCGGTGTTGATGATCATGACGCCATCCTTGGCCTTGGCCAGGAAGCCGGCGTTGATCATGCCGCGGGTCTCGTCGGTGAGCGGGGTGTGCAGGCTGATGACGTCGGCCTTGGCGGCCAGTTCATCGAGGCTCACCAGCTTGGCGATGGGGTGTTCTTTGAGGAAGGGATCGAAGGCGATCACTTCCATGCCGAAGGCCTGGGCGCGCTTGGCCACTTCGCTGGCGATGGCGCCGGCGCCGATGAGGCCCAGGGTCTTCTTGAAGAGCTCCGTGCGCTTCAGCTCGTTCTTGAGGAACTTGCCTTCCTTCATCGAGACATGGGCCTCGATGAGGCGGGCGGGGATGGCCACCATGAAGGCCATGGCCATTTCCGCCACGGCCACGCTGCTGGCGCGGGGCGTGTTCACGGCCTTGATGCCCTTCTCGGCGCAGAGCTTCTTGTCCACGTTGTCCATGCCCACGCCGCCGCGGATCACCAGCTTGAGGGCCGGGGCCTTGGCGATCAGGTCGGCATTGACCTGGGTCTTGGAGCGGACGAGGAGCACTTCGGCGGTGCCGAGGGTGGCCATGTCGGAGCTGACGGTGCCGAAGGCGGCGAGGCGCTCGGGCAGTTTGGCGTCAAAGGCGTCTGCGATGAGGATGTTCATGGGTGCTCCACAAAAAAGAAAAGCCAGTCCACAGATTTCACGGATTCACACAGATTCAAAAGCAACAGTAAAACAAGAATGGAACTGAATTCTGACAGTTCAGATCTGTGAAATCCGTGGAATCTGTGGATCAAAAAGAAGTCAGCCTTCGTACATCCGCACCAGCAGGCCGGAGCGCAGCTTGGGCTCGAACCAGGTGGACTTGGGCGGCATCACTTCGCCGGCGTCGGCCACGCTCATGAGCTGGACGAGGGAGGTGGGATACACGGAGAAGGCCACGGCGCAGCCTTCCTTCACGCGGCGCTCCAGCTCGTCCATGCCGCGGATGCCGCCCACGAAGTCGATGCGGGTGTTGGTGCGGGGATCGTCGATGCCGAGGATGGGATTGAGCAGGTTCTCCTGGAGGATGCTCACATCCAGGCCGCGCACGGGATCGCTGGCAGGGAAGCTGCCGGGCTTGGCCTTCAGCTCGTACCAGGTGCCGCCGAGATACATGCCGAAGGTGGTGGGGGCCTGGGCGGCGCGGTGGGCCGACACGGCCACCTCGAACTTCTCGCCGACCTTGGCCAAAAAGGCTTCCTGGCTGAGGCCGTTGAGATCCTTCACCACGCGGTTGTAATCCATGATCTTCAGCTGGTCGTGGGGGAAGACCACGGCCATGAAGCTCTCGAAGGGCTCGTCGCCGTCCAGGGCAATGCCCTTGGCCTTGGCCTCGGCGCGCTGGGCCTGGCCGTAGCGGATGGCGGCGGCGGTGCGGTGGTGGCCGTCGGCGATGTAGAGGGCGTCCACGCCATTGAAGAGGTGGACGAGTTCGTAGACGACGGTTTCGCCGGAGACGACCCACACGGTGTGGCCGATGCCATCGGGGGTGACCACGTCATAGACGGGCACCTGCTTGCGCACATCGTTCACGATGTGGTCGATGTAGGGCACGGCCTTGTAGGTGAGGAACACGGGCTCGGCGTTGGCGGCCTGCTCGGTGACGTGGCGGGTGCGGTCGTCTTCCTTGTCCTTGCGGGTGAACTCGTGGCGCTTGATGGTGCCGTTCTCGTACTCCTCCACCGAGCAGAGGCCCACCAGGCCCGCCTGCACGTGATCGCCCATCTTCTGCTGGTAGACGTAGAGGCAGGGCGTGTTCTCGTGGAACAGGGTGCCCTCTTCGATCATCTTGCGCAGGTTGGACACGCCCTTGGCGTAGACTTCGTCGGCGTGGACGTCGATGCCCGCGGGCAGGTCGATCTCGGGCCGGCCCACATGGAGGAAGGAGTGGGGGTTGCCCTTGGCCAGCTCGGCGGCTTCCTGGGTATTCACCACATCGTAGGGAACGGCGGCCACCTGGGCGGCCAGTTCGGGCCGGGGGCGGAACGCGCGGAAAGGCTTCAGCTGGGACATGGACACCTGCCTGGGGGAAGGGGGCCCCAACGGGGGCGCACTGGCGCCATTATTCCCCGATAGGTTCCCTTTGCAGAGCCCTTTGAAATGGTTTTGACGAAAGTCCCAAACTTCTGGGAAATTCACCGCGAATCGTCAAGGCCCGAGACCCACCGCAGACGGGTCTGGCCGCCGGGGTTTGGCTCATAGGCCTTCCCGTTGGGTTCTATGCGGCCTGTGCATGCTTGGTGTCAGGCCTCGCCGAATTCGGGACGACGGTGGTCGGAAAGCATGGCGGCGTTCATGAGCAATTCCGTGAGGGCCAGGTCGATGGTCTGCTCCACCCGGCAGGTCTCCACGAACTCGATGTCGGGGCGGTCCCAGGTGAGGATCTCGTAGGCCGCGGGAAGCCCTTCCTCGGCCCGGTAGGCGGCGTGCACCACCTCACCGTTCTTGAGATACATCAGGCCCATGCCCGCTTCGGAGTTGACGGTGAGGGTGCAGGATTTCTTTTCCCAGTTCAGCAGCTGGAGGATGCTGTTGAGCCCGATGCCGCGGATGAGCCCGCTGGGTTCCAGGGCGGCGGCGGCCTTGATGGCGTCCATGAGGATGGTGAGCCGGGGCGGCTTGGTGAGGATGCGGATGGCACCCAGCTGCAACGGTGTGTTCAGGTGCTGGCTCTGATCCAGGCCCGTCATGACGATGATGGGCACCTGGGGGTAGAAGCGGCTGGCCTTGGCGATGAGGTTGAAGCCATCCATCACGGGCATGTTGAGGTCGGTCACCAGCACGTGCACGGGCTCGTGGCGGAGGACCTCCATGGCCTGGCCGCCGTTTTCGGCCATGAGGATCTTGAAGCCCGGCAGGCCCTTCAGCCCGGCCCGGTAGAGGCTCAGGGTGGCGCGATCATCCTCCACCACCAGCAGGGTCTTGGTGGGGGCTTCAGGCTGGGGCAGGGGACGTGGGCGGCTGGGAAGGCTCATGGGCACCGATCAGCATACCTTTTCGGCAGGGTCTTATCGCTCCTCGCCTTTTGGGACGCGGCGGGCCGGGGCGGGCTCCAGGGCCAGGATGGCCAGGGCCTCCCTGGCATCGGCCGGGCGCTGAGCTTCCCAGTCCAGCACCCAGGGGGGCAGCTCGGCGTCCTCGTAGTCCCGCACCTTGCGGTGCCAGCTCACCAGGGACTGCACCACGGCCTCGTGGGTGTTCTCGGTCCGGGGCGGGATGTGGCCCTCCCAGATGGGCTCCTTGAAATACTTGCGCAGGGTGGCTTCGGCGGGTTTGCCCCATACGGCGTAGGTGCGGTCGAGCGGGCCGCCGATGGGCTTCTGGTTGAGGTTCTCGCCGTAGAGGTAGTAGAAGACGGCGTCGCCATCGCTCCAGTGGCGCAGCACCCCGAAGGCGCCCTTCAGCAGCAGGTTCTGCAGGTCGAGGTCCAGGGGTTTGTCCGTGCGGAAGTCCCAGGGCCCCACGTGGGCGTGGGCCACGGAGGGATAGCCCACCTCGGTGATCATCACGGGCTTGGGCCCCTTGGCGTCGGCGAAGCGGGCGCCCAGGGTGCGGGCCTTGTAGACGATCCACCACCAGGCGTCGCGGATCTGTTCGGGCGTGGGGTAGTCGTCGTACTTGGCGATGGGATCGTAGGTGTTGATGCCGATCACATCGAGGCAGTCGCCGAAGGTGAAGCTGTCGTGGCTGTCGAAGTTCACGCTGTAGACCAGCTTGCCGTGGAAGACCTTCCGCACCTCGGCGGCCAGGTGGCGCCACTGATCCGGAAAGCGGTGGGTGGAGGCCATCTCGGTGCCGAGGCTGTACCACTCCACGCCGCCTTCCTGCGCCAGGGCCGCCAGGCGCACGTTGAAGGCCGTGTAGTTCTTCCACCAGAGGTTCCAGTCATCGGGCGCGATGTTGCCGCGCCACCAGTCCGCGTTCTCGGCCTCGTCCCGCATGTTGATGGTGGGGAAGAACATCATCCGCAGGCCGCGGACGTGGGCTTGATGGAAGGTGAGGCGCAGGCTCTCCTCGGTGGGACTGGAGGTGGGATGGCGGCGGATGTCGTTGCTGTGGCCCGTGTCCATGCGGTAGATGGCCTGCAGGCTCACGCAGGTGGCGCCGGTGGCGGCGATGCGATCCAGCTCCTCGCGGTAGTCGTAGTCGGGCACACCGGCGTAGAGGCCCAGCACCATGCCCCGGGGCTGGGGCACCAGGGCCTTGCGCTGCATGCGCCGCACGTAGAAGAGGGTGAGGGGCAGGACGAGGATGGCGATGAGGGCGAGGATGCGGCGGGGCATGAAGACTCCAGCCTCCAGGTTACAGGCTCCTAGAGCCGCTGCACCCGCACCTGCACGATGCGCGTGCCCTCCATGCGCAGCACGGTCAGCAGGGCGCCCTCCACGGCCACGGATTCCTGGGGTTCGGGGATGCGGCCCAGCCGGGCCATGACCAGGCCGGCCAGGGTGTCGAAGCCCTCCCGCTCCCAGGCCACGCCCAGGGTTTCGGCCACGTCCTCCACATGGGCCTGGCCGGAGACGAACCATACGCCCGGCGTCTGTTCCTGCAGTTCCGTGGAGGCCTCGTGCTCGTCCTGGATCTCGCCGAAGACTTCCTCCAGCAGATCCTCCATGGTGACCAGGCCGGAGACGCCGCCGAATTCATCCACCACCAGGGCCAGCTGGGTGCGGGCCCGCTGCAGGTCGCGCAGCAGGTCGGCCACGGGCTTGCTCTCAGGTACGAAGTGGGGCGGCTTCAGCAGGGTCGACAGCGGGGGTTGGGCGCCGTCCGGCAACTGCATGAGGTCCTTGACCAGCAGCACGCCGCGCACCTGGTCGATGCTGCCTTCGTACACGGGCAGCCGCGAGTGGCGGCTTTCGGTGAAGGCGTCCCAGGCTTCGCGGATGGTGGCCGTGACGGAGAGGGCCACGATGCGGGTGCGGGGGGTCATCACTTCGCGCACCACCGTATCGCCGAAACTGACCACGTTGCGGATGAGCTCGCGGTCGTCGGCTTCGATGATGCCTTCGGCTTCGCCCTCTTCCAGCAGGGCGGTCACCGCCTCCTCGGTGGTTTCCTCGTCATCATCGTCCTTGGCCTTTTCCTGGGCGTGGCGCCGGTCGATCATGCGCGCCAGGGGATCCACCAGGGGGGCGAGAAGGAACTGGGCCGGGGCGTAGAGGGGGTAGAGCCGGGTGAGCCAGAGGGCCGGATCGCGGGAGGCCAGCAGGGCCGGCAGCAGCAGATCCAGCAGCCACAGCCCCATCAGCACGATGATGGCGAGGGTCCAGGCGCCTCCAGGCAGGAATTGGCGCCCAGGCCAGAGCAGCAGCACCAGGAGCAGGAGCAGCACCTGGTTCCAGAACTCCAGGCCCATGCCCAGGGCCCGGGGCCGCTCCAGCAGGGCCGCCAGGCGCGGGTCGGCGATGGCCTCTTCTTCCAGCAGGCGACGCCGCTGCAGCGAGGGCAGGGCATGAAAGGCCGAAAGAAGGATCGCCGTGCCGCCACGATAGATCAACACCGCCAGGGCGGCGTAGAGGCACCATGAGAAGGGGGAGCTACTGCCTGGATCAGCCATTGTCCGGACAATGCTAACGTGATTCCCCACGCGGCTAACGCGATTCCCCCCGCGCCAGGATCTGGCGGGTGAGGTCGGCGCGGGCGCCCTCGCTGAGGTGCATCCGGTTCCGCTCGGCTTCCCGGAAGTACTCCTGCGGATCGCGGCAGAGGCCGTCGGGGGTGGGCGGCAGGCCCTTGCGCACGCGGGCGGCGTTCAGAAAGCGGTAGGGCTCCTTCGCCAGTTCAGGGCTCTGCAGGAAGTGGCGGAAGGTCCACCAGCCCCCCACCACGAACCACACCCCCAGAATTGCCACGGCCTTGTGCTGGAGCCAACGCATGCGCTCGGGCGTCTGCCGCACCTTCTGCCAGGCCACGCCCGCCCAGAGGTTCAGGCCGATGACGGCGGCGGTCAGGAGCAGGGTGCCGGGCCAGCCCAGGGTGCCCCAGCCCAGGCCGGTGAGGGCGATGACGGCCGGTGCCAGCAGCACGCTGAAGAGCATGTTCAGGTGCAGCATGTAGAGCAACAGGGATTCGGCGCTGGCGGCCTTGATGGGATTCGGCCCGCTCCAGCGGGGGCGCACCAGCTCGATGGCCCCCATGAGCGTGCCGCCCAGGAGGATCCAGCCCACGCGGGCCGCCACGCTGGGCAGGGTGGTGTTGGCGATGGCGCCCAGCTCGCTGTAGGTGAAGGCGCCGGTGCGGCTGTGCAGCATCCAGACGCCGTTCTCCTGGATCCACTTCCCGCCCCAGAGCCACGACTGCTGGGTGGCGGATCCCCAGATCAGCAGCACGAGGCCCACACCAGCCAGGGCGGCCAGGAACTTGGCCTCGCTCCAGCGGGCTTTGCCATCAACTGGTTCCACCCGCAGGTGCCGGTAGAGGCCGCCCAGGAAGGCGCCGAAGGCCGGGAAGGCGATCCAGGGGAAGAGCGGGAAGAGGGCCGACACGCCGCGATCGGTGTTGCCGTTGAAGAGGCCGCGGAGGGGCAGCCAGAGGCCATCCGCCACGCCCGTGGCCCAGAGATGGGGCGAGACCAGGGGGACGAAGATGGCGATGGCCAGGGCCAGGGCGGTGAATACGCGAGGGTTCCGCACCAGCCGGGCCAGGCCCTGGAGGATGAGCAGCGAGAAGACGATGCACTGGAGCACGTCGACCTTGAACAGCTCGCGGGCCTTCTGGGCGGTGTTGAGCACGGTCCAGTCTGCCGCCGTGATGCCCGGGGCGTGCAGGGCGTAAGCGCAGAGCAGGATGAAGCCCAGGCGCCGGGCCGTGTCGGGCCAGAAGGGACGCAGGGTGCCGTCGGTCTTGAAGGTGGAGATGACCAGGCTGTAGCCCGCGGCCATGGTGAAACTGGGGGCCACGAGGCCATTGAGGTAGTTGAGCCAGTCGGGGCGAAGACCCGACTGCAGCCACACGTTCACCACATGCACTTCGATCATCACGATGACGGCCCAGCCCCGCAGCTGGTCGATCCAGTCGCAACGGCGGGAGGGCGCGCGGTCATCCCAGAAGCGGGAGGGGGCGTGGCCGCCCGGGGCTGTGGCAGTCATAGGGGCCTCTGCATTCAGACGTTGAACCCTCCTAGCCTGCCTGAAGGCCCGCAAATCCTCCAGATGATCCTCCCGGGCGCCCTGCTAAGGTGATTGGGTTATATCCCCCCCGGTATTTCATTCCTGACTCATTCCTGACCTGGAGGCCTTCCCCATGGGTGGTTTGTTTGTCAAAAAGGACCTGGCCCGTCTCATTTCCGATGCCAATGACCCCCACGTGGGCGAGGGCGGACATGGGGGCGGCCAGCTCAAGCGCACCCTGGGGGCCTTCAACCTCACCACGCTGGGCATCGGCGCCATCATTGGCGCCGGCATTTTTTCGCTGACGGGCACCGCCGCCGCCAACTACGCCGGCCCGGGCATCGTCTACAGCTTCATCATCGGCGGCATCCTCTGCGCCCTGGCGGGCGTCTGCTACGCCGAGATGGCCGCCATGATCCCCGTGGCAGGTTCGGCCTACGCGTATTCCTACGCCACCATGGGCGAATTCATCGCCTGGATCATCGGGTGGGATCTGGTGCTGGAGTACGCCTTCGGCGCCGTCACCGTGAGCGCTGCCTGGTCGGGCTACCTCTACTCCATCCTGCACAAGACCCTGGGCATCGAGCTGACGGACACCCTGGTGCGCTTCACCAAAGGCCCCTGGGAAAAGGTGACGCTCCATGACGGCAGCATGGTCTTCGGCCAGTGGAATGTGCCCGCCACGCTGATCGCCCTGTTTGTGGCCTCCGTCCTCTACAAGGGGATCAAGGAGAGCGCCACGGTGAACAACCTCATCGTGGTGACCAAGGTGACCATCGTGGTGGTGTTCATTATCCTGGGCATTGCGGTCATCTCGAAGACCAACCTCTTTGTGAATCCCGCCTCCACGGGGCTCGCGGCCCTGGTGCCCGCCAAAGAAGTGGTGGAAGGTCACAGCCGCTACGGTTGGCTCAATGGCGGCGTGCTCACCGGTGCTGGCGTGGTCTTCTTCGCCTACATCGGTTTCGATGCCGTGAGCACCACGGCCCAGGAAGCCAAGAATCCCAAGCGCGACCTGCCCATCGGCATCCTGGGCTCCCTGGTCATCTGCACGATCCTCTACATCCTGGTGGCCCTGGTGCTGACGGGTGTGGTGCCCTACAAGCAGCTGGGCGTGGCCGATCCCATCGCCGTGGGCA
Organism: Geothrix sp. PMB-07; assembly: GCF_030758935.1. Taxonomy (NCBI): domain Bacteria; kingdom Pseudomonadati; phylum Acidobacteriota; class Holophagae; order Holophagales; family Holophagaceae; genus Geothrix; species Geothrix sp. PMB-07. The sequence continues at coordinate 734,103 of NZ_CP132333.1, forward strand.
TCGACAAGATCGTCATGCTGCGCGGCTGGACGCCTGCGGCTCAGAAGGCCTTCACCTTTGTCATCAAGCTGGGCGCCATCAGCGGCCTCACCTCGGTGATCCTCGTGATGATGATGGGCCAGACCCGCGTGTTCTACGCCATGAGCAAGGATGGCCTGCTGCCCTGGTTCGGCAACGCCCATCCCAAGTTCGGCACGCCCCATGTGGCCACGGTGGTGACGGGCATCTTCGTGGCCCTGTGCGGCGGCCTCATGCCCATGAGCCTGGTGGGTGAGCTGGTGTCCATCGGCACGCTGCTGGCCTTCGTCCTCGTTTGCGTCGGCGTGCCCATCCTCCGCTTCACCAACCCCGAAGTGGAACGTCCCTTCAAGGTGCCCGGCGGCACCCTGGGTGCCGTACTCGTGGGCCTGGCCGGGGCTGCGGCCTGTGGCTATGTGATGTCGGGCCTGCCCCAGGACACCTGGCTCCGCCTCATCCTGTGGCTGGAAGTGGGCCTGATGATCTACGCGGGCTACGGCTGGCGGCGCAGCCACCTGGCCGAAGGCAATGCCAACCGGGCGAAGCCTCATACCGCGTTGCTGGTCACCAGCCTGGTCTTCTTCATCCCCACGGTGATCTACGCCATCAAGTTCTTCGGGAAGGGGGCCTGACCCTTTTCCCCGTGCCATCCAGGAGCCTCCTCCGCCTGACCCGGGGGATGCTCCTGTGCCGTGGCTGCCTGGGGCCCCTTGATCAGGAGGCCGAGGCTGGGCTGTGCGCCCGCTGCTGGAGCGGCCTGCAGCCGCTGCCTGAGGGCCGCTGCCCTCGATGTGCCCTGCTCCATGGCGAAGGCCCCTGCCCGGAGCCGACGGCCTGGACGATGGGTGATGCTCTGTGGGATTACCACGGGGGTCGGCCACCCCTGGGCGCGCTGCTGCTGCCCGCCATCAAGCAGGGCGAACTGGGCTGGCGGAAGGCCCTGCTCGAGCGCCTCTCCAGGGCCACGCTGCCGGACTGGACTGCGGAAGTGGATGCGGTGACCTCGGCCCCCAGCGCCCTGCCGCGCCGTCTTTTGCGGGGCTTTGATGTCGCCGCGGACCTGGGACAGCACATGGCTGCGCGCCTGGGACGGCCCTACGCGCCGCTGCTGGCCAAGCGCTGGTTCAGCGGCCGTCAGGCTTCTCGTACGGAATCGGAGCGGCGGCGCCTGCCCCGCCGGGCCATCGCCCTGCGGCGGGGCGTTTCACCCGGCGGCATCCTCCTCCTGGTTGATGATGTCTGGACCACGGGCACCACCCTCCTGCGCTGCGCCGAGACGTTGCTGGAGGGCGGTGCCGCCGAGGTACGGGTGCTGACCTTGTTCCGGGCGTTGTGAGGGGGCTGCGCCCCGCTCGGACCTTAGGACACACCAAGGCCGCGGCGGTTGCCGCGGCCTTGGTCTTGGTGGGCGCGACTAGAAGTCGTACCGGAGGCCCACCTGGATCCAGGCGGGATTCAAGCCCCCGACGCGGACCAGGGGGTCGCTGGTTTTCTTGCCGGCCAGTTCCGTCTGCTGGAAGGCCACTTCGCCATGCCAGTTCGGAGCCAGGTCGTATTCCAGGCCGAGCTTGAAGCCGACCTTGAGCCCCTTGGTGTCCTTGAATGGGAAGTGGTGCTGCACATCATCGGGGGCCTGGCTTTCCACCCCGGAAAACGAGGCGGAGTAGTTGTTCAGGCTCAGGCCCGCGATGCCCCGGAGCCGCTGGAAGCCGGTGGCCAGCAGCAGGTCGCCGGCCAGCTGGACCTGGGTCAGGCTGGTGGTGAGGCCATTCTGGGCTTTTCCCGGAAAGCGGTTCACGGCCAGCGAGATCCGGGCGGGCACATCGGTCTGGTAGACCTTGGTGTCGAAGCCGACGTTCAGGCCGAAGCCTGAGTTGTTGTGGGTGACCTTGGACAGGCCCCCCACATAACTGTCATTCGAGAACATCAGGGTTCCCCCCAGGGAGTAGCCGGAGCCCTGGGCGCCGAGGGGAAGGGCCAGCAGGGCCAGCACTGCGGTTTGAATGGGTTTCATGGGATCACTCCTTGTGCCGGAGGGTTAGAACTTGAAACCGAAGCTGAAGTCGCCGACCCTGCGGCCGCCCCAACCGTTGTTGTAGCTGTTGTTCGGCGCCCAGGGATTGCCGGCGGCTCCGTAGGTCTGGCCGCCGCGGTAGGCGGCGTACGATCTGCCGGAAATGACGCCGTCCCACCAGGCGGTGTTGTAGCCCGTGACCTGGTCGCTGAAGTAGCCGTACTGGTCCGTCAGGATGAAGTGGTTGAACAGGTTGTCGATGGAGATGTACCCCACGAAATGGGTCTTGCCGAGCCCGATGGGGATGTCCCACTGGATCTTGGCGCCCACCTGGTAGTAGTCCACGCCGGTCTTGTAGTCGTTGTAGTTCCCCAGGAGCACACTGTAGTAGGGATCCGCATTGCCCGGACGCGGATCGATGTCGACCACGCGCTCGCCGTTGATCGTGCTCGGCAGCTGCTGGAAACCCGCCAGGGCGCGGTAGTCGGCGCGCCCGTAGGGGGTGGTGAAGCCGCTGAGCCAGGTGTCGCCCTTGAGCGAGAAGGACACGTTGCCGCGGCCCACGGGATGCACGTAGGTAAGAATCAGGTGGCCCACCTGGTTGCGGTTGAGCATGCCCTTGCCCACGGCCATCTCCTGCTGGGCCGGAGTCAGCAGGCTCTCCCGCAGGTTTTTCCAGTTGTAGTAGTCCAGGGCATTGGTGCCGGTGGTGCGGTCCCAGGTGTAGCCACCCTCCATGCTCACGCGCGAGGTGAGCTGTTTCCGGAACGCGAATTCCAGCCCCGTGAACTCCCGGGTGAACCCGGAGTTGATCCAGTACGAGGCGCCCTTGTACATCCGCAGCGGATCGTTGGGGGCCGGGCTCACCATGTGGACCAGGTAGTCCGTGCCGTAGCCGTGGATGGGGCCGACGATGTCGTCCTTGTAGTACCGCTTCACGACGTTGGCCTTGAAGTAGCCGCTGTCGTAGTTGCGCTGGTAGCCCAGGTTCAGCTCGATGGTGAAGGGGGCGCGCAAGTTCTTGGCGATGTAGGTCTGGCGTGCATCCACGAAGTCGAAGGAGGAACCGTAGTTCTTCGGATCGATGAGGGTGGCGTAGTCCACGAACCGCACGCCGTTCATGTTCTTGCCGGTGTAGTTGTAGCCGTTGTACGTGCCCACCGGGGCGTCGCTCAGGGCGCCGGGGGTGTCGAAGCCCGGCTGGGGAATGGCCAGGTTCGCGCCGCTCCAGAGGTGCACCGTGCGGATCTCCCACTCGTTGCCCCGGAACTGGTTGGCCATCTGGTCGGAGTAGGCGGAGGCCAGCTTGGCCACGGAGAAGGAGTAGACCTCCTTGTTCTGACCATCCGGGTTGAATTTGAGCTGCAGGCGCGGCTCCAGCAGGTTCTGGCTGGTCACCTCATGCCCGCCCTCGTCCTGCATGATGAGCCGGTTGAGCCGGGCGCCCAGGAGCAGGTTCCACTGGGAGGATAGGGTCCAGACGTCATTGACCCAGAAGGAGGTCGTGCTGTTCTTGGCGTCTGAAGGGTTGTTCCAGAACATCTCCATGTGGGCGCTGGGGCCGCGCATGGCATCCGACCAGTGGACGAACTGGTCATTCGTGGGAGAGAGACCGGGCCAGCCATTGCCGGGATCTCCGGCCCCTTTGCTCAGGATTTCGCTGGGGGCAGTGCCGGGGGCACCGCGGCGGAAGACGGGGTAGAGGTAGCCGCCCGTGGCGGAATCCTTGTACCAGCCGCCCTGCCAGACCGCACGGCTGCCTTCCTTGGAACGGCCGAAGTTGTAGACCGTGCCCACGAATTCGCCGCCTACGTCAATCTCATGCTTGCCCATGAAGTCCTGGAAGGTCTTCAGGTTCACGCTGTAGCCCTGGTTCCCGCGTTTCTCGGGCTGATTGTAGGTGGAGAGGCGGTTCTCCATGGTGCCGTAGCGGTAGCCGTCCTCCCAGTTGATCCAGTCGTGTCCCAGGCCCGAGGCCTCCTGCACGATGGTCATGTCTGGCGACTGGCTGGCCATGTAGCCCATGACGGACACGCCCGGATTGGGGTTGGGGACGTCGTAGGCTTTGCGGCTGGCCAGGTAGGCGCGGGCCTCGATGGTCCAGTTGCTGGACAGGGTTCCGTTCCAGCCCAGCGTGTAGGCCTGGGTTTTGGTCTTCAGGTCACCGATCATGGACTTGCTCTGGACCATCCAGGGATCGCCCGTGTGTTCGCCGATGGAAGCACCCTCCGTGGTGCCATCGGTGAGGAGGGTGAGGTAGACGACGTGGTTCTCGTTGATCGCCCCGGTGAGCTTGCCTTCCACCTTGTTGTAGGAGGTGGCCGAGTTCACGATCTGGCCGGCATCTTCCAGGCTGACCCCGTAGGTTCCCCCAGGGCCGGCATTCACGATGGAATCCACACCGGGATTGAGGCCGTAGGTGGACATGGGGCGCAGGCCGTACTGGGCGGTGTTGCCGCTCACGTTGCGAAGGGTGTCCCAGGGCACGGTGGTGCCATCGGCCAGGCGGCCATGGGCGGTGTAGCCCAGCATCACGCGCTTGGCCTGGTTGGGCTGGAAGCGCGCGCCCAGGGAGAACCAGAGGTGATCCTTCCAGATGGGCCCGCTGGTGGTGACATCCACGTAGCGGCTGAAATCCTCGTCATTCAGGTTGTGGTTGTCTGCCGGAGAGGCGTTTGCGAGGTTGGCCTGCCAGGCATTGCGCTTGAGGTAGCTCCGGATGGTGCCTTCCCAGTTGTTGGAGCCGCTCTTGGTGACCATGTTGATCTGGCCGCCGTTGACCAGGCCGTAGCGCGAGTTCAGGGCCGAGAGCACCACCTGCACATCCTCGATGCTGTCGGGCAGGGGCGCGTAGAGCGTGGTGTTGCCGCCCGTGTCGTCCTTCACGTTGATGCCGTCGATGCGGTAGAGCACCTGGCCGGTCTGGGAGCCGCGGACGCTCACGCCGGTGCCGGAGCCCGTCACGCCGGGTGTGAGGTTGATGATGCTCTCGAAATTGAGGCCCACCGGCATCTTGATCAGCTCTTCGGCGGAGTAGTTGATGGAGACCTTGTCATCGGTCTTGGCTTCACTGGCATTGGCGACCACTTCCACGGTGCTGCCCGACGCTTCGGCCAGGGGGGGCCAGCGGGAAGTCCATGGTGAGGTTGGAGCCGAGGCCCACGCGTACATTGGAGGCGGTCTTGCCGAGCATGCCTTCGGCGCTGACCTTGATGGTGTAGTTCCCCACGGGAAGCAGCATGGCGCGGTATTCGCCCTTGGCATCCGTCTGGACGATGCGCGGCTGGAACAGGGCCGGGCTCTCGAAGGCGAGGCGGGCCCTGGCCACGGGCTTTCCGCCTTGGGTGACCTTGCCGGACAGGCTGCCGGTGGTGACCTGGGCCACGAGGGAGGTTCCGCTGGCCAGCATGGCCGCGACGGCAGGGAGCATCAGTGCTTGGCGAGTGTTCATGGTGTCGATCTCCGCGTGGGCCTAGAAGTGGAATACGTAGGCGATTTCGAGGTGCGGAATCATGCGGTTCTTGGAGGTGAGCTGGTCCTGGGACCAGGTCGCTCCCAGCGAAGAGACGCGTCCGATCCATGGCGCAGAGCTGTTGCCGGCGCCGCGGCCCCCTGGGTCGTACGAGCTCGCTGTGCCCACGGCGTGGTTGTATTCGATGGCCTTGTAGCTGATCAGGGCGAGGTTGAATTCAAGGCTTGAGGAGGCATCCAGCTTCCAGGTGATCCCGCCGAAGGGGCTGGGATTCAGTCCTCCCGAGGTGGGTGTGCCGTTGTAGAGGTCGCGCCAGGTGTTCGCGGGCCGGGCACTGCCCCAGTCCGGCCCCCACTGCTGGCTCACCGCGTCGCCCTCGTATTGGTGCTTGAAACGGGTGCCGAGCTGGACGCCGGCCTGCCACCGCAGGTCCGTGTCGAAGGCCCGGCTGTAGCCGAGGCGGACCGTGAAGCCATCCAGCTGGTTGCGTTTCGATTCCTTCGCCTTGGTCGTGTCCACAGGCTGGAGGCCGGTGGGCGGGGTCATGTTGCTGGGGCTGGTGATGTACTCGTCGCCGGTCTTGTAGAAATACCCCAGCTCCACGCCGGCCCGGCCCCCGGCCACGCCATAGCCCAGGTCCAGGCCGAAGCCCAGGGCGCTGCGGCGCAGGTGGTCGGATTCGCTGGGGGAGTAGCCCAGCCGGAATTTAAAGCTCTTGGTGAAGCCTTCGTCCTGGGCGCTGAGAAGGCCCGAGGTGCCGATCAGACAGGCGGCCAGGCCCCAGGGAGCCAGGCGTGTTGCAAGGTTCATACATCCTCCTTTTGGGGGTGGCCGGAGCGGCCGTGGAATGAGGCATGCAGGGTTGACCTGCGGTAGGGCGTAGGGACGTAGATGAATTAGTGATGCGGTACCCCTGGAATTCCTGAGGGCGCTCACAAGTCATCCGAACTAAGTTCCGGATTTCCAATGCGGGTATGCGACTCAAAGAAGGACAGGAGAAGGTTGCCCGTAGATTTTTGGGAAATATATGGTCTTTTTTTGTAAAGATTTGTTCATTTTCAGGGTGCCCAGATTCGTGAAGGTGCACGGTCTGATTGGGTTAAGCCATATAGTTAATTGAAGGCATTTATTAATTTGTGGGTGATGCAAAGGCCTGATTTGAGGTCGGCGCCCCCCGTGCGGCAGAGCTGGGGGTGGCGCCCAGCCCGCCCGGACCGACAGAGTCCAAAGGCCGGGCCCGACGGGTGACCTGCGGGAGGCGCCCGGAAACCTTGAAGGGGCCGGAGCAGCCGAACGGCGGCGGCTGCGAGGGCCGGGGCCCCGCCTTGAAGCCCAGGCCTGTCCAGGGTTCTGGCGGGTCGGCCGTCTGGGTTTGGGCCCCTCAGTTCCCTCCTGGGGGCCGGGAGGTTCAACCGGCAGTCCCGGTCGAGAACTGATCACCCGGGAGTCGTTTACGGTCCTCGCCTGTGCTTCAAGGCCTTGGCCTGCAGGGATTTCTGTCTGCTCTTCAGATTTGTGTCATGGTATACCAAAATTTGCAGATGGGGTTCGCCCATGCCCAACATGCGCCACATCGCCCTCCTGGTTCTGGCCTCCCGCGCCTACGGCCGGGGCATTTGCCTGGGGGTGGCCGCCTCCGCCATGGAGCGCGGGGATTGGCTCATCTACCCCCACGAGCGTTCCGAGTTCAAGGAGATGCCCGGCTGGCTCAAACGCAGCCGCCTGGACGGGATCATCGCCTACATCCCCACCGTGGAACTGGGGCGCCAGCTCATGGGGCTGAACGTGCCCATCGTGGACGTGCATGGCCAGGGCAACTGCCCCACGGCGCCCGTGCTGGATACGGACCCCGAGCAGGTGGCCCGGCTGGCCGCGGACTTCTTCCGGCAGGCGGGATTCATCCATTTCGGCTTCTGCGGCTACCCGGGCATCTTCTTTTCCGACCGCCGCTCTGAGGCCTTCGAGCGCCTCCTCAACGAGGCGGGCCACCGAGTCGAGATCTATTCGCCTCCCCCGAAAGTCTGCGCCTCCATGGACGTGCTCCGGCGCGAGCGGGGCGCCCTGGAATACGAGGCGGAGTTGTCCGCCTGGCTGGTGCGGGTGCCGAAACCCATCGCCATCCTGGCCTGCAATGACATCCGGGGGCAGCAGGTCATCAACGCGTGCCGCACCCTGGGCATCTCCATGCCCGACGATGTCAGCGTCATCGGCGTCGACAATGACGAGATCATCTGCCGGCTCTGCCAGCCCACCCTCACGAGCATTGCGCCCGACTACGAACGGCTGGGGCGCATGGCCGTGGACATGCTGGCGCGCATGATCGACGGCCAGGAGGTGGAGCCCCGCCTCTGGAACCTGCCGCCGAGCCGCATCGTGGAGCGCGAATCCACCGACATCACCACGGCCCAGCACCCCATCGTGCTCTCGGCCTCGCGCATCATCCGCAGCCGGGCCAACGCCAACCTGTCCGTGGAGCAGATCTGCAGCATGGTCGGCTGCAGCCGCTCCACCCTGGACAACCTCTTCCGCAAGCACCTGGGGAGGCCGGTGGCCCGGGAGATGCTCCGGGTCCGCTTGAACCGCTGCCGCCGCCTGCTGGAGGACACCGACCAGACCGTCGACGAAATCGCACGGAAGTGCGGGTTCCTTTCCTCGACCTATTTCTGCCGCTTCTTCAAGCGGGAGACGGGCTTGTCGCCCTCCATGTTCCGGGCCGAGCACACCGGGAAATGACGAAAGCAGCACGAGATTTTGCAAAGAATTACCAAAAAAGACCATTTAATTTCATCTTTTAATTGGCCACCCTGATCCAACGTTTCAGGAGTCACTGGTTCGGTTTGGCCAAGGCCAGGGGGACTCCCAGGAGGGTGTGCATGCTTCGAAGGCTTTTCCTGCATGGTCTTTTCGGGCTTTCCGCCGTCCTGGTGGCGGGAACGGAGGACCGAGTGGCCGACCTCATGGCCCGCATGACCCTGGAAGAAAAAATCAGTCAGCTCGTGCAGTGTTCTTCCAATGACGAACTGACGGGGCCCCGGGGGGAGCGCAGCCCGCTCATGGCCGAGATCCGGGCGGGCCGCGTGGGCAGCCTGCTCAACGTGGTGGGGGCCCGGGAGACCCGCCGCATGCAGGAGGCGGCGGTGACCGGCAGCCGGCTGCACATCCCCCTCCTCTTCGGCCTGGATGTCATCCACGGTTTCCGGACCACCTTCCCCGTGAACCTGGGCCAGGCGGCCAGCTGGGACCTGGCGGCCATCGAGCGCGCCGAGCGGGTGGCGGCCATCGAGGCCTCGGCCGCCGGGGTGCACTGGACCTTCGCGCCCATGGTCGACATCGCCCGGGATCCCCGCTGGGGCCGCATCTCCGAGGGCGCCGGGGAGGATCCCTTCCTGGGCTCGGCCGTGGCGAAGGCCCGAGTGCGGGGCTTCCAGGGCGACCTCAGCGGACCCACGCACATCCTGGCCTGCGCGAAGCACTTCGCCGCCTACGGGGCCGCCCAGGCCGGCCGTGACTACTGGACCACCGAGGTGCCGGAGATCACCCTGCGGGACACCTACCTGCCGCCCTTCAAGGCCGCCGCCGAGGTCGGCGTGGCCACGTTCATGTGCGCCTTCAACGACCTGAACGGCGTGCCCTGCTCCGGCAACCGCTGGCTGCTGGACCAGGTGCTCCGCAAGGAGTGGGGCTTCCAGGGCATCGTGGTTTCCGACTGGGGTTCCATCGCGGAGATGGTGCCCCACGGCCTGGCGGCCGACCTGAAGGAGGCGGCCCGTCTGGCGGCGCTGGCGGGGGTGGACATGGACATGGAGGGCCAGGCCTACCTCAAGCACCTGCCGGAACTGGTGCGGGCCGGCGTGGTGCCCATGGCGCAGGTGGACCGCATGGTGAAGGCGGTGCTGGAAGCCAAGGCCAAGCTGGGCCTCTTCGAGAACCCGTACAAGTACTGCGATGAAGCGCGGGAGCAGCGGGACATGCTGCGGCCCGAGCACCTGGAGGCGGCCCGGGACCTGGCCCGCAAATCCTTCGTGCTGCTGAAGCATGATCCCGCCGTGCTGCCCCTCCGCGCCGGGGCCCGCGTGGCTCTGGTGGGGCCCCTGGCCGACGCCGCGCGGGACCAGCTGGGCATGTGGGAAGCCAAGGGGCGCCCCGAGGATGCCGTGACCCTGAAGGCTGCCCTGGAGGCCCGCCTGCCGGGCTTGGTGGTGACGGCCCCCGGATGCGCGGTGTCCGAGGCCTCGCGGGATGAATTTGCCAGCGCGCTGAAGGCCGCGGCTCAGGCGGATGTCATCGTGGCCGCCCTGGGGGAATCCTGGGACATGACGGGCGAAGGCCACAGCCGTTCGAAGCTGGACCTGCCCGGGTCGCAGCAGGCGCTGCTGGAGGCCCTCAAGGCCACCGGAAAGCCCGTGGTGCTGGTGCTCTTCGCGGGTCGGCCCCTGACGCTGGAGGCCGTCCTGCCCCAGGCGGATGCCGTGCTCTACGCCTGGCAGCCCGGAACCATGGGCGGGCCCGCCCTGGCGGATGTGCTGCTGGGGGACGTGAGCCCCTCCGGCAAGCTGCCCGCCACTTTTCCGCGGAACGTGGGCCAGATCCCGCTCTACTACAACACCAAGCCGGGCGGGCGGCCGCAGCCGGCGGGCCCGCGGGAACAGTACCGCTCCAACTACCTGGACACGCCCAACACCCCGCTCTTCCCCTTCGGCTTCGGTCTCAGCTACACCCGCTTCGCCTACACGGACGCGCGCCTGAGCAGCCCGGAGATGGGCCTGGACGGGCGCCTCACGGTGCAGGCCACGCTGCGCAACCTGGGGGATCGGGAGGGCGACGAGGTGGCCCAGCTCTACGTGCGCGACCTGGTGGGATCCGTGACGCGGCCCGTGCGCGAGCTCAAGGGCTTCCAGCGGGTGCGCGTGCCCAAGGGCGGCCAGGTGGCGTTGAGTTTCGAGCTGCGGGCTTCGGACCTCGCCTTCACTCACACCGATGGCAGCTTCGCGCCCGAGGCCGGACGGTTCCAGGTCTTCCTGGGTGGCGATGCCAACGCTCCGCTGGTGGGTGAGTTCACCCTCCGGGCTCAGTAGGAGGTCCCATGCGACGCGCGCTTCTTTGTCTGCTGCTGGCGGCCGGGGTCTGCCGGGCCCAGGTGGCGGTCTACCGCACCGCCAAGGGCAGCCCGGACCGGCTGGCCCGCAAGGCCGACCTGGCCTTCACCCGCCTGGACCAGCCCAACGACGAGGCCCTGGCCACGGTGGTGGTGGATCCGGCCAAGCGCTTCCAGACCGTCGTGGGCTTCGGCGGCGCCCTGACCGACGCTGCGGCCGAGACCTGGGCCAAGCTGCCCGCCGCCCGCCAGGCCGAACTGATCAAGGCCTACTTCGATCCCCAGGAAGGCCTGGGCTACTCCCTGGGCCGGCTCAGCATCCACTCCTGCGACTTCTCCAGCGGCAGCTTCACCTACGATGCGGGCCCCTCCGATCCGGGGCTGCAGCGCTTCTCCATCGAGCACGACCGCCGCTTCCGCCTGCCCTTCGTGAAGGCCGCGCTCAAGGCGTCCGGCGGCATGCGCCTCTTCGCCTCGCCCTGGAGCCCGCCCGCCTGGATGAAGACCAACGGGAACATGCTCCGCGGCGGCAAGCTGAAGCCGGAGGCGGCGGCCACCTGGGCCCTCTACTACGCCCGCTTCATCCAGGCCTACGCCAAGGAGGGGTTGCCCATCTGGGGCCTGACGGTGCAGAACGAGCCCATGGCCACCCAGAGCTGGGAATCCTGCGTCTACACCGCGGAGGAGGAGCGGGATTTCGTGAAGCAGCACCTGGGGCCGACCCTCGCCCAGGAGGGCCTTGGCGCGGTGAAGCTGATGGTGTGGGATCACAACCGCGGCCTGCTCTACCAGCGGGCCCAGGCGGTCTACGACGATCCCGAGGCCTCCAAATTCGTGTGGGGCGCGGCCTTCCACTGGTATGTGGGCGATCACTTCGAGGCCGTGCGCCAGGTGAAGGAGGCCTGGCCCGACAAGCAGCTGCTCTTCTCGGAAGGCTGTGCCGAGGCCTTCGACGCGGCGCGCCTGGAGGACTGGAACTGGGGCGAGAAGTACGGCCGCTCGCTGGTGGCGGACCTGGCCAACGGCGCCGCCGGCTGGGTGGATTGGAACGTGCTGCTGGACGAGCGGGGCGGCCCCAACCACGTGGGGAACTTCTGCTACGCCCCCGTGCACGCCGACACGGCCACGGGCACCCTGCGCTACATGAACTCGTTCTACTACCTGGGGCATGTCTCGAAGTTCGTGCGCCCCGGCGCCGTGCGCGTGGCGGCCAGCTCCACCCACGACAGTCTGCAGACCGTGGCCTTCCGCAATCCCGACGGCCGTCTGGCGGTGATCGTGCTGAACCTCACCGACCAGCCCTTGCCCTTCCAGCTCTGGATGGCGGGGCGCGCGGCCAAGGGGGACAGCCCGGCCCATTCCATCCAGACCCTGGTCTTCTGAGGGCTCCATGGTGCGCCGCGGCATCCTCACCGTCTGTCTGAGCTTGGCCGCGTGGCTGGGCCTGGGCGCCGCCGTTCCGAAGGCGGATGGCGCCCAGGTCGCGGGGCCTGTGAATGGGGGCGGGCACCGGTTCCTGAAGGTGGTGGGGACGGAGATCCGCGAAGCCTCCGGTACCGGCAAGACGGTGGTCTGGCGCGGTACCAACCTGGGCGGCTGGCTGCTGCAGGAAGCCTGGATGACGCCCATGATGTCGGGCCAGGAACTGCCCCAGGCCGATGAATGGCACCTGCGCGCCCTGCTCGCCGAGCGCTTCGGGGAGGCCACCCGCGACCGGCTCGTCTCGGCCTTTCAGGACACCTGGATCCAGGAGGCGGATCTGGATGCCATCCAGGCCCTGGGCCTGAACCTGGTGCGCGTGCCCTTCCTTTACATGGACCTCTTGGCGGAGGATGGCAGCCTGAAGGCCGGTGGCACCCGCCGCCTGGACTGGATCATCGAGGCCTGTGGCCGGCGCGGGCTCTACGTGCTGCTGGACCTGCACGGGGCGCCAGGCTGCCAGAACCGCTGGGACAACAGCGGGCGCATCAACGCAGACCCCCAGCTCTGGAAGGCGCCGCGCTTCCAGGACATGACCGTGAAGCTCTGGACAGCCCTGGCCAAACGCTACAAGGGAAATCCCACCGTGGCGGGCTACGACCTGCTGAACGAACCCGACAAGGCCGAAGGCGCCGACGAGGCAGCCTTCGCCGCCCAGTTGAACGCCTTCTACGACCGGCTCTACCGGGCCATCCGCGCGGAGGACCCCGACCACATCCTGGTGATGGAGGCCTTCCCGGGCTGGCAGCGCCTGGGCGATCCGGCCGCCTTCCACTGGACCAACGTGGTCTACCAGTTTCACAGCTATGCCATGCAGGCCAAGGTGGGCGGGGTGGATGTCAGCCAGGTGTGGACCGTCCAGCGGGACATGGTGGAGCGCCTTCTGGCCGATGCCCAGGCCCACCGCACCAAATTCCAGGTGCCCATCTTCGTGGGCGAGTTCTGCGTCTTCGGCTTCGAGGACCTGTGGGCCCGGGCCCTGGCGGGCCTGAACCGGCTGGGCATCTCCTGGGCGCCCTGGACCTGGAAGGTGGCCTTCGGCGATCCAGAACGGGGCGATGCCGCGGGCTTCTGGGGCCTCATGTGCCATGACACGGGAAGCTGGCCCCGCCTCACCCAGGATGATGCCGCCACCCTGGAGGCCCGCTGGCGCAGCCATGACACGGCCACCCACTTCAGCCCCAACCCCGCCTGGACGGCGCTGATCCAGCGCTACGCGAGCGGGGCCACGGACCTGCCGCCGCGCCCCGAGGCGGTGCGCCTGCAGGTGCGGGGCCGCTTTGTGGGCGCCAATCCACTGGCGGTGCCCTTCGCGCCCTTCGGGACCCAGCGGGACCTGGTGCCCTTGCTGGTGGACCGGGACCATGCCGCTGATGGGCCCGCCGATTGGACCGCCTTCACCCTGCGGGAGCTGGGCGACGGCACCCTGGCCCTCCAGGCGCGCCTCAACGCCCGGTACCTCCGCGCCAACCTGGAGGTGGCGGGCCGCCTCACCGCCTCCAGCACCCAGGTGGGCCCGCCGGAGCGCTTCCGCCGCGTGGACCTGGGCGATGGCACCTTCGCCCTTCAGACCCTGGCCAACGGGAAGTACGTCGGCCCGGATGCCCAGGGGGCCCTGGCCGCAGAATCGCCTGTTCCCATTCCCTTCACCCTGCATCCCCTCCATCCATGACCTTCCCTGCCGCAGCCCCGCTGACCCGGCGCGCGGCGGCAGCAGGCCGCCCATCCCGAGGAGCCACCCCATGAACTCCGCCAGCAGCATCCATCTAGGCCCCGTCGACTGGACGATCCTGGTTCTCTACTTTTCCTTCGTGGTGGGCATCGGCGTGGTGCTGAAGCGCGGCATGAAGAGCTCGACGGATTTCTTCCTGTCGGGTCGCGCCATCCCGGCCTGGATCGCGGGCTTGGCCTTCCTCAGTGCCAACCTGGGCGCCCAGGAGGTCATGGGCATGGCGGCCTCGGGCGCCAAATACGGCATGATGACCGCCCACTTCTACTGGGTGGGGGCGGTGCCGGCCATGGTCTTCGTGGGCGTGTTCATGATGCCCTTCTACTACGGCTCCAAGGCCCGCAGCGTGCCGGAATACCTGAAGCTGCGCTTCGATGAAAAGACGCGCACCTTCAACGCCTTCAGCTTCGCCATCATGACGGTCTTCTCCAGTGGCATCTCGATGTATGCCATGGCAAAGCTGCTGAACCTGCTCCTGGGCTGGAACTTCAACATGAGCCTCTGGATCAGCGCCGCCATCGTGCTGGCCTACATCTTCCTGGGCGGGCTCACCTCGGCCATCTACAACGAGGTGATGCAGTTCTTCCTCATCGTGCTGGGCTTCGCGCCCCTGGTCTTCCTGGGGCTGCGCGACTGCGGCGGCTGGTCGGGGCTGGTGCAGCGCCTGCACCTCGTGGCCAGTCAGAGCCACAACCTGCAGGGCCAGGCCTACGCGCCCGGCGCCTGGGTGAGCGCCTGGAAGCACATGGGCACGCCGGGGGCCAACCCCATGGGCGTGGAGTGGTTCGGCATGGCCATGGGCCTGGGCTTCGTGCTCTCCTTCGGCTACTGGTGCACGGACTTCCTCGTGGTGCAGCGCGCCATGGTGGCCGAGAACGAGACGGCCGCCCGCAAAGTGCCCCTCATCGCCGCCGTGCCCAAGATGCTCTTCCCCTTCCTGGTGATCCTGCCGGGCATGATCGCCATCGGCCTCACCTACAAGGCGGGCCAGAGCGGCTTCGCGCTGCCCGTGAAGGGCAACGCCTTCGACTACGACATGACCATCCCCCTCATGCTCAAGCACTACTTCCCCACGGGCCTGCTGGGCCTGGGCCTCACGGCGCTCATGGCCTCCTTCATGAGCGGCATGGCGGGCAATGTCACGGCCTTCAACACGGTGTGGACCTACGACATCTACCAGAGCCACATCGCGAAGGATAAGAGTGACAGCCACTACCTCTGGATGGGCCGCATGGCCACGGTGGGCGGCATCCTGCTCTCCATCCTCACGGCCTACATGGCGGTGCATTTCAACAACATCATGGACATGCTGCAGCTGATCTTCGCCTTCGTGAACGCGCCGCTCTTCGCCACCTTCCTGCTGGGCATGTTCTGGAAGCGCACCACGGGCCATGGCGCCTTCTTCGGTTTGCTCTCGGGCACGGCGGCGGCGGCGCTGCACCACGGCCTCAGCATCCCGGTGGGGGCGGAGAGCCTCTTCAAGGGCGGCTGGCTGGGCCATGTGCTGCACGTCTACCCCAGCGAGATGGCCCAGAACTTCTGGACGGCCATCTGGTCCTGGAGTACCTGCTTCCTGGTGACGATCCTGATCAGCCTGCTGACCCCGCGCACCAAGAGCGATGGCGACCTGCGCGGCCTGGTCTACAGCCTCACGGAACGCCACGACGAGGGGCACCTGCCCTGGTACCAGCGCCCCATCTACCTGGGCGCCCTCATCCTCGCCGCGGCCCTCGTTCTCAACATCCTGTTCGCCTGAGGGGCAGCCATGACCTTCGACCTGCGTCTTCCCATCGGCCTGCTCTTCAGCCTGCTGGGCCTCCTGCTGAGCGTCTTCGGGCTGCTGACCCCCGCCGAGCTGTACCGCACCTCCCTGGGCCTCAACATGAACCTCTGGTGGGGCCTCGTCATCCTGGTCTTCGGTGCCGTCATGCTGGGCCTGGCCTTGAAAGCCCGGCGCCACGAGGGGTGAGTCCTTCGGCTTCGCGCTTTGCCTGCCCTTTAGCTCCGCCTTCAGCCATTCCTTGAAAAGGATCCCCCACGATGAAAGCCATTGCCCTCTTTGGCCTGGCCCTCTCCCTGGCAGCCGGTCAGCCGGATCACGCTGCCCGGGTCCGACAACTCCTCCGGACCATGACCCTGGAAGAAAAGGTGGGGCAGATGACCCAGGTCACCTTGGAAGCCGTGCTGCAAAGCCCGTCGGCCACAGGTGTGCGGGAACTTGACCCGGCCCGGCTGGAAGATGCCCTGGTGAAGCACCATGTGGGTTCCATTCTCAATGTGGGGCCGGAAGGGGCCCTGACCGTGGACCAGTGGCACGGCATCCTCACCCAGATCCAGGACGCGGCCCTGAAGCGGACCCGCGCCCGCATTCCCGTCATCTATGGCATCGATGCCATTCATGGCGCCACCTATACCCGGGGCGCCACCCTCTTCCCCCAAGCCATCGCCATGGCCGCCACCTGGAATCCGGCCCTCGTCAAGCGGGGCGGTGAAATCACCGCAGCGGAGGTGCGGGCCTC
Organism: Geothrix sp. PMB-07; assembly: GCF_030758935.1. Classification (NCBI taxonomy): domain Bacteria; kingdom Pseudomonadati; phylum Acidobacteriota; class Holophagae; order Holophagales; family Holophagaceae; genus Geothrix; species Geothrix sp. PMB-07. The sequence goes on from NZ_CP132333.1 coordinate 750,429, forward strand.
GGGAATCGCCTGGAACTTCAACCCGGTGCTGGATATCGGCCGCCAGCCACTGTGGCCGCGGTTCTGGGAGACCTTGGGTGAGGACACCTGGTTGGCCTCCGCCCTGGGCCGCAGTTACATCGAGGGCCTTCAGGGCCAGGCCATCGGCGCTCCGGACAAGGTGGCTGCCTGCCTCAAGCACTACGTGGGCTACAGCTATCCGCTGAATGGCAAGGACCGGACTCCCGCCTGGATCACGGAGCGGGCTCTGCGGGAGTGGTTCTTGCCCACCTTCGAGGCTGGCGTGGCGGCGGGCGCCCCGACGGTGATGGTCAACTCCGGCGAGATCGACGGCATCCCCGGCCACGCCAACAAGCACCTGCTCACGGAAGTACTCAAAGGCGAGATGAAATTCAAGGGCTTCGTGGTTTCCGATTGGGAGGACATCAAGCGGCTGCACACCCGGGACCGCGTGGCGCGGACACCCAAGGAGGCCGTCGTCATGGCCGTGAATGCCGGTGTCGACATGAGCATGGTGCCTTTCGACTTCAGCTTCTATGACCTGTTGCTGCAGGCCGTGAAAGAGGGCCTGGTTTCCAGAGCGCGGATTGATGATGCCGTGCAGCGCATCCTGAAGGTGAAGCTGGATCTGGGCCTGTTCGAGAAACCCTATCCGGATCCCGCAATGAAAGCCCGCTTCGGGCGTCCGGAATACGCGGAGGCCAACCTCCGCGCCTCCCGCGAAGCCATCACCTTGCTGAAGAACGAGCGGGCGGCGCTGCCTTTGCCGAAGGGCTCCAAGCTCCTGGTTGCGGGGCCCACAGCCAACCTTCGCAGCGTGCTGAATGGCGGCTGGAGCCTCACCTGGCAAGGGGATGCCGAGGAACTGTACCCCAAGGATAAACCCACGGTCCTGGAGGCGCTCAAGGCCACCTACGGCGAGGCCAATGTGGCCTACGTGCCCGGGGCCACCTTCGACCAAGTCCTGGATGTGAACGCCGCCATGGAAGCCGCAAAAGGGGTGGATGCCATCGTGCTCTGCCTGGGCGAGAAGACCTACTGCGAGACACCGGGCAACATCGATGACCTGAGCCTGGATCCCGCTCAGGTGCATCTGGCCATGGCCTTGGCAAAGGCCGGAAAGCCCTTGATTCTGGTGCTGCTGGAAGGCCGCCCTCGCACCCTCAACCCCATTGTGGGAAGTGCCGCGGGCATCGTGCTGGGCTACCTTCCAGGCCTGGAAGGGGGCCGGGCCATCGCAGATGTCTTGAGTGGCGCCGTGAACCCCAGCGGACGCCTGCCCTTCACCTATCCGCGTTTCCCCAACGCCATCACCCCCTACGACCACAAGCCTCTGGAGGTGTTCGACGTCAACACGTTCAACCCCCAGTGGCCTTTCGGATTCGGCCTTTCCTACACAACGTTTGCCTACTCGGATCTGAGTGTGGACAGGTCCATCCTGGGCCGGAAGGATCGGCTTTCGGTGAGCGTGAAGGTGACCAACTCAGGCCGCCGGGAAGGCATGGAGACCGTGCAGCTCTACGTCCAGGATGAGTATGGCCAGGTGAGTCGGCCCGTGCGCATGCTGAAGGGGTTCCAGAAAGTGGTTCTGGCTCCCGGTGAATCCAAGGTGGTGCACTTCACCCTGGGGGCCCGGGACCTGAGCTTCATCGGCCGGGCCAACACGCGGATTGTGGAACCGGGCACCTACAAGCTGTGGGTGGGCGACCTCAAGGGCGCGTTCGAACTGAAGTGAGATGAGGATTTTCATGGATTTGCAACGGGACCCACGCATCGTCCTGACCCTTGACGCTGGAGGGACGAACTTCGTCTTTTCCGCCATGCAGGGAGGGCGGGAGATCATCGAACCCATCCAACGCCCCTCTTTCGCAGAGGCCCTTCCAGCCTGCCTGGCTTCCATCGTGGAGGGCTTTGAAGCCGTCAAGGCGCGGCTGGAGGCACCGCCCGTGGCCATCAGTTTCGCCTTCCCGGGGCCGGCCGATTATCCCAATGGCGTCATCGGCGACTTGAACAACCTGCCAGCCTTCCGGGGTGGCGTTCCCCTCGGCCCCATGCTGCAGGCGCACTTCGGTGTTCCCGCCTTCATCAACAACGACGGCAACCTCTTCGCCTATGGCGAGGCGCTGGCCGGGCTGCTGCCTGAGGTCAATGCCAAACTCGCGGCAGCGGGCCTCAGCAAGCGGTTCAAGAACCTCTTCGGGGTGACGCTTGGCACGGGGTTCGGCGGAGGCTTGGTGGTGGACGGGCGGCTGTTTCTGGGTGACAACGCCGCGGGGGCGGAGATCTGGTGCATGCGGAACAAGCTGGATCCCGGCTGCCCCGCCGAGGAGGGCGTGAGCATCCGCGCCGTGCGGTCGGCCTATGCGGAGGCCGCGGGCCTCCCGCTGGAGGCCGCCCCCGATCCCAAGACCATCTTCCACATTGCCGAGGGCCTGGCCGAGGGTCACCGAGCAGCCGCCCGCGAGGCCTTCTGGCGCCTGGGGGAAGTGGCGGGGGATACCCTGGCCAACATCAGCGCGGTGGTGGACAGCCTGGTGGTGGTGGGCGGTGGCCTCTCCGGCGCCGCGTCCTTCATCCTGCCGCCCCTGGTGCAGGAGATGAACGGCACCCTGCGGGCCAAGGCCGGCGGCACCTTCCCCCGCCTGGAGGTGCAGGCCTTCAACCTGGAGGACCCCGAGCACCTGGCCCGCTTCGTGAAGGGGCAGGAGGTGCAGCTGCCTGTGCCGGGCACCGACCGCACGGCCACCTACGATGCCCTGAAGCGCATAGGGGTGGGCGTCACCCGCCTGGGCACCAGCCGCGCCACGTCGGTGGGCGCCTACGCCTTCGCCCTGCAGGCCCTCGACCGCTGAGGCCGCGGAGATTGCATCCGCCGGGGCCTGAGGCCCCGGCTGGTCAGGGGGTTCAGCCGGTCATGGGGTTGGCTGGGTGAAGGAGGTCAGGGCCTGCCGCAGGGGCACGGGGCCCTTGGCTGCCCTCGCGTAGGGGGCGGGCCAGGGCACTTCGGCACCGAGGACCTGGGCGGCGCGCAGGGGCCAACGGCTGTCGCGCAGCAGTTCCCGGGCCAGCAGCACCAGGTCGGCGGATTCCTGGGCCAGGATCTGCTCGGCCTGTTCCGGATCGGTGATGAGGCCCACGGCGCCCGTGGGCAGGCCCGCCTCGGCGCGGATGCGCGCAGCGAAGGGCACCTGGTAGCCGGGGCCCAAGGGGATCTCGGCCCGCGGGACCAGCCCGCCGGAGCTGCAATCCACCAGATCGACGCCCAGGCCCTTCAGCGCCTTGGCCAGCTCGATGGATTGCTCCAGGTTCCAGCCGCCCTCGCTCCAGTCGGTGGCGGACAGGCGCACGAAGAGGGGCAGTCGCTCAGGCCAGACGCCGCGCACGGCCTCGGTGACCTCCTTCAGCAGGCGGGTGCGGTTCTCGAAGCTGCCGCCGTAGCGATCCTCGCGGCGGTTCGACAGGGGCGACAGGAACTGGTGCAGCAGGTAGCCGTGGGCGGCGTGGATTTCCGCCACGAGGAAGCCCGCGTCCAGGGAGCGGCGCGCCGCATCGGCGAAGGCCCGGATCACACCCTGAAGGCCCGCCTCATCAAGGACCGTGGGCACGGCCCAGGTGGCGTCGAAGGGCAGGGCGCTGGGCCCCACGGGCGTCCAGCCGCCCGCGCTGACCGGGATGCTGCCGCCGCTGCCCTTCCAGGGCGCGGGCGTGGAGGCCTTGCGCCCGGCGTGGGCCAGCTGGATGCCGGAGACGGCGCCCTGGGCGTGCATGAAGCGCACGATGCGGGCCAGGGCTTCGGCCTGGGCGCCGTTCCAGATGCCGAGATCATCGGCGGTGATGCGGCCCTCGGGCAGCACGGCCGCGGCCTCGGCGATCACCAGCCCCGCGCCGCCCTGGGCCAGGCCGCCGTAGTGCACCAGGTGCCAGTCGGTGGGTAGGCCTTCCACGGACGAATACTGGCACATGGGTGAGACGGCGATGCGGTTGGGCAGTGTGAGGCCGCGCAGGGTGAGGGGTTGGAAGAGGCGGGACATGGCATTCTCCAGAATCATCGAGCGTACAGGAAACGGGAGGGATCCGCAGATCCCTCCCGTGTTTCCAGGGTGTGACTACTTGGCCAACGCCTTCTTCACTTCCACTTCCAGCTGGCCGGGCTTCACTTCGGCCAGATCATAGGTGGCGCGCAGCATGGGCTTGTTCACCTTCAGCACGCGGGTGATGTCGATGGGCGTGGCGGAGAGCACCACGTCGCAGGGCGTGGCTTCGATGGTGTTTTCCAGATCCTTGATCTGGGCCTCGCCGTAGCCCATGGCGGGCAGGATGCCCTGGGCGTTGGGGTACTTCCGGTAGGTGGCGGCGATGGACGCCACGGCATAGGGCATGGGGTCGACGATGCGGCCCGCGCCGCAGTTCTTCGCGGCCACCACACCGGCGCCATAGGTCATGGAACCGTGGGTGAGGGTGGGGCCGTCCTCGATCACCAGCACGCTCTTGCCCTTGACCATCTCGGGCTTGGTGCAGGTGACGGGGCTGTTGGCGCGGATGACCACAGCCTTGGGGTTGAGCTTGGCCGCGGCGGCCTCGATGCCCTTGATGTCCAGCTCCTTGGCCGAGTCGCACTTGTTGATGACGATGACATCGGCGCGGCGGAAGTTGGCCTCGCCGGGATGGTAGATGGACTCATGGCCGGGCCGCAGGGGATCGGCGATCACAATGTGCAGATCGCAGGTGTAGAAGGGCAGGTCGTTGTTGCCGCCGTCCCACAGGATGACGTCTGCTTCCTTCTCGGCGCTCCGGATGATCTGCTCGTAGTCCACGCCGGAGTAGATGACGAAGCCATTGTCGATGTGCGGCTCGTACTCCTCGCGCTCCTCGATGGTGCACTTGTGCAGATCGAGATCGGAATAGGCGGCGAAGCGCTGACAGGCCTGGGCGGCCAGATCGCCGTAGGGCATGGGGTGGCGGATGGCGACCACCTTCTTGCCCAGGCTCTTGAGGATGTTGCTGATGTAGCGGGTGGTCTGGCTCTTGCCGGCGCCGGTGCGGACGGCGGTGATGGCGATGACCGGCACCTTGGACTTGATCATGGTCTTGTCCGCGCCCAGCAGTTCAAAGTCCACGCCATGCGCGATGCAGAGGCTCGCCAGGTGCATGACCGTCTCATGGGTCACGTCGGAATAGGAGAACACTGCCACGTCGGGCTTCTCACGCTTGATGACGTCCACCAGCTCGGACTCATCGAAAATGGGAATGCCCTGGGGGTAGAGCTTTCCGGCCAGCACAGCAGGGTATTTGCGCCCGGCGATGTCTGGGATCTGGGTGGCGGTGAAGGCCACCACCTGGTAGTCCGGGTTGTCCCGGTACACCGTATTGAAGTTGTGGAAGTCGCGTCCCGCGGCTCCCAGGATCACCACGCGTCGTGTCGCCATGACACATAACCTTTCGGTCCAGCGGAGGGCCGACACGCTCGTTGGTGGCAGTCCTGGCCCAGCCGCGACCCAGGGAGGATAGCCGCCTTCCAGGGAGGATGAACATGGGAATGTGGCTTGAATCACAGGTAGGGGGAGCGTCTATGCTTTTCCCATGCCCATTCCAGCCGCTGTCCCCGCCTTTTTCCGCCGCTGGCGGCGTGTCCTCCTTGTCCTGACAGCCCTCTACGGGCTTTGGCTGCTGGTGGGTTTCTTCGTGATTCCCCGGATCATTCGCGGCCGGGCCGAGCAGTTCGCCACGGAGTTCCTTCACCGCAAGGTCACCCTGCAGAAGGTCCGCTTCAACCCCATCCTGTTCACCGCACGCCTCGAGGGGCTGCGGGTGCCCAACCGTGACGGCAGCGAGTGGATCACCCTGCGCCGGCTCTTTCTGGATTACCGCCTGCACCGCCTCATCAGCAAGACCATCGACTTGGCGGCGCTGGAACTGGATGGGCTCACCGTGCGGGTGGATCTGGATGCCCAGGGCCAGCCCAACTTCCAGGACCTGTTGGAGACGCCCAAAAAGGAGGAGAAGCCTGCCGAGGCGACCCCCTCATCCTGGGCCTTCGCCATCGGCCGCTTCGAGCTGAAGGAGGGCCAGCTGCACTTCACGGACCGCAGCCAGGCCACGCCCTTCCGCACGGCCCTGGGGCCCGTGAATTTGCGCGTGGACGGGATCCGCACCGAGGTGGGCCAGCACAGCGGCTTCGCCTTCGAGGCCTGGACCGAGGCGCGGGAGCATCTGGCCTTCAAGGGCGATCTCACCCTGCAGCCGCTGGCTTCCAAGGGCAGCCTGCTGGTGGAGAATCTCTCCCTGCCCAAGTACCGGCCCTACGAACAGGAGCAGGTCTCCAGCGAGATCCGCAGCGGCACCGCTTCCCTCCACGCCCAGTACCGCTTCGAGTGGGGCGAGAAGCGCCATGTGGTGGAAGTCTCGGAGCTGGACTTCTCCCTGAGGGATGTGAAGGTGGCCGAGCGCGGCGTCGTCGAGCCCGCCATCGAGGTGCCGAGCCTGGATGTGCGCCAGGGCCGGATGGACCTTCTGAAGCCCTCAGTCGAGGTGGGTTCCATTACGGCCGATCTGGGTGTGCTGCGCCTGCAGAAGGCCAAGGAGGGCGGCCTGAATCTGGCGCGCCTCTTCGCACCCACCAAACCCAAGGAGAAGAAAGCCGACGAAAAGCCCGTTCAACTGCTCGTGAAGGACATCGCCCTGCGCGGCTTCCGGGTGGGCTGGGAGGATCTGAGCCTCGCGCGGCCCCTGAAGGTGGAAGCCCGGGACCTGAACCTGCACTGGCAGGATCTTTCACTGGATCCCGCGGCCAAGGGGCAGGCTTCCCTGGATCTGAAAGTGGAGAACGGATCGCTCAAAGTGGCGGGCAGCCTGGCGCCCCTGAATGCCACGGGCGATTTGACCGTGAAGGCCGAGGGGTTTGATCTGGGCACCTGGGACCCCTACCTGGACTCGGCCCTGGATCTGCGCATCGCCTCGGGCAAGCTGGGCCTGGATGGCCGCGTGCGCTTCGCCTTCGAAGGCCGCACCAGCGACGGCATTACGTACCTGGGCGGCGCTTCCGTGCAGGGCCTGGAGGTGCGGGACGCCAAGCTGAACGAGCCCTTCCTGCGCTGGAAGCAGCTGGCCATCAACGGGGCCGACCTGCGCACTGCGCCCCTGGCCGTGGCCATCAAGACTGTGGACTGGACGGACATCGAAGGCCGTCTGGTGGTGCAGCCCGACGGCAGCACCAATGTGGCCCGGGCCCTGCGCCTGGAGCAGGGGGCCAAAGCTCATTCTGGGGCCAATGCCAAGCCGGCCCCGGTCACAGCCTCCGTCATTCCCGCCACGCCCGCGGCCGCGCCGGACATCAGCATCGCCAAGGTGGGCATCGCCGGTGGCCGTCTGAGCTTCATCGACCGTTCCGTGCAGCCCAACGCCGCCCTGGTGCTGAGTGATCTGGAAGGCTCGTACCTGGGCCTGTCCAGCCATCCAGAGGCCGCCTCGAAGGTGCTCTTCAAGGGCAAGGCCGGGGGACTGGCGCCCATCACCATCAGCGGCCGGGCCATGCCCCTGCGCAACGATCTCGATACGGATGTGGCCCTGCGCATCCAGGGCGCGGACCTCACGGACTTCACGCCCTACACAGGCAAGTACCTGGGCTACACCGTGCAGAAGGGCAAGCTCGACGTGGACGCACGCCTGCGCATCGACCACCGGAAGTTGAAATCCGAAAACGCCGTGAAGCTGGATCAGTTCTTCCTGGGCGATAAAGTGGAAAGCCCCGAGGCCACCCACCTGCCCGTGAAGCTGGGCCTGGCCATCCTCCGCGACCGCAAGGGTGTTATCGGCTTTGACCTGCCGGTGGAAGGCAGCCTCGACGATCCCGATGTGAAGTACGGCAAGCTCGTCTGGAAGGCCATCTTTGGCCTGCTGGGGAAGATCGCCACCTCGCCGTTCACGGCCATCGGCCACCTGTTCGGAAGCGATGCGGGTGATCCCAGTGTGCTCACCTTCACGCCGGGTACCGCCGCGCTGGACGCTGCGGCCACCGCCAAGCTGCAAGGCCTGGCGAAGGCCCTGGTGGAACGGCCCGCCCTGCGGCTGGAGGCAGAGGGCGCCGTGGATGCGGATCAGGATGGCGCCGCGCTGCGGCGAGCCGCCTTCGAGGCGCTGCTGCGGCAGACGCGGCGGCAAGGCCTCGGCGCTGCCGATGATACGCCCGTGCCCGCGACCGAGCGGGAACGCTGGGTGCGCGCGGCCTTTGAATCAGCCTTCCCGGCCCCCAAACCGGAGAAGGGTGCCCAGCCGGTGCCGCCGCCGCCCCTGGCGGAAATGGAGCAGCGCCTGCTCAGTCGCGTGACGGTGGACCCCGCCGCCCTCGATCAACTGGCCGATGCCCGCGCCAAGGCCGTGCTGGGCTACTTGCTGAACACCGCCAAGGCCGATCCCGAGCGGGTCTTCGAGGTGCAGACCGGCAAGGCCAAAGGCGCGGCCGTGGTGTTCAGCCTGAAATAGGAGCTGCTGCTACCTGGTCCAGAATCCGTGTTTATCCGTGTTCATCTGTGGCTCAAAGAATTGGTTGATCCTTGGTTCTGAGAGGTTGGGGCTTTCCACAACCCTCACTGGAGAACCAGCTCTGGCATTGATCAAGGCGGATTGCTGAACTCAGGGAAAGCGGAATGAGCCACGGATGAACACAGATGGACACGGATGAAAGATGGCCTTGCGCCAAAATCGCCCGTTCTGTTCTCTCTCATCGACGTTCTCTCCTAGGAGAGCGTCAGGGCCCAATCCTCGATGCCTTCGGCCAGATCGGGTACGCCGGGGCCGAAGCGGCTGGCGCCCAGCCAGTGCAGATTTGGGGGCAGGTCGGCCACCACCTGGCGCACGCGTTGAACATGGCCCGGCTCCAGCAGGGGGAAGGCGCCGGGGCAGTCCTCGCGGCGGGTCTGCAGCGGCTCGGGCAGTTCCGGCAGCCAGCGGCGCAGCTCCGCGAACACGCCGGGCCAGTGGTTCAGATCGGGCGCCACCGGAAAGGCGCCGCCCAGGTAGGTGCGCAGCTGCAGCAGACCCGGCACGCCCCGGGGATCGTCCGCCGCCAGCGACACCACGCCCAGGAGGCCGCGGCCTTCTGGCGGATGGAGGAGCAGGCTGAAGCCCCGTTCCCAGCCGGGGACCAGGCGATGGCGGCTGTGCCAGACCTGCAGGTTGAGCTGGGGGATGCCTTCCAGCCACGCTGCGGCCCGAGGCGCCAAGTCACGGAGCAGGCCCCCGGCAACCGGGGCCGGGAGGGCCAGCACCACTGCATCGGCCTCGCGGCTGGAAGCCTCGCCGACGATGCGCCAGCGGCCATCGGGCAGGGCTTCCAGCGCCCGCACAGCCTGGTTTGTCTGTACGTCCCCGACAGAGGCGGCGAGGGCCTGGGCCAGGGAACCTGTGCCGCCCACGGGCCTTTGCGTGTGCTCGGGGCCAAGGCGAAGGGCGCCGAGCAGCAGGCCACCGTGGGCCTCGAGGCGGCGCAACCGGGGCAGGGCGGCCACGGCGATGCGTTCCGGCGATGCGGCCAGCACGCCTGCCACCAGCGCGGGCAGCAGCTCCCGGGCAAAGCCCTCACCCAGGCGTCGGGCGAAGAAATCCTGCAGGGTTTCGTCTGCAGTGTCGCCCTTGGCTATGAAAGGCTCCGCGAACAGCCGCAACTTGGCCGCCAGGTTCAGGTCGCGGCTGTGCAACAGGCCAGCCAAGGTGACAGGGCTGAGCTGGCGCCGCCCGCCCTTGCCCAGCCAGCGCGGGCCCTTGGGGGCGGAAGGGAGGAAGCTCAGGCTCAGCTCCCGCGCCAGGCGATCCAGCGCGCCGCCCTGGCGGATCAGCAGTCCCTGCGGGCCCTGTTCCAGGCCGCCCGGTTCGCCTTCCGGGCCAGGCCAGGACAGGGTTTGGGCCCAGCCGCCCACGGCGGCGGAGGCCTCCCACAGCGCGACCTCCAGGCCGCGTCGCTGCAGGTGCCACGCCGCAAGCAGACCGGAAAGGCCGCCGCCGATGATGAGGATGCGCCGCCTAGGTCCCATGCTGCTGCGCCTTCAATGGTAAGCATGCACCACGGAGGCACGGAGTCTGGGCACGCAGGGGGCGGCGGGCTCGGATCCTCATGAAGGTGCCCGCGCCTGCCGCCCCCTGTGGCTTCCAGCCTGGCTGGAAGGGGCCTTCGGCCCACCCAGAAGGGAGAAACACGGAGGCCTCCGTGCCGCCTCCGTGGCCTCGGTGTCTCCGTGGTGGATCACTTTCGTTGATGGTTGTTTTCACGCGGGGTCAGGCCTCAGGGCGCGTCCGCAGGCCCTGGGCGTCGCGGAAGAGGCCCTGGATCTTCGGCAGATCTTCCTCCAGGCTGCCGCTCGGCTGGAAGAGTGGCATGAGGCGCACCACGTGCTCCTTGAAATCAAAGGCCACGGGCAGGATGGGCACCTGGGCGCCGGTGGCGATCTGGTAGAAGCCGGTGCGCCACTGGCTCACGCCCTTGCGGGTGCCCTCGGGGGCCAGGCCCAAGAGGAGGTGGGGGGTTGTCTCGAAGGCTTTCACGCAATCGCCCACCACGCCATGGCTGGCCCTGCGGTCCACGGGAATGCCGCCCAGCCATCGGAAGAGCCGTCGGAAGGGTGGCTTGAAGAGGGAGTGCTTGCCCAGCCAGGACACACGCAGATCCACGGCGAACATCAGGGCCACCCCCAGGGGGAAATCCCAGTTCGAGGTGTGCGGGGCCACGATGGCCACGTACCGCGTGGCTTCTGGGAAAGGGCCTTCGACCCGCCACCCGGCATGTTTCAAATAGGCGCGTCCCAGGAAGCGCCAGAACCAGCCGCGGTCCTGCCGCAGCGCGGCGGGGGGAATGGGGTACGGCTGGGGCGGGTTCAAGGGACGCTTCTCCAGAAGGTGCGAGGCCTTTAGGGTAGCCCGGCACGTTCCCGATGGCCCGGTGCGACACCTTTTTCATGAAAGTGGACCAGTGGTTTTTCTTCTGGAGCGGATCAGCGATGTGGGGCCTTCCTCCGCAAGGATGGTGGGCAGGGCGCGCTGAACGCCCCAGGGAGATGTCATGAAGCGCTTCATTCAAAGCCTTGTGTGCTGTGTGCTCGGATGGGGTGCCTTGATCCACTGTGGCGGTGGGGGCGGGAAGTCCAGCCCCGCTTCGGGCGGCACCAACCCGCCAGCCACCAATGCTCCAGCCATCGTCAGCTTCTCCGCGAGCCCTGCCAACATCACCGCGGGGGCCAGCAGCACGCTCTCCTGGACGGTTTCCGGCGCCACCAGCCTCAGCATCGACCATGGTGCGCCTGCCGCGAGCGGCGCGACCGGCACGGTTTCGGTGAGCCCCGCAGCCACCACCACGTACACCCTTACCGCCACGAACGGCGGAGGCAGCGTCACAGCCGCGACCACGGTCACCGTGGCGGGGACTTCCGCTGTCTCCGTCACCATCAACCCTTCCACGGCCACTGTGCAGGCCACCAAGACTCAGGCCTTCACGGCCACGGTAACGGGCAGCACGAACACTGCCGTCACCTGGAGCGTGCAGGAGGCCAGTGGCGGCGCCGTGGATGCCACGGGGCTCTACACCGCGCCCGCCACGCCCGGAACTTACCATGTGGTGGCGACCAGCGTGGCCGACACCTCCCAGAAGGCCACGGCCACAGTGACCGTGGCGACCGTGGTGGCCAAGGTGGTGTCGACCCCGGCCTTCAGTCTGGGCGGAGGTACCTACGGCACGGCCCAGACCGTGGCCATCAGCACCCTCACGGCTGGCGCGGCGATCTTCTACACCACGGATGGCAGCGCCCCCAGCGCCGCCTCCACCCGCTACACCACGCCCCTGGCTGTGTCGCAGACCACCACCCTGAAGGCCATCGCCACCCTGGCGGGCTGGACGGACAGCGCCGTGGCTTCGGCCACCTTCACCATCCAGCCGGGCACTGCTGCGCCCAAGCCCTGGGTGACCTGCTACGCGGCCGCTTGGGATTTCGGCAAGGGCGACTACATCAGCCCCGAGGGCGTGGACTACAAGGCCATGACCCACTTCGTTCTCTGCTACACCCTGGCCGGCGGGTACCCGGGCACGAAAACCCCTCAAGGCCAGATCGAAGGGATTCCCTCCATCATGCGGGGGGTTTACGGAAGCACCGCGCAGCCCTACACAACGAAGCAGGGACGCACCTATCCCTCGGCCGAAGAGGCCTATGTGGGTGAGGCGCATCGGGCCGGCGCCAAGGCCCTGTCCATGATCGGTGGAAGCGGCGACAACACCGGCATGCTGAATGCAGCCCAGGATGACACCCACCGGCCCGTGCTCATCAAGGCCATCGTGGATCGCCTGGTGCTGGCGGACTACGATGGCATCGATATTGATTGGGAGAATCACCTCCCATCGGATTGGAGCGTGGTGGCGCGCTTCCTCAGCGATCTGCGCACCGAGGCCAACAAACGCCCCCGCTACCAGGCGCCCCATGCCCCGGTGCTCATCACCTGGCCCGGGTACACGCTCTATCGTGGTTGGGACAACTCATCCAACATAGCCGGCGCAGTGGCCCTGGCGCCTTATCTGGATCAGTACAACCTCATGACCTATGACCTCGTCGGAAATGGCAACTGGGACCTTACATGGGGGTACAACAACATCCATAACAGTGCCAACTGGGGAAGGCATCCCACCGATCTTGAATTCACCATGAATGGTTATGTGAATGGCGGTGTGCCCAAGTCCAAGCTGGGCATCGGGCTTGGTTTCTACACAACGGCCTACCCGAGCTTCGCGCCCTGGGCGCCAGGCAAGGCCTACCAGCAGCATCAGAAGGTGGTCTCGGGCTATGGCGTCTACATCGCCAACCAGGCCGGCACCTCGGGTACGGGCAGTGCGCCCAGCGGCTTTGGCTCAGACATCCCGGATGGCGCCATCACCTGGGCCTACGTGGGCAGCATGGGGCCCGACCAGCCCACGGCCACTGCCAGCGGTTTGGCGGAGGGCGATGCGTCTGACCGGCAGAACGGAACGGTGGTGACCTACGCCAACGAGGGCACGCGCCTGTTCGATGCCGATACCGGCAACTCCTACATCGTGTTCAAGGATGATCCCAAGGCGCGCGGCTACATCACCTGGGAGGACGAGCGGTCCATCGCCGAAAAAGCCCAGTGGGTGCGCACCCAGGGTTACGGCGGCACCATCATCTGGACCGGCACCTACGGCAATGTGGGGACGGGCGCCTACGACAACCCCTTCATGGATGCCGTGAAGCGCTGCTTCCTGGGCGATGCGATCCCCATCCACCTCAAGGTGGCGCCCAATCCCGTGGCTCTTTCCATTGGCCAGGCCCAGGCCTTCACGGTGTCCGAAATCACCGGCACTGATAACAAGGGGGTGACCTGGTCCGTGGTGGAAGCCGGCGGTGGCACCGTAACCCAGGGCGGAGCCTACACGGCCCCCACCCAGCCGGGGGTCTACCACGTGCGGGCCACCAGCCAGGCGGATACCACCATCTACGCGGATGTCACGGTGACCGTCGATGGGTTCCGCGTGACCGTCAATCCTCCCAATGCCAAGGTTCCCATGGGGCAGACTCAGGCCTTCGCTCCCGTGTTCGTCAATGGCTCTGGCCCCAAGGGCGTGACCTGGTCCGTGGTAGAAGCTGGCAGCGGTTCGGTGAACGCCTCAGGGCTCTACACGGCCCCGAACACGCCGGGCACCTACCACGTGCGGGCCACCAGCGTGGATAACCCAACCGTTCGCGGCGTGGGGGAAGTCCTGGTGCCCGCCCCCGTGGCGGTGACCATCAGCCCCGCCAATGGCAAGGTCGCCCCGGGGCAATCCCTGCGGTTGTGGGGCTCCGTCACAGGGGATGGCATCGGTGATGCCGACAAGCAGGTGACCTGGAAGGTTCAGGAAGCAGGCGGTGGTTCCGTGGCCTCCGCCACCTACCCGGTGGGGACCTACACGGCTCCCGCCACGCCGGGGACCTACCACGTCACCGCGACCAGCGTGAAAGACGCCACCAAATCGGTCACCGTGCCGGTGCAGGTGGTGACTTCTGCCCCGGTGGCGACGGTGTCTCCCTTCACCGCCCTGCCGGCCCATCCCAGCCTCCCCAGCTTGTCGGGCCCCACTGTTGGCACTCGGATGCTGAAGGACCGCACGACGGGTTCTGCGGGTGAACTATTCGCCTTTGTTCAGACCGACAAGCTCCACCTGCTCAAGAGCGGCGATCTGGGGGCCACCTGGTCCTACGTCGATGCGGACAATGGCGAGACCCTGGGCCATGGGGTGCTGGCCATGACCCAGGATTCCACAGGCAAGGCGCACCTCATGTACCGGGTGGATAATCGGGTTCGCTACGCCCGCGTAGCGCTGACGCACACGGGTGGAGCCATCACAGGCTTCCACTCCGAGGTGAAGGACATCATCCTGGCGGACCGCATCGATCCTTTCCTCGGCGTGGGTGGAACCATGCAGGCGGTGACGGATGGCGCCGGTGCCGAACGGCTGGTGTACCAGTTCTGCAGCAAGGAGGATGGCCAGGACCGGGCTTTCTGCCTGAGGATGGGGCAGGCCACGTCCCTCACGCCGGCGGCCCCGGGGGATTTCGTGGGCCTGGATGGCGCCCCCGGAATGACGACCGTGTTCGAGACCGGTGTGTTCAGCATTGGCGGCCACAGCGCCACCTTCGCCCAACTGGGCGCCACCAAGGATCTCTGGGCCGCCATTGGCCCCAACGAGGATGCTGTTGAGATCTACGACGATGGGACGGGCAACATGCTCATCCACCTCAGCACCGTGGCGGGCACCCACACCTGGACCTGGGGGCAGCCCTCCAATGTCGATCAACCCTCCTCAGGTACCCGCCCTTGCCTCTTCTCCCTGGTGGGTGCCGCCAACCACGTATGGTTCATGCGCAGTGATCCAGAATTGGGCGTGTGCTTTGACACCATTGCGGCAGATGGCACCTACGTCCACGATGCCATTCCCAGCCCGGAACGCTTCAACCGTCGGGGAGGCAGCGGCGTTTTTTCCGTCAGCGCTGACGAGACCTCTGTGTCGGCGATCTGGGTGACCCGTCCCCGGGATGGCAATAATTCAAAGGTGCCTGGCCAATTGGCCACCCAGGGCTTCTGGGATGGCAGCGCCTGGTCATTCTTCACGGATGATCTCAGCGGCCTGCCGGGGCGCCCGCTTCAGGGCCTCTTCTGTTCCAGCGGATGGAGCGATGGCGCGGTGGCCCTGCATGTGAGCACGGCCTCGGGCAACCCCCTGGGTGTGTCCACCGTCCGTAAAAACTAAGCGCTGATTCGCGAGTCTGATAGGCCCCGGCGGGTGGATGTTTTCCACTCACCGGGGCCTCTTCCTGGACGGGGTGATGCACGAGGCGTTCAAAAAGAAAGCCATTGTGTCCACCTGATGGATTCTATGGCTTGTTCCTATCTATTAAATTTATTAGATAGTTGAGGCATTCGATAAAGCGGTTCTCGAAAAGTGGACCACTCCCATTTGTGTCTGGTGGATCAGGAAAAGTCGCGACATTCGGAGAATGATCAACTCCCACACGGTGCCTGGCCATCCCAAGGGAGCTCTCATGAACCGCCTCCGAACCCTCGTCCTCGGTGCTGTCGGACTCTTCGTGCTGCTTTCTTGCGGGGGAGGGGGCGGGAAGTCTTCGGGAAGCACCCCGCCGCCACCCGCGGCGGTGCCCGTGCTACGGGGGGAAATATTGAGACGGCCTACAAGGGCATTGCGGCTGCCTTTGCAACCTGGGTGGATTATGACGGCCATGGCGCTGCCGCTGGCGACACCTATATCGCCACCACCGTCCAGGATGCCAACCGTCCTGCGGACCCCAACCGTCCGGACAATGCATCAACCCAGACGCTGGAGCGCATTACGGCCTACGCCACCTTCGATGCGGCGGATCCCAGCCGCATGGTGATCGTGGCCACGAACAAGGACATCAACAGTGCGCTCAATGTGGGTTTCAGCATCACCCACCCCCAGCGTTTCACCACGCTGGAGCGCTACCAGGTGACCTGGGCCAACGGCGCTGTCGCCGCCATCAACGGGCCCACCAAGGTCGTGGGAACCATTCCGTTCACGGGCACCAACGCCTTCACGGTGTCCCTGCCAGCCCAATCCATCACGGTGCTGGTGCTGAAGCCCTGAAGTCAGAAGGCTGAATCAACAACAAGGGGCGCCATGAGGCGCCCCTTGCTCGTGTGTGTTCCCGTGTTACTTGGCGGCGACGTAGGCCTTCAACCCATCGGCGGTCGGCTTCATGGCTTTTTGGCCCTTGTGCCAGTTGGCGGGGCAGACTTCGCCGTGCTCTTCGCTGAAATCCACGGCGTCCAGGAGGCGCAGCACTTCTTCAACGCTCCGGCCCAGGTCGTTGTGGTTCACGGTGATGTGCTTCAGGATGCCGTCCTTGTTGATGATGAAGAGGCCGCGCAGGGCGATGCCGGCGGGCAGCAGCACGTTGTAGTCCTGGGCGATGGTCTTGTTCAGGTCGGAGACCAGAGGGAAGGTCACGCCCTGGATGCCGCCGTCCTTGCGGGGGGTGTTGACCCAGGCGTGGTGGCTGAACTTGGAATCGACGCTCACGCCGATCACCTGAGTGTTGCGGGCCTCGAATTCCTTGGCGGCGTCGGCGAAGGCCAGGATCTCGGTGGGGCAGACGAAGGTGAAATCCAGGGGGTAGAAGAAGAGCACGACCTTCTTGCCCTTGTAGTCGGAGAGGGAGACCTGCTTGAACTCGCCGTTGACGAGGGCGTCGGCCTTGAAATCAGGGGCGGGCTGAGTGACGAATGCGGACATGAATGCCTCCATGGCGGGGTCGGGCCCCGGGTGGTTTCGGTGGGAATCATCAGGCTACTTCGGGGTTGGAGGGGGTTCAAGAAAATTGTCTGACTAAAACAGTCGGGTATTTTAAACCTGGGGGTCGCTTGAGGTTTTCCGGTGTGTCAACACGGGGCGAGCTGTGCCCGAGAACCACGTCCCTGCGTGCTACGCTCCGAGGTTTGGGATTCCCGATGCAGCCCATTCAGCCCATCCAGCTTTCCGTGTTTTCCGAGACCGCGCGCCTCAAGCAGGTGGTGGTGCACAACCCTGGCCCCGAGGTGGATCAGATGGTGCCGGGGATGATGGAGAAGCTGCTCTTCGACGACATCCTCTACGGCGACCTGGCCCGGCACGAGCACCGCCAGTTCCGGCAGGTGCTGGCCCGGGTGGCGGACGAGGTGCTGGACATCCAGGATCTCTTCATTGAATCGCTGCAGAACGAAGGCGTGAAGCTGGCCTTCGTGGAGGACCTGCGGCGGCTGGTGGGGCTGCCGGACGAGACCTGCAACCTGCTGCGCGACATGAGCCCCTCCGAGGCCGCCAGCAGCGTCATCGGCGGCGTGGCCTGGGACGACATGCGGGGCCATACCCGCTGGGAAGAAGAATTCGACTACCGCGTGCGGCCCATTCCCAACCTGCTGTTCATGCGCGATCCCGCTTCGGTCATCGGCGATGGCTACAGCGTGAATTCCATGGCCACCTGGGCCCGGGAACGGGAATCGCTCATCCTCAGCTACGTCTTCCGGCACCACCCGCGCCTGAAGCACCACACGGACCAGGATAAGTGGTTCGATCAGGTGACACCGCTGGTGCGCGGCGAGATCAAGGCCCCCGTGAGCCTGGAGGGTGGCGACATTCTGGTGCTCAACCACAAGGTGCTGGCAGTGGGCTGCAGCGAGCGCAGCCAGGCGGACGCCATCCACCTGCTGGCTGAGAGCCTGCGCGCCCACCGGGCCGAGGACGAAAGCAGCTTCGACCACCTGCTCATGGTGCTGATGCCCAAGAAGCGCAGCGCCATGCACCTGGATACCATCTTCACGCGCACCAGTGAGAACGAGTGCCTGGTCTACCCGCCCTACTTCCTGGAGGGCAGCCCCGAGCTGCTGAACGTCACCAGCATCGACCTGCGCCACGGCGAGCTGCGCATGAGCACGCATCCCAGCCTGCTGAAGTCGCTCAAGGCGGTGGGCATCGACCTGAAGCCCATCTTCTGCGGCGGGACCGATCCCATCATGCAGCAGCGGGAACAGTGGACCGACGGCGCCAATGCCTTCTGCTTGGCCCCCGGCGTCATCACGAGCTACAGCCGCAACATCGCCACGGCCGATTCGCTGGACAAGGCGGGCTACCAGGTGGTGACCGCCCAGCAGGTGCTGACGAATGCCGGCCTGGACCTGCTGGACGGAAGCAAATACCTGATCCAGATCGAGGCCAGCGAGCTGAGCCGGGCCCGGGGCGGCCCGCGCTGCATGACCATGCCCCTGTCCCGGGAAGCGGTCTAAGGGAACCTGGCGAGTGGTCTGAATTTGACCTCTAAGTGCTGGGAACACACATCAAGAAAACCCGAACCCGGTTGCTGCTAAGCTGCTTCTTCGCGCCTCGTCACCCCGAGGCGCCCCTTTTTTTATGGCCGACTTGACCCCCCCACCCGCCCCCCCCGCTGCTCCGACCCTCCGGCACCGCCTGGAGTACGGCGCATTCCGCCTGCTGGATGGCATCCTGGGCCGCCTGCCCTGGAGCACGGTGCAAGCCCTGGGCGAGGCCGCAGGCCATCTTTTCTATCTGGTGGATCCTCGCCACCGGCGCATTGTCCGCGAGAACATGCGCTTCGCCGACCTGGGCCTGGATGAGGCGGGGACCCGGGCCCTCTCGTTGGCCTGCTTCAAGCACTTCGGCGCCCTCTTCGTGGGTCTGCTGCGCCTGCGCCGCGCCACACCGGAAGAACTGGACCGCTGGATCAAGGTGGAAGGGCTCGACCATTTCGATGCCGTGCAGGCCGCGGGCAAGGGTTTCATCCAGCTCACGGGCCATTACGGCAACTGGGAGGCCGTGGCCCTGGCCCAGAGCCGCCACGGCCGCACCATCGACGCCATCGGGCGCGAATTGGACAACCCTTTGTTGGAACCCATCTCCCTGGGCTTCCGAACCCGCTTCGGCAACCGCGTCATCCTCAAGGACGGCGCCATGCGGGACACGCTGAAGGCCCTCAAGGCTGGGCGGGGCGTGGGCTTCCTCCTGGATCAGGACGCGCTCACCACGGGCGTCTGGGTGAAGTTCCTGGGCCAGTGGGCCTCCACCTTCAGCACCGCCGGCAGCCTGGCGGCGCGCTATGGGCTGCCGGTGCTGCCGGTCTTCAGCTGGCCCAACCCGGACGGCACCATCACCGTGCGCTTCCAGGCCCCCTTCGAGGTGCCCGTCACGGGGGATGCTGCCAAGGATGCCTGGGTGGCCACCCAACTCATGACCAGCTGCATCGAGGCCCAGATCCGGAAAGACCCCCGGTGGTGGTTCTGGATGCACCGCCGCTTCAAGACCCGCCCCGGCGAGGGGAACCCCCTTCCGGCTCCGCTTCCGCCCGAGGATTGGGTAGAATGGGTCCCAACTCCCCCTGTTTGACCGGGCCCCCACGGCCCGCCTTTTTTTGACCCTCCTTTCCTGGAACCCCCCATGCCCAAGCACGTGCTCATGAAGCTCGAGAAGGAACTCAAGGACATCAAGCAGGCGCTCCTGGTGGAGATTCCCCAGGAGATCGCCCGGGCGGCGGGCCAAGGCGACCTGTCGGAGAATGCCGAATACGAGCAGGCCCTGGCCAAGCGGGACATGTTCCAGAACAAGCTCGTCACGCTGGAAAAGCGCATCTCCGAGGTGGCCAGCCTGGACATCAGCCGCCTGCCCAAGACCCGGGCGGCCTACGGGTCCAAAGTCACGATCCTCGACCTGGATTCCGAGGAGGAGTTCACCTACACGCTGGTTCTCCCGGAGGAACTGGATGGGCACCCTCAGCATCTCAGCATCAGTTCCCCCATCGGCATGGCGCTGGTGGGCCAGGAAGAGGGCAATGAAGTGCGCGTCCAGATCCCAGCCGGGGCTAGGCGTTTCGAGATCCTGGAACTCAAGACCATTCACGATGTAGCCTAGTCCGTCCCCAGGAGGGGAAGCTGAAATGAACAAGTACAAGCGTGAGCAGAAATGCTCCTTCTGCGGCAAGGAACCCCACGAGGTGGAGCAGCTCCTTGCGGGCCCCGAAGCCTTCATCTGCAATGAGTGCCTGGAGGCCGGCCAGCTGCAGCTGCGCATGAGCCGCCAGGGCAAGCCCCTGGGCAAGCATGAGGCCCGCCTCAGCCGCCCCAAGGAGATCAAGGCCTTCCTGGATGACTACGTCATCGGCCAGGAATCGGCCAAGAAGCGCCTGAGCGTGGCCGTGTACAACCACTACAAGCGCATCCTCACACCCCGCAAAGCCCTGGGCGCCACGGAAGTCGAGCTGTC
The DNA here is from genome assembly GCF_030758935.1 of Geothrix sp. PMB-07. Classification (NCBI taxonomy): domain Bacteria; kingdom Pseudomonadati; phylum Acidobacteriota; class Holophagae; order Holophagales; family Holophagaceae; genus Geothrix; species Geothrix sp. PMB-07. The sequence goes on from NZ_CP132333.1 coordinate 770,737, forward strand.
CAAGAGCAACATCCTGCTGCTGGGCCCCACCGGCACGGGCAAGACCCTGCTGGCCCAGACCCTGGCGCGCTTCCTGGATGTGCCCCTGGCCATGGCCGACGCCACCACGCTGACCGAAGCCGGCTACGTGGGCGAGGATGTGGAGAACATCCTCACCAAGCTGCTGCAGGCCGCCAACTATGACGTGGAGCGGGCCCAGCGCGGCATCGTCTTCATCGACGAGATCGACAAGGTGGGCCGCAAGAGCGAGAACCCCAGCATCACCCGCGATGTGAGCGGCGAGGGCGTGCAGCAGGCCCTGCTGAAGCTGGTGGAAGGCACCGTGGCCAACGTGCCGCCCCAGGGCGGGCGCAAGCATCCGCACCAGGAATTCATCCAGCTGGACACCAGCAACATCCTGTTCATCTGCGGCGGCGCCTTCGTGGGCATCGAAGACATCATCAAGCAGCGCATCCGCGCCAAGGCCGTGGGTTTCGGCTCCACACCCTCGTCGAAAGAGGACAAGGAGAACCTGCTGCGCCTGGTGGAGCCCGAGGACATCATCAAGTTCGGCCTCATCCCCGAGCTGGTGGGCCGCCTCCCCGTGGTGGCGGGCCTCTCGCCCCTGGACCGCGAAGCGCTCGTCGCCATCCTCACCCAGCCGAAGAATGCCATCACCAAGCAGTTCGTGAAGCTCTTCGACATGGATGATGTGGATCTGAGCTTCGAGGAGGGGGCCATCGATGCCATCGCCGAGCAGGCCCTCACCCGCAAGCTGGGCGCCCGCGGGCTGCGCAGCCTGGTCGAGCAGATCCTCCTCGAGCCCATGTACGAGCTGCCTTCGGACAAGCGGACCACCCGCGAGACGCTGCGCATCACCCGCCAGAAGGTGGAAGAGGTGATGGGCCTGCCCTCGCAGCCCATCTCGGCTGCGGGCTGAGCCTCAAGAACGGATTCACCACGGAGACACGGAGATCACTGAGGCATTCACGGAGCGCATAATGGTTCAGATGGATGATCCGCTGTTCTCCGTGTTTTTTCTCCGTGCCCTCCGTGTCTCCGTGGTGAATCTTTTTTCTCTGTAGGACGCCTTCATGGCCGTGCCGAAAACCCTCACGCTGCCCGCCATTCCCATCCGGGACATGGTGCTGTTCCCGGGGGCGCGGGTGCCCTTCGTGGTGGGACGTTCCGCCTCGGTGAAGACTTTGGAACTGGCCATCAAGGCTGGCGACCACCTTCTGATGCTCACGCAGAAGGACGCCAAGGTGGAAGCGCCGGGCCAGGACGATCTCTACGCCATCGGCACCCTGGCCCTGGTGGAATCGGTCATCGCCCTGCCCAAGGATTACTACAAGGTGGGCGTGAAGGGCATCGCCCGGGTGAACCTGCGCCGCTACGACGATACCGGCGACGTCATCCAGGCTGAGGCCTACCTGCTGCCCGAGCCCGCCGCCGTGGTGGCCGGGACGCTCCAGCCCTTCCACCAGGCCGTGGAAGCCTTCCTGGGTCGAAATTCCGATGCCTCGCGGCTGCTGAGCCTGGATCAGATCCGGGAGCTGCCCCTGGGCAAGGCCATCGACACGGTGGCGGGCCTGGTGCCCGCCGAGGTCAAGCAAAAGCAGGACATCCTCGAACAGGTGGACATCGAGCCGCGGCTGGACGCGCTCATGCGCCTCCTGGAGCTGGACGCTGCCCGCTCCGAGGTGGACCGCACCCTGGATGAGAAGACGCGCCAGCGCCTGGACCAGGACCACAAGCAGTACGTGCTGAACGAGAAGATGCGCGTCATCCAGCAGGAGCTGGGGAAGAAGGAAGAAAAGGACGAATCCACCCGGCTCAAGGATCAGATCGAGGCCGCGGGCATGAGCGCCGAGGCCAAGGCCAAGGCCCTGGAGGAGCTGGAGCGCCTGGAGGCCATGCCGCCCCAGAGCGCTGAGGCCACCGTCAGCCGCACGTACCTGGACTGGCTGCTGGCCCTGCCCTGGAAGGCCATGGCCGAGGAGCGTCTGGAGCTCACGGAGGCCGAGCGGGTGCTGGACGAGGACCACTCAGGCCTGGAGAAGATCAAGGCCCGCATCCTCGAACACCTGGCCGTCATGGCGCGGCTGAGGAACATTCCGCCCCTGCCAGGAGAAGAGGGCCAGCGTGCCCCATTGCGCGGACCCATCCTCTGCCTGGTGGGCCCTCCCGGCGTGGGCAAGACCTCGCTGGCCCGCAGCATCGCCCGGGCCCTGAACCGGCCCTTCGTGCGCTTGTCCCTGGGCGGCGTGCGCGACGAGGCCGAAATCCGTGGCCATCGGCGCACCTACATCGGCTCCATGCCGGGCCGCATCATCTCACTGATGAAGAAGGCCAAGGTCCGCAACCCGCTCATGCTTCTCGACGAGATCGACAAGATGGCCTCGGATTTCCGGGGGGATCCCAGCAGCGCCCTGCTGGAGGTGCTCGATCCCGAACAGAACGGCAGCTTCCAGGACCACTACCTGGACGTGGGCTTCGACCTCAGCCAGGTGCTCTTCCTGGCCACCGCCAATGTGCGCCACCAGATCCCCGAACCCCTGGAAGATCGCCTCGAAGTGCTGGAGCTGAGCGGCTACACCACCAAGGAGAAGCTGGCCATCGCCGAGAAGCACCTCATTCCGCGCGCCCTTGAAGGGCACGGCATGAAGAACATGGGTGTGCGCTTCGAGAAGGCGGCCCTGGAAAAGCTGGTGCAGGCCTACACCCGGGAAGCGGGTGTGCGTCAATTTGAGCGGGAGATCGCCAACATCCTGCGCAAGCTGGCCCGCCACACGCTGCAGCCTGAGAAGGGCGATGCTTTCGATCCGATCATCACCGTGGATCGGGTGCCCAAGCTGCTGGGGCCCGAAAAGATCCTGGAGACCCGCGCGGAAGACACCGCACCGCCAGGTCTGGTGAATGGCCTGGCCTGGACGCCCACGGGCGGCGATCTGCTCACCATCGAAGCCGCGGTTCTTCCTGGCAAGGGCGTGCTCAAGCTCACCGGCAAGCTGGGCGAGGTGATGCAGGAAAGCGCGAACCTGGCCCTGAGCTACGTGCGGGCCCGGGCCGAGCGCCTGGGGCTGAAGCGCGATTTCCTCGACTCGGTGGATCTCCATGTCCACGTGCCTGAGGGTGCCATCCCCAAGGATGGCCCCAGCGCGGGCATCACCCTGGCCACGGCCCTCATCAGCGTGCTCACGGGCATTCCCGCCCGGGCGGATCTGGCCATGACGGGCGAATTGACCCTCAGGGGCCGGGTGCTGCCCATCGGCGGGCTGAAGGAAAAACTCCTGGCCGCCCATCGCCAGGGCCGCAAGGCCGTGCTCATTCCCAGCGAGAATGCCCGGCACCTGGAGGAGGTGCCCGCCGAGGTGCGCGAGCAGCTCAGCATCCACCTGGTGGGGCACATGGACGAGGTCATCCAGCTGGCCCTCACCCGCATGCCGGAGCCCCTGGGGCCGGAGGCGGGAGTGCCTCCTTCTGAGACCGCCGTGCACACCAACCCCGCCCGGGAGAAGTCGGCGAATCCACAGTAGGGGTGAACCGTTAGGGCTGATCGGCTTCCGGTGATCGGCTGACAGCTGATAGCCTGGATCCATGCGTTTCCTTTCCAGCCACGTCATCCACTTCATCCTCATGGGCCTCGGCATCGCCGTGGTGCTGGGCCTGCTGCACCCGACCACCAAGCCGGAGCGGACGCGCGCCTCCATCCTGAAACACACGGCAGGACTCATCGGCATCGGCCTGGTTCTGGCCTGGCTGATGTACCTGCTGCCGCGCCATCCGGTGCGCTTCTAACCCCCCGTCAATTGCTTTTGCCACGGATGAACACGGATGAACACGGATTTGGGCTCACAAGGCGGCATGGCCCTTCTGCTCCATTCCACCCACGTTCACCGGAGTTCATCTGCGGCTAAACCCAGATGGTCAGCGGTGGTGCGCTGATGGTGGAGAAGGTCCTCGGCCTCTGGGCCCGGCTTGAGGCGGGCTGGGAAAAGGCCTGGCAGATCGCTGCCGACCTCTGGCACGAGATCGCCCGCACAGTGCCTCCGGTGGGACGTTTCGGGAATTTTGTGGTCGAGGTGTTCGGCAAGTACCACAAGGACGACTGCCTGAGCTATGCGGCGGGCTTGAGCTTCTGGCTCATCGTGAGCCTGGTGCCGCTGTCCACGCTGCTGTTCAAACTGCTGGGCGCCATCCTGGGCGGCCGGGCCTTCGGGCCGGGAACCCTGAAAACCCTGCAGGAGATCGTGCCCTACCTGCCCAAGGAATTCGTCTACGATGCCGTGGCCAACAGCCAGAAGATCGGCGGCATGGGCCTTTCCTGGGTGGTGCTGCTCTTCGGCAGCTACTGGGGTGTCAGCCAGCTGGACACGAGCCTGGCCCACGTCTTCGGCCTGCGCATCAAGAAGCACCGGCAGACGCGCAAGAACCACCTGCTGCGCCAAGTCATCTTCCTGGTGGGCGGTGTCCTTGTGGCGGTGCTCTTCCTGGCCATTCTTCTGGGCGGTGCGCTGCGCAACCTGCTGCCGGCCCGGCAGACGGATTTCCTGCCCTACCTCGGGCCGCTCATCGGTCTGGTGGTCATGACCATGGTGCTGCAGCACCTCCCGCGGCTGCACGTGAAGTTCCGCCACGCCTTCCTCGGCGCGGGCGTGTCCACAGCGCTGTGGTGGCTCGCCAAGTGGGGCTTCGGCGTCTACCTGCGGCACACCCTCACCTGGGGCATCATGTACGGTTCTCTGCTGGGCATCGTGGCGGGGCTCACCTTCCTCTACTACAGCTGCGCCATCCTGCTGCTGGGCGCCGAAATCACCGCCGCGTTCTACCGGCATGAAACGGGGGCCACCACGGTGCCCTCCTGGCTGCGAGTGAAGGCTGGCGATCCGCCGAAACCCTAGCGCCGCGCTCCCGTGAATTGATCCAGGATCTTCGCGAAGGTGGGGTGACGGCGATAGCCGCCGTAGGCGATCTCCTGTCCGCCCATGTGGTACCACGTGTTGCCCTCGATAAGGGTGGGGCCGTCGGCCTGAATGGCCACATCCCAGCCCACCAGGCGGTTCGTGGGAGTCACGGCCGCCGCCCGGGTGACCAGGGCCTTGGCCTCCTCGAAATGAGGAACCTGGATGCCCTCGAACCGCACGCCGGAGAAGGGGTGGGCCTCCAGCGTGTGGCCGCCGAATTCCAGCAGGCGATTGCCCTTGGTTTTGAGTCTCCCCGTCTGGAAATCGATGCCCACAAAACAGCCACCGGCGCATGAGTTGTCCACGTAGCGCCCGTCAGATCCGAACCGCATGAAGGCGGAAAGGGGCTCCACCCGGCCATCGTCGTGGACGAAGGTATCCATGCGGACCGTATTGATGCAATGGGGGTATATGGCGCTTATGGCGGGATGTTGGCTCAGGGTTTCCTGGAACACGCAGGAATTGCGAATCAAACTCTGGTGGATCGTCTGCATTCGCAGGTTGTCCTCCAGGGTCTCTGCGGTGATGCGGATGGCGCCATCGCCATGGGTGCCGTGGCGCAACTTGACAAAGATGCAGCCCTCCGTCGTTTTGGCGAGGGTAGCGCGCACCACCTGCTCGAATGACTCGATGTTTGCGATGCTGATGGCCACCCCATCGTGGTACGTGGCTCCACAGTTGTAACCGAGCAGCCTTGGAACGCGGATGCCGGCCTGGCCGAACAGCAACTGGAAGAACAGCTTGTCATCGAGCATCTGGTTATCGGAGGCGGAGGTCATGGCTCTGTGCAAGCGATTAATGCGGCGATTTCCGCTGTAATCGAGTGGGTTGCCCACCGACCGGCGGTAGAGGCATCGACTGAAGTAGTGCATGGGCAGTTCCCGTTCCTGCCAGGCGGCGTGGGCCAGTTCATAGCCGATCTGCAAGAGTGGCTTGCGCTCCGGGTCGGACCAGAAGGCACGTAACTTGGTGGCGACATTTTCCATCTGGGCCTCTTGTGAGGGAGTGTGATCTCGGGGGCAAGTTCCGTCAATGCAGATGGGGCGATGTATTCTGATGCTGCTAACGGTGAGCTGGATCGCGATGGCGTGGATCCGCCGGCGCACCCAGGAGACATCATGTTCATGGCGATGGTTCTGCGATCCCTGCTGCTGGCTTCGGCCGCGGTTTCCCTGGCGGCCCAGCCGCCCCAGCGGATGCTGCTGCTGGCGAGCACCATTGGTCCCATCGAATCGGGCATCGTGGATCGGTTGGAAGAGCGCTTCGAGCAAGACACCGGCATCCGGGTGCGGCACGTGGGCGCGGGCACCGGCGCCGCCCTTGATCTGGCGCGGCAGGGCAGCATCGATCTGTTGCTGGTACACGCGAAATCGCTGGAGGATGCCTTCGTGAAGGAGGGCTTCGGCACCGAGCGCGTGCCGCTCATGTACAACGATTTCGTGATCGTGGGGCCTGGCAACGACCCGGCGGGCATCCGGGGCCGGAAGACCGCTGCCGAGGCGCTACGCGCCATCCTGGAGAAAGGATCGGCCTTCGTGAGCCGGGGGGACAAGTCGGGCACGCACATGGCGGAACTGGGCCTGTGGGCCAAGGCTGGCCTGGATCCCTCGGGGCCCGGATACCAGGTGTTCGCCAAGGGCAGCGAGGGCAATACCGCCACCCTGTTGCACACGGATCAACTCGGGGCTTACACGGTGATTGATCGGGCCTCCTTCTTCGGCCTTCGCGGCCGTCTCAAACTGCAGATCCTGTTGGAGGGGGATGAGGCCCTGCTGAACCACATCTCGCTCATTCCCGTGAACCCGGCGCGGTTCCCCAACATCCACCACCGGGAAGCCGAGGCCTTCGTCACCTGGCTGACGGATCCGGCAAAGGGGCAGAAGGTCATCGCCATTTTCGGTGATGACACTTATGGCTCAGCGTTATTTAAGCCAGAAGCGCGAACCTTGAGAGGGATGCGAACGGCCCAGGAATCCCCTCGCCGGGTTCGTTGAACCGCACCCGGCCATGGAATTCCATCCCGGGGATATTGTCATGGGTGGATGGGGCTGGAATGCTGGAATTCTTGGGAGTCCAGCGATGTCATCCATGACTTTCCAGCGACGGATCATGCTCTGGATTGGGGTTTCCCTGACCTTGCTGATGGGGGCCACGATCGTGGCCTTTTCATTGCAGACCCACCGCAACACGCGGGAACAGATCCTGGGCGATGTGTCCTCCCTGGTGACCCTGCGCGCAGCGGAAGGCCGGGATTTTTTCAAGGAGCGCGGGCGGGTGCCGGAAGTGGTGCTCAGTGATCCCTTCTTCCAGGCCTGGGTGCGCTCCTACACGCGGCGGGATGGCGATCTCAAGGGCTTCGCGCCCGTGCAGCAGCGGCTGAAATCCCTGTTGAGGGACACCACCCTCAAATCCATCTTTTTCGCTTCGGCCGCCACGGGCGAGTATTTCTCGGACACGGGCCGTCTGAACTCGGTCACGAAGGATGGCAAGACCACGGCCTATGACGCCCGGGTGCGCCCTTGGTGGGGGGACGCGGTCAAGAAGGGGCAACTCTACGTGCTGCCGCCGGTGGTGGATGTGCGGGGCGACATTTCCGCGCCCATCCAGATGCCCGTGCTGCTGCAGGAAGGCCCTCTGCTTGGTGTGGGAGGCGTCGACCTGAGTTTGCAGACCCTGGCCGAAATGGTGCGCACCATCCGCTACAAGGATCAGGGCTTCGCTTTCCTCGCCGACCAGGATGGCAACGTGGTGTCCATGCCGATGCCGGGCGCAGAGATTCCGATGAGTACGCCCCTGAAGACGCTGGATTCCCGGTTGCCGGATACGCAGGGATTCGGAGCCCTGGCCGCGGCCCTGCCAAGGGAAGGGGCGCGCATCACCCCGATCCGGGTGCGGGGAGAGTCCCAGTGGGCGGTTGTGGTTCCCATCAGCGCCGAAAAGCCCCAGATGCATTGGTATATGGGATTGGTGCTGCCCAGCGCGGTGGTGGAGGCCCCCGCCCGCCAGGCGACCCTTGCCGCGGCTGCCGTGGGTCTGGGCCTGCTGGTGCTGATGCTGGGGGCCACGTACCTGGCTTCACGGGGCATCGCGCGCCCGCTGCGCCAGGCCTCAGAAGCCATGGTGGACATCGCCCAGGGAGAGGGCGATCTGACCCGCCGCCTGGCCGCCACCAGTCACGATGAACTGGGTGTTTTGGCCAAGGCCTTCAACACCTTCGTGACCCGGCTGCAGGACCTGCTGAGCCAGACCCAGAGCCATGTGGGCACGGTGCTGGGTACCACTCAGCGGGTGTCGGATCTGGGTGTGCAACTCCACCGCGAGATGGAGACCGAACGGCGCGACCTCGACACCCAGGCCCAGCTCGCCGGGGCCTTTTCGGATGCGTTCAAGGCCATCCAGGATCACGCCAGCCAGGCCACGGCCACCGCCACCCAGGCACAGGATTCCTCGAAGATGGGCCTGAATCTGGCCGAGGGCGCCATGACAGACATCGACGCCACCGCGGAAAGCATCGAGCGCTCCAGCCAGGCCCTGGCGGATCTGGTGGGCGAGGTGGAAGACATTGTCAGCGTGGTGACGGTCATTGAGGGCTTCTCGACCCAGACGCACATGCTGGCGCTCAATGCCGCCATCGAGGCCGCGCATGCCGGCGAGCAGGGCAAGGGCTTTGCCGTGGTGGCTGATGAGGTGCGGATGCTGGCCCAGCGCACCGCGGAATCCGTGGCCAAGGTCCAGAGCATCGTGGAGCGCATCCAGGGCGGAGTGGCCATGCTGTCTTCGTCCATGGAGGAAACCCGGCACCGCTCCGAAGCGAGCGTGGCCAAGACCGATCAGGTGCGCGCCGCCCTCACGGGCATCCACAGCGCGGTAGAGGAAATGCAGCGGCTCAACGGCAGCATCGCCCAGGCCACGGAACAGCAGCAGCAGGCCGTGGCTGAATCCCACCACCGCATCCAGGATCTGGCGGGTCTGGCCGACCGCGTGGCCAGGATGGCCGGCGAGCTGGAAGCGGACAGCGTGGGCCTGCGCGAAGCCTCAGCCGGTCTGGTGAGCGCGGTGCATCAGTTCAAGATCTGAGCTCAAGGCCGACCCAAGACAGGAGCCCTGAGACAAGCCCCGAGACAAGCCTCAGTCGTCGTCCCGCCCGCGCAGGCTGGCGGGGATGGCGAAACCATCGGCCTTGTACTCGTTGATCTTGTTCCGCACGGTGCGCAGGGCGATGTCGAGCTGTTCAGCACAGTGGGTGCGGTTGCCCTTGAGGGCGCTCAGGGTGGAGAGCAGCCAGAATCGCTCCAGCTCCGGCAAGCTCAAACCCAGGGGCAGCACCACGGGCGTTCCCAAGGGCACGCCCACCAGGGGGTTCTGGGGATCGGCGGTGACGGCGCCAGCGGGAGCCGCGGTCTCCTTGCGGGGTGCCGCAGGCGCCGTGGGAGGGGCCCAGGGCTCGAGGGCGATGGCTTCCGGCGGATCTTCGGGCAGGCCTTCCAGGGCCTCGGCGGGGAGCAGCCAGCGCAGGTCCTTCTGGCTGAGGCGCCGACCCTGGTTCAGCACCACGCAGCGCTGGATGACGTTCTCCAGTTCGCGGATGTTGCCGGCCCAGGGATGGCGGGCCAGGGCCGCGAAGAAACTGGGTACCAGCTCAGGCACGGAACGGTCATTCTCGCGGGCGTAGCGCTCGGCGAAGTGGGAGGCCAGCAGGCTGAGGTCGCCCGGCCGGTCGCGCAGGGGCGGCAGGTCCAGCGGAATGACATTCAGCCGGTAGTAGAGATCCTCCCGGAACCGCCCGGCCTTCACTTCGGCCTGGAGATCGCGGTTGGTGAGGGCGATGAGGCGCACGTCCACGGCGATGGGACGGGTGCCGCCCAGCCGGTCCACGGTGCGCTCCTGGAGCACCCGCAGCAGCTTGCCCTGGAGGCCCAGGGGCAGTTCGCCCACCTCGTCCAGCACCAGGGTGCCGCCATCCGCCTGTTCGAAGCGACCCTGCTTCATGCTGGTGGCACCGGTGAAGGCGCTCTTCTCATAGCCGAACAGCTCGGATTCCAGCAGGTTCTCGGGAATGGCCGCGCAGTTGATGGCCACGAAGGGGCCGCTGCGGCGGGGGCTGGAGCCGTGGATGAGCTTGGCCAGCAGCTCCTTGCCGGTGCCGCTCTCAGCCTGGATGAGGATGGTGGCGCGGCTGTCCGCGGCGCGGCGTGCCAGGGCCAGGGTTTCGCCCAGGGCCGGATCCTGGGTGAGGATCACCGGGGCCTCGGCGGCCTCCTCGGCCTTGAGGTGGCCATCGGCCTTCAGGGCCTTGTTCAGAGCGCTGGTGAGCTCTTCAGGGCTGAAGGGCTTGGACAAGAAATCGAAGGCGCCCAGGCGCATGGCCTCGCGGGCGGATTCCAGGCTGCCGAAAGCCGTGATGAGAAGCACAGGCAGGCCGGGGTCCACGGCCTTCAGGCGCGCTGTGAGCTGCAAGCCGTCCATGCCGGGCATGCGCAGATCGGTCACCACGGCATCGTAGGCGCCGGGTCGCACCATCCGCAGGGCTTCCTCGCCGCCCCGGGCCTGTTCTGCGAAAAAGCCGGATCGCTTCAGGCTCATGGCCATGCCGTCCCGCATTCCAGGATCGTCGTCCACCACCAGCACCCGAAGGGGAGTCGCCATAGCTGTGCATCCATACGGCCAGCGCGGCCGCTCCAACTGTTATCGGATCTGATGATCCGGACTGGAGTTTTGTTCAGGGCGGCGCTTGAGCACCCGCTGGGGCAGGTCGCCCGTGGCGGCTTCTCCGCGCACGGGGTCGCCGTGGCGGCGGATGAGCAGGTAGAGTTGGCGGCGGCTCACGCCCAGGCGCTGGGCGGCTTCCACCCGGTTGCCGTAGGAGCGGCGCAGGGCCTGGTGCAGCAGATGACGTTCCAGTGCGTGCAGGTTCGTGGCCAGATCCTCGGCTTCGACGGCGAGGGGGCCCTGGGGTTCGGCGGCGGGCAACTGGCCCAGCAGCTTCCAGCGCAGCAGGCGGTTGCGCAGTTCCCGCAGGTTGCCGGGACAGGGCAGGGTTCCCAGCACGGAGGGCAGCGTTCCCGACAGGCCTTCCTCCTCCGCCAGCGCGGACAACAGGGCGGGAATGGCCTCGGGATGCTCGTCCAGGCCCGGGAGGCGCAGGCTCAGGCAGGGCAGGTGGCCCGGGGCGCCCACTCGGGCGGCCACGACGCCCCGGGGATGGTCAGCGAGCCAAGCACTGGTAGCCTCCAGCTCCGAGACCTCCAGGCAGGGCGTTTGGCGCCGCTGGGCCAATTCCGCGGCCAGCAGGGACACGCCAGAGCCCATGGGACCGTAGACCCACAGGGCCTCAGGCCGGGCGAGGAGTTCCTCCAGGTGGGCGCCCCATTGGACGTGGCCCGGCAGGAGAACCAGCGGAATCATGCGCTATTTCCCTGGGATCACGTGGAAGAGCACCGCGAACACGTGGCAGGCGCTGCCGCCCACCACGAAGAGGTGCCAGAGGGCATGGTGGAAGCGCAGCCGCTCGAAGCTGTAGACGGCGGCCCCCAGGCTGTAGAAGGCGCCTCCGCCGAACAGCCAGTAGAGGCCGTGGGTGGAGAGTGAGCGCACCAGGGGCCCGGCGGCGATGAGGATGATCCAGCCCATGAGCAGGTAGATGCCTGTCGATACCCAGCCCATGCGCCGCACGAAGGCAGGGTCCACCGGAGGCACCGGAGACGAGTGCAGGTGATCGAGGGGCGCGGGCCGCAGTTCTGAACGGGCGATGCGGCCGTAGTAGATGCCCTTGAAGGTGATGCCCAGCACCGCCAAGCCCCAGGCCAGGCCAAACACGGTCCAGCCCCAGGCAGGGCTGATGCGGCCCAGGGCAGAGAGGCAGAAGGGCGTGTAGGTGCCGGCGATGAGCAGGAAGATGGCCGAATGGTCGAAAACCTTGAAGACGAGCTTCACCCTCTTGCCGCGGAAGGCATGGTAGAGCGTCGACATGAGGTAGAGCAGGATCAGGGTGGAGCCGAAGATGGAAGCGCCCACCACATCCCGCGCCGTGCCGCGCTTGGCGGCGAAGACCACCATCAGCACCAGCCCGGCGATGGAGAGGGCCGCGCCCAGTCCGTGGGTCAGGCTGTTGGCCAGTTCCTCGCCTGGCGTCTGCGGAGTGGAGCCTTTGATGGAAGCCGTTCGGGACATGCTTCAAGGATGACAGACTCTTGCATGCGGAGGCTGCCATGCGCCTGTTCCTCATGCCCGTCCTGTTCCTGGGGCTCTGCCTTTCGGCCGGGATGCCGCGCGGCATGGTGGTGAGCCAGGAACGGCTGGCCTCGGAGGCTGGCGCTCAGGTGCTGCGCGAGGGAGGCAGCGCCGTGGATGCCGCCGTGGCCACGGCCTTCGCCCTGGCGGTGGTCCATCCCGCCGCGGGCAACCTGGGCGGCGGCGGCTTCCTGCTGTCCCGTACCACCGCTGGCAGAACCTCCTTCATCGATTTCAGGGAAACGGCCCCTGCTGCGGCCCACCCGGGCATGTGGCTGCGCGAGGATGGCACCTACGACACGGAGCGGCATCACAACAGCCTCGCCAGCGTGGGCGTGCCCGGCACGGTGGCGGGATTGCGTGAGGCCTGGAAACGGGAGGGGCGCCTTCCCTGGGCCCGCTTGCTGAGGCCCGCCATTCGCCTGGCCCAGGAGGGTTTCGTGTTGTCGGAAAACCAGGCTTCGAGCCTGACGGCTCATCTAGAAGCCTTCAGAAGCCATAAGCCCACCCTGGCGCAATTCAGCCGAGCCGGTGAGGCCCTTCAAAGGGGTGATCGGTTGGTGCAAGGGGATCTGGCGCGAACGCTGCGACGCCTCGCCAGAGACTGGACCGACTTCTACCGGGGCCAGACCGCCCGATATCTGGTGCGGGACATGAAGGAGCACAGCGGTCTCATCACTGCCGCAGATCTGCGGGGGTATCGGCCGGTTCTGCGCCAAGCCCTGAAGGGCACCTACCGGAACGTGGAGATCCTCGCGGCGCCACCGCCCAGCTCGGGAGGGCAGGTGCTGCTGGAGGCCCTGAACATCCTGGAAGGCTATGACCTGCAGGCGCTGGGGGGCTCGTCACCCCAAAGGATTCACCTCACGGCGGAGGCCCTGCGGCGGGCCTTTGCCGATCGGGCCCAGTTCCTGGGCGATCCAGCCTTCAACCCTGAGATACCCCTGGTGTGGCTCCTCTCGAAGGAGCATGCGGCAGAGCTCCGGGGCACCATCGACCCTGAGCGCGCCTCCGTGTCCGCTCCCGACCGCTTCACCTGGCCCAAGGACCGGCCCGACACCACGCACCTTTCGGTGATCGACCGGCGGGGAAACGCCGTGAGCCTCACCTACACGCTGGAGGACAGCTACGGCCTGAAGCGCATCGTTCCCGGCGCGGGATTCCTGCTGAACAACGAACTGGGCGATTTCAACGCGGGGCCCGGGCTCACCGATGCCACGGGCCTCATCGGCACCAACCCCAATCTCGCCCAGCCCCACAAGCGGCCCCTCTCCAGCATGTGCCCGGTGATCCTCGTGAAGGATGGAGGGGTGTTCATGGTGAGCGGCAGCCCCGGTGGACGCACCATTCCGGCCACCGTGCTCAACACCGTGCTGCAGGCGGTGGATGTCGGTGCCGAAGCGCAGGCGGTTGTGGATGCGCCTCGCATCCATCATCAGTGGCTGCCGGATCAGCTCCAGGTGGAGGCCGCCCTTCCAGAGCCCACCAAGGCGGCCCTGAAGGGGCTGGGCCACACCCTCAAGGACGTGAAGAAGCAGGGCTGCGCCCAGGTGATCCTGGTGCGGAATGGCCGGGCCGAGGGCGCCGCGGACAGCGCCCGCTGGGCGGACAGTGGCGCCGTGGCGGAATAGCGGCCTTGCTATTTGACCGTTGGGATCAGGGACGGGGCCCCGGTGGGTAGGACAGGCCTTCCTTCCGAGGTCAGCTTCTGCATCAGCTGGGCCAGCTCCACCCGATTGCGAACCCCGGTCTTCTGGAAGATGCGGTAGTTGTGGTCCTTCACCGTTTTCAATGAAATGAACAGGGCATCGGCGATCTCCTGGTTGGTCAGTCCCTGGCAGACCAAGTGGATGACTTCGCTTTCGCGCTTGGAGATGCCGTAGGCCTCCATCAAGGCGTCGATGCTTGCTTGAGGGCCCTGATCGCTGGGCAAGCTGCCCGCGGGCGCGATGGGTGCAGCCTCTTCTGTGCGATCGAACAGCCAGATCCAGAGCACTGTGACAAGGTTGTAGACCATCTCCAGGCTGACCGTCAGTGTGACGAAATGCTCACGCGGCAAGCCGGAGAAGAGGCGGTTCCAGAGGATGAGGAAGGCCAGGGCCAGGAAGATGAGGGCGTACCCCGCGCCCAGTGCGCTCAACCTTCGGGAGGGTTCGTCGGGGTCGGCCCGCACGCTTCTCCAGAAGCGGATGCTGAGGATGGCCACCCCGGGGAAAATCAGGACATTGAGGCCACGGCTGATCAGGCGGATGACTGGGTTCAGGTTTGTGGCCCAGAGAAGCAGGCAGGCCAGGCCCAGGGCCCCGGTGAGCAGAAGCGCTCCGAGGTGGACGCGGCGGAGCAGTCCCTGGGGGTGGGCAGTGTGCCTCGCACGCAGCGTGAAGGCGAGAAAGGACGCGGCCCACTGAATGCCCACGGCCATGGAAACCCAGAGGAGCCCCGCCATCCAGGCGCGTCCCTGGCTTGGTGAAAGGTCCCAGATGATCGTGGTTTCGACGTATTGCAGGACCAGCCAGACCAGGATCCACAGGTTGTAGAACAACAGGGGTGCCACCAGAGACCCTGTGACGGGGGAGAAATGGTGCTGGGACCGGTGCGACACCATCGCCAGGGAGATCAGTCCGGCAGCCAGTGCCAAAAGGAAGGTCAGCACGAGGGTGGGGGGCATGGAGCAAGCATAACCCAGTCCTGGCGTTGGTTCTTCTGACTCCTGTCAAAGGTGATTCGGACTTTGGTCCGAATCAAAATCAAGACTTTGTGCGGATGGCATTCTCCATGGAGAGGACCATTCTCGGAGGTAGGCAGGTTGGCCTTGCTGCCACCCTCAACTCTGGAGTGATCATGAACACCCGAACCGTCCTCGTTCCAGCCGGGCTTGCGCTCCTGGCCTGTGCAGGTTGTGTGCCCCCGGTCCCTGCGCCTGTGGTTCAGCAACCCACTGTGGCGGTTTTCGCCGCTCCGAAGGAGAAGGTTTGGTCAGCCGCAGTGGCGGTCATTGGCATCGGGTTCCCCATCCAGGTCATCGAAAAGGACAGCGGGCTGATCTCCACCCGGCCCTCCAACATGACCCTTCCCGCCAGCCAATGGGCGTTGGGATGTGAGAACCCGGATGATTTCATCAATCCCTGGAACGCGCTGCGGATGGATTTGCGCCTGCTGGCAGAAGAGCGGGAACCCGGGAAAACGCAAATCACCCTAGTCTGCCAGTATGAAGCAAACAAACAGAGCGTGTACCCCTCTCAATGGATCGCGGTGGCTTCCAGCGGCAAGTTGGAACGTGATTTGTTGAAGAAAATCCAGTCGCGATTGGATCGGCAGCACTAAGGAGGAATCGAATGCGAACCATTCTAGGTCTCTGCCTTCCGTTGCTGTTCAGCTTCGGTGCGGCCCATCCCCGCCCTTCAGACCTTCTCGTCGCACCAGCGGATCTTGTGCGGATGCACCAAGGGGGTTTACACGATGACACCATTCTGGATTTCCTGAAGGTCTATGAGGTGCGCCTCCAGGGGACTGAGGCCGACTTTCAGGCGTTGGTCCAAACGGGTATCGAGCCAGGGACGGTGCACTGGCTCCTGGCTCGGTGGCAGGGGGCCGCGCGGGAAACCGTTCGGACCAGGGAAAACCCGCTGCCGCGGTTTTTTGTTGGCTATCCCCATGATGCAGCCGCCTTTCCGGCCTGGTATTACGAGCCATCTGAGGCCGAAGTGGTCACCACCTCCCAGCATCCAGGGCGCGATGGCCTTCGCCACGACAGGCACACATGGAGTGCATGGCGATTTGCAGGGGGGCGCCGGTTCTAGTTGTAAGTGCCAATCAGGTTGTTCACCCGAGATCTGGGAAGCTGAAAGCGCCAACAAACAGCTTTCTCGGAGCCTCGGGTGAACCTCCACAGTTCAGCAAAGTCTTGCCCCGCCAGTCGAGCATTAATGGTGAAGCGCGTTCTGGAGGAGGACTGGACGGTCCGGGATGCGGCTGAATCCATAGGAATCAGCAGGCGCAGGGCCTACCGATGGCTCGCTCGGTTCAAAACAGAGGGTCCGGCCGGGCTCCTGGATCGCTCCAGCCAGCCGCATCGCCTGGCGCGAAGCCACGAGCTTGGCCTCGTCGTCGAGGCCGTAGGTCGAAGGCGGCGGGGCCAGGCGGCGATCCGGATTGCCTCGGAACTGGGCGTGCCCCGTTCCACCGTGGGCTTCTGGCTCCACAAGGCGCGCATCTCCAAGGCTTCGGACCTCCAGCCCAAGGAACCCGACAACCGCTACGAACACGCGGCCCCCGGCGACCTCCTCCACCTGGACACCAAGAAGCTCGCCAACTTCCACGAAGTGGGCCACCGCGCCACAGGCATCCGCCACCACAAGAACCGCGATGCGGGCTACCAGGTGCTCCATGTCTGCTCGGACGACCACTCGCGGGCCTGCTACATGGAAGTGCTCCCGGACGAGAAGAAGGAGACCACTGCCTCATTCCTCCAGAGGGCGCTGTTGCACTTCCAGGCCCGGGGCGTCACCGCCCGCAAGCTGCTGACCGACAACGGCTCGCCCTACCGGTCCAAGGCGTTCAAGGCCATGCGCGAAGCCTTCGGCCTCACGCACAGCCGCACCCGCCCCTACCGCCCACGGACCAACGGCAAGGCCGAGCGCCTCATCCAGACCGCCCTGCGAGAGTGGGCCTACGGTCCCACCTGGCAGAGCTCAGACGAAAGAAACCAGGCGCTCGGCGCCTGGCTCCACTTCTACAATCACCACAGGCCCCACAAGGCCTTAGGTGGTCAGCCCCCGGTTACCCGGCTGGTCAACCTCGTTGGCACCGACAGATGTACCTGCCATAGAGGTTGTTCATCCGGACTGAGCTGGGAAGCTGTTGTTGCGACACAGCAGCCTTCGAGGAGACAGCCCGGATGAACCTTCACAGTTCAGCAAAGACATGCCCATTTAGTCGAGGGGTTTTGGTCCGGAGGGTCCGTCGGCTTGGTTGGACGGTCAAACAGGCAGCCCAGGCTGCGGGCATCAGTGTCCGGACGGCCTACAAATGGCTGGCCCGATTCAGGAAGGAGGGCCGGTCGGGCCTGATGGATCGGTCCTGCCGCCCCTTGCGCGTCCCGAGTCGCACCGAGGCAGCCGTGGTCGCAAAGGTCATCGATCTGCGGCGGTCACGGCTGCCGGCGACGGAGGTGGCTCGAATGCTCGGCATGCCAAGATCCACCGTGGGCCTCATCCTTCGCCGAAAGGGACTCTCCCGGTGGTCGGCGCTGGAGAAAAAGGAACCACCCAGGCGCTACGAGATCGCCGAGCCAGTCGGCCTCCTTCACCTCGACATCAAGAAGCTTGAGAGGATCCAGGGCGTGGGACACCGGATCCATGGCGACCGTCGCACCCGCCAGCGGGGCATTGGCTGGGAGCATTTGCACATCGCCATCAATGCCCATTCTCGAAGCAGCTACGACGAAGTGCTCCCGGACGAGAAGAAGGAGACCACTGCCTCATTCCTCCAGAGGGCGCTGTTGCACTTCCAGGCCCGGGGCGTCACCGCCCGCAAGCTGCTGACCGACAACGGCTCGCCCTACCGGTCCAAGGCGTTCAAGGCCATGCCCGAAGCCTTCGGCCTCACGCACAGCCGCACCCGCCCCTACCGCCCACGGACCAACGGCAAGGCCGAACGGTTCATCCAGACCGCCCTTAGGGAATGGGCCTATCGCCTAGCCTATCAGTCCTCAGAGCAACGGAGCCAGGCCCTCAAGGCCTGGCTCCACCACCACAATCACCACAGACCCCACTCAGCCCTCGGCGGACTTCCTCCCGCCCACAAGCTGAACCGTCTCTTTGGCCGCGACAGGTGTCGGTGCCAACGAGGTTGACCAGCCGGGTAACCGGGGGCTGACCACCTAAGGCCTTGTGGGGCCTGTGGTGATTGTAGAAGTGGAGCCAGGCGCCGAGCGCCTGGTTTCTTTCGTCTGAGCTCTGCCAGGTGGGACCGTAGGCCCACTCTCGCAGGGCGGTCTGGATGAGGCGCTCGGCCTTGCCGTTGGTCCGTGGGCGGTAGGGGCGGGTGCGGCTGTGCGTGAGGCCGAAGGCTTCGCGCATGGCCTTGAACGCCTTGGACCGGTAGGGCGAGCCGTTGTCGGTCAGCAGCTTGCGGGCGGTGACGCCCCGGGCCTGGAAGTGCAACAGCGCCCTCTGGAGGAATGAGGCAGTGGTCTCCTTCTTCTCGTCCGGGAGCACTTCCATGTAGCAGGCCCGCGAGTGGTCGTCCGAGCAGACATGGAGCACCTGGTAGCCCGCATCGCGGTTCTTGTGGTGGCGGATGCCTGTGGCGCGGTGGCCCACTTCGTGGAAGTTGGCGAGCTTCTTGGTGTCCAGGTGGAGGAGGTCGCCGGGGGCCGCGTGTTCGTAGCGGTTGTCGGGTTCCTTGGGCTGGAGGTCCGAAGCCTTGGAGATGCGCGCCTTGTGGAGCCAGAAGCCCACGGTGGAACGGGGCACGCCCAGTTCCGAGGCAATCCGGATCGCCGCCTGGCCCCGCCGCCTTCGACCTACGGCCTCGACGACGAGGCCAAGCTCGTGGCTTCGCGCCAGGCGATGCGGCTGGCTGGAGCGATCCAGGAGCCCGGCCGGACCCTCTGTTTTGAACCGAGCGAGCCATCGGTAGGCCCTGCGCCTGCTGATTCCTATGGATTCAGCCGCATCCCGGACCGTCCAGTCCTCCTCCAGAACGCGCTTCACCATTAATGCTCGACTGGCGGGGCAAGACTTTGCTGAACTGTGGAGGTTCACCCGAGGCTCCGAGAAAGCTGTTTGTTGGCGCTTTCAGCTTCCCAGATCTCGGGTGAACAACCTGATTGGCACTTACACCTAGACGGTATTACCGACCACCGAAGACTGGCAGCGCCGGGACATCATGGCTGAAATTCAGGCCATGGCCCGGCGGGGATACGTCAGGGTCACTCCCGTCGAAGAAGGCGTGGATGCTCTATCGGGCGCGTCTGAATGGCCGGCTGGATGGAAGGCCTATGGCTTTAGGGTGCCCGCAGGGGAGAAACTGCATGTCCGGCTCACCCACAGCAATGAAGGCTGGTTCCGCTTGATGATGGTCGACAAATGGGGGCATATCGAGAAGGGAATGCTGCAGAACCTCATTCCTACGGGCAACCCCGAAGTGTCCTATATCAATACCACCGACCAGCCTCGGAACGTATATGTGATCGTCGATGATCCGAGCTGGATGTCCAACCCCGAGAACCCTTTCAAGAAGAGGATCGAGCGCAGCTGGGATCCCTCGAGAAAGAAGCAGGATGGGGTGAACTTTACGATGGGAATTTGGGCCATGAAAGAGGCGACGACTCCTGATGTTGGAAGCGCGGTCAAAGCCGAAGGCTGAAGCTGATTGAACGTCAAAAGCGGGCGCGGATACTTTCATGTCCGCGCCCGCTTTGATGAAGGAGAATCCATCTCCGCCCTATTTCAGGTGCTTGTCGAACCAGTGGATCATCTCCCACAGGGTGTGCTCGATGGATTCCCGGGCGGTGTAGCCGTGGCTTTCGAGGGGCAGGGTGACGTAGCGGGCGGTCTGGCCGTTGCCCTTCAGCGCGGCGTAGAGGCGCTCGCTCTGGATGGGGAAGGTGCCCTGGTTGTTGTCGGCCTCGCCGTGGATGAGCAGAATGGGCGCATTGAAGTGGTTGGCTGACATGAAAGGCGAGACCTTCAGGTACATCTCCGGCGCCTCCCATAGCGTGCGCCGCTCGCTCTGGAAGCCGAAGGGCGTGAGCGTGCGGTTGTAAGCGCCGCTGCGGGCGATGCCCGCCTTGAACAGCGTCGAGTGCGCCAGCAGATTGGCGGTCATGAACGCGCCGTAGCTGTGGCCGCCCACGCCCACGCGCTTGGGATCGATGACACCCAGTTCGTCGGCCTTGTCGATGGCCGCCTTGGCGCTGGCCACCACCTGATCGAGGAACGTGTCGTTCACGGTCTGGGGATCGCCCACCACGGGCATGGTGGCGCTGTCGAGCACCACGTAGCCCTGCAGCAGGAAGAAGAGGTGGGACATGCCGCCGAGGGTGGTGAAGCGGTTCGCGGAGCCGCTCACCTGGCCCGCGGTGCTGGCATCCGTGAATTCCATGGGGTAGGCCCAGACCACGGCGGGACGCCGTTCGCCGACCTTGTAGTCGGGCGGCAGGTACAGCGTGAAGCTGAGGGCCACGCCATCGGGGCGGGTGTACTTCACCAGCCTCTTCTGGATCTTCCGCAGCTCGGGCAAGGGGTCTTTGAAGGCGGTCAGAGCCTTCGTCTCGACCTTGTCCTCGGCTTCATGCAGCACGTAGTTGGGCGCTTCCGTGGGGCTTTCGCGGCGCGTGATGTAGCGGCCATCCGGCAGCAGGAACACCGGGGATTCAAAGAGACCCTCGGCGCAGCGGAAGCGGCGCTCGGTTTTCAGCGTGGCGGGATCGAAGCGGTCCAGGAAGGGGCGGTCGCCTTCGGGCGTGGCGCCCCGGCCCACCAGGAAGAGGCCACCGTCTTGCTGCAGTAGGGCAGTCTGGCCGTTGGGCAGCAGCCTGGACACAAAGGCGCCGGGGTTGCGGTATTTGTCATTGCTGCTCAGGTCGAAGGCCAGCCGCGCCTCGCCGGGCTTGGCGGGGTTCACCAGCCAGGTGCGGGTCCACTTCCGGTCCCGCTCGTATTCCTGCACCACGGCCAGGTTGCCGCTTTCACTCCAGTCCAAATCCTCCATGCGGTCTTTGAGCCGGATCAGTTCGGCGGGCGAGGCCTTGAACGGGGCGGCCTGCATGAGGATGTGATCCCGGAACTCGGCTTTGCGCTTGGGATCGCCGCCATCCAGGGCTTCGGTCCAGGCCAAGGTGGCCGGTTCCGTGGGCCGCCAATGCAGGTGGCGCGGGCCTTTGCGCACGCCCTCCAAGGGGATGTCCTCGGCCAGGGGCTGGTCGGCGGCGAGGTGCACCAGGGCGCCGGTGCGATCCCAGATCTCCTCCCGCACGGGGAAGTGCGAGGCGGGCACCAGGAACGAGAAGGGACGCTGAATGCGGGGAACCATGAAGAGCTTGCCATCCGGAGAGGGTTGGACGTTGCCGTAGAGGCCCGGCTTGCCAATGGGCCTGAGGGCGCCGGTGGCGAGATTCACCTGCACCAGCTGGGACTGCGCCAGGAACTCGAAGCGGGCTTCTTCCTGGGCGTTCTGCAGCAGATCCTGGAAGGTGGGTGCCGGGGCAGCCTTGCCTTCGGTTTCCTGGATGCGCGGGCCCAGGGGCACGTCCGGCGCCTTGGGGGCAGGGCCCTGGGCGGCGGGTACGGTCTTGCAGAGCAGGCTGCCGTCCGCCATCCAATCGAGCGGGTTGCCAAGGATGGCGTTGAGCTTCACGCCTTCGATGCGATGAAGCTTCCCGGTGGCGGCTTCGCCCACCCACAATTCCGTGGCTTTGGGGGTGGCGCCCATCAGCACGAACCGCGCGCCATCCGGCGACCAGCGTGGCTGGCCCAGGATCACGCCCGCGGGCAACACCACGGGTTTGGCCGCGCCCGTCAGGCCCTGGATGACGAGGCTCTTGAGGTGCTGGGGACTGTGCGGGCCGCGGGTGACCGGATTGAAGCGCAGGCCCGCCAGCCGCGCCATGGGCTGGGCCAGGTCGGCGATGGTGGGATGGCGTTCAAATTCCGCTAAAAGGAAGCGGTCGCCTTTGGGGCTGTCGATGAGGGAGGGCGTGCCAGGAGCGTCCAGCACGGCCTGGATGGCCTTGGGCGCCTTCTGGTAAGGCGTGGGCTGGGCGGTGAGGGCCAGGCTCAGGAATGGGCCCAGGGATGGGCACAGGATGGACGCGAGGGAACGCGGCATGGGGACTCCGAGGATCGCTGGAGACTACCACGCCATGTGAGGCACTTCGACGGGGGGGGGCGACTGGGGGCGACGTTGGTCACGACACCCGGAAGCGGGCGTGGCTGCCGCCTGGGCCTGGCGTGACTTCCAGGCGGGCCGGGATGCGCGCCTTCACTTCTTCCAGATGGCTGATGAGACCCACCAGGCGCCCGCCCTGGTTCAGATCTTCCAGGGTGCGCAGGGCCAGATCCAGGGCCTCGGGATCGAGGCTGCCGAAGCCCTCGTCGATGAACACGGTGTCGAGGCGGATGCCGCCCGCATGGCGCTGCACCACGTCGGAAAGCCCGAGGGCGAGAGCCAGGCTGGCCTGGAAGCCCTCGCCGCCCGACAGCGAACTCACGGCGCGGGAGCGGCCCGTGTGCGTGTCTGTGATCTCCAGCTGCAGGCCCCCGGCCTTGCGCTGGTCCGTGCTGAGGGTGGCGCGGCGCAGGGCGTAGCGCTGTTTGCTCATGATGCGCAGGCGCTCCGAGGCTGAGACCAGCACTTCATCGAGGATCGCGCCCTGCACATGGCGCTCGAAGGAGATGCGGTCGCCGTCATCGCCTCGGGCCACGCGGGCCAGGCTGGCGGCGGCCTTGTAGCGGCGGTCCTGCTGCACGGTGGCATCGGCCAGGCGGCGCAGATCGGCTTCCAGACGCTCCAGGGCCTCCCGTTCCGAGTGGGCCCGGCCTTGGGCCTCGGAGACGTGCGCAAAGCGGGCCTGGGCTGCTTCCCGGGCCGCCTGGAGGGTGGGCAGATCGGGCGCGCTCAGGCCCTCGGCCTGTTGCTGGGCCTGGTCCAGCCGCTGGGTGGCGGCGGCCAGTTCTGCGGCGAACCGCTCCACGGCCTCGCTGAGGGCCTGGATGTCGTCCGGCGTGCGGCGGGCTCGCTGGAAATCCTCACGGTCGTGGAAGTGGGCCGCGGCCAGGGCTTCGTCGAAGGCCTCGCTGAGGCTCCAGGACTCCGTGCGCGCGGCCTCCAGCTGCTTGCGATGGATGGCGAGGGTGGTGTCGGCGGTGAGGGCGGCGGCGCGGGCGGGTTCACGGGCGGCGCGGGCCGCGGCCAGCTGGGCCTCGGAGGCTTCCAGTGCCTGCTCTGCCTCGCGGCGCTGGGTGGAGAGGGCGCCTGGGACGCGGAGTTCCTGCAGGAGATCCATCTCCAGCATCTCCATGCGGGCCTTGGCACCGGCCTCCTGCACCATCAAATCGTGCAGGCGCTGGTGGATCTCCGACAACTTGGCTTCCGCCTGATTCCGGGCCTCTTCGGCCTGCAGCATCTGCTTCTCGATGGCATCGAGGTTGGCGGAGGCGGCGCGGCTGCGATCGAGCTCATCCTTGTGGCGCGATTCGAGAACGATCAGGGTCTCCAGGCTGACGTCCGCGTGCTCGCCCAGGGCTTCGAGGAGATCCTGGCGGCGGCTGCGGGCGATCTCCACGGCGGCCGAGCGCGACGCGGTGGCATCCTGGGCCCGGGCCAGGGCGGTCTCCGCGTCCTCCTGCAGCTCCATGGCCAGGCGCACGTCCTGCTCATCCGGCAGGTCCACCGAGGGCTGGGCGGGATGGGGATGGGTGTCGCTGCCGCAAACGGGGCAGGCCTCACCCGGCTGGAGGCCCTTGGCGAGCCGCGCAGCGTGGGCCGCCAGGCGGCGTTCCTGGATGGCGCGATGCCGCTCGCGGGCGGCCTGGACGGCCTTCTGGGCGGCCAGCTGGGCTTCCATCACCGCATCCAGCGAAGCCTGGGCCCGGGCCAGCTCTTCGAGGGAGCGTTCGAGATCCTCTCGCTGGGTGCGGCGCTTCCGCACAAAGAAGAGCATGCCTTCGCGGTTGGCCTCTTGGGCCGCATCGGTGCGTGCATCCACCTGCGCGAGACGGGCCCGGGTCAGCTCCTGCTTGGCCGCCTCCAGGCGCCGCTTCTGCTCCTCGGCCAGATCGCCGAAACGCCCGCGGCCCAGGGCCGCCTCGCGGGCCTCCTGGCGGGCCTTTTCCAGGGCTTCCAATTTGGGTTCCAGGTCGCGCAAACGGCCGATGGCGCGGCGCAGTTCTTCGCGGCGCACCTCGTGCTGCTCCGCTTCCGCGACAGCCGCTTCAGCGCGGGCGAGGGCCTCATCGGCGATCCGCGCAGCATCCGCCAAGGCGGCTTCTTCAGCCTCCTGAGCCTGGATGCGGGTGAGCACCGCCTCCAACCGCTCCGCGGCGGGCAGGACGGATTCGCATCGGCGGGCGCGGTCCAGCTCGGTTTTGCGGGCATCGTTGATGCGGGACTGGGTCTGGATCTGCGCCAGTTCCGCGCGGGCGGCGGCTTCTTCCGCCAGGCGCTCGGCCGTGCGGGTGCCTTCCATCCAGGCGGCGGAGGCAGCCTCCAGTTCCAGCCCGGCCTGGGCTTGCTCCTGGAGCAGCCGTTCGGCCTGTTCAGAAGCCTGTTGCAGCAGGGCGGGCAGGGCCTCGGCGGAGGCCACGCCCGCCTGGGCCAGGCGATGCTTGATCTCGGCCTGGGTGCCGCGGATGGCTTCTTTCAGGGCCTTTTCTTCTTCGGTGAGGGCGATGGCCAGCCGCGCGTAGCGGCCGGTCTGGAAGAGGGTCTGGAGGATGGCCTGGCGCTCGGTGGAGCCCGCCAGCATGAACTCCTGGAAGCGCCCCTGGGGCAGCAGCACCACCTGCCGGAACTGGTCGGCCTTGAAGCCGATGAGTTCGGCCACGCGAGGATCCACCAGGGTGGGCTTCTCCGTGGCCAGGGGAATCTCCTGGCCTTCCTTCAGCTCCCAGAGGTTCGCAGTGTAGGCCTGCTTCTTGGTGCCTTCGCCGCGCTGCTTGGGCACCTGCTGCTCGGGGGAGCGGGCCACGCGGTAGCGGCGCTCGCCCAGGGCGAAATCGAAGGTCACCCGCGTGGGCGTATCCGCGGCGGCGAAGTGGCTGCGCAGGTCGCGGGTTTCGCGCTGGCCCCCGCTCGTTTCGCCGTAGAGGGCGTAGCTGATGCCATCGAGGATGCTGGTCTTGCCCGCGCCGGTGGGGCCGTGGATGAGGAAGAAGGCCTGGTCTTTCAGATCCAAGAAATCCAGTTCCTGCCGGGCTGCATAGGGGCCGAAGGCTTCCAGCGTGAGGTGCAGGGGCTTCACGGTTGCGCCTCGCCGTGGAGGATGCCCTGCGACACATCCAGGAAGAGGGCGGCTTCGTCTTCGTTCATGGGCCGTCCCTGCACCTCCTGGAAGAAGCTGCGGAACAACTGGTCGGGATTCAGGTCCCGCAGGCGGATGCTCTCCACACCTTCGGTGGGTGCGGAGGCCGGCGGAGCGGGCTGGATGCCGAGCAGGTTGGGATAGACCTGGCGCAGGCGGGCCATGGCATCAAGCACGGGCCCTTCGTCCAGCAGGTCGAGAAAGAGGTAATCCTCGGTGGGGCCATTCGGCACCTTCATGAGGTCCTCGAAGAGCCCGCGCAGCCGACGCAGATCCCGGCGCGGGCTGATGGGCAGCGGCTCGGTGCGGGCCGGGCCGTGCTCCGGGAGCTCCACCAGGGTGAGGGCCTTGACGTGCGCCGCTTCGGATGCGCTGTACTTGAGCAGGCTGCCCGCATAGCGCACATGGGGCTGGCCCGCCTCCTGGGGCCGGTGCAGGTGACCCAGGGCGGTGTAATCCGTAAACGCGAAGAGCGCGGGATCCACCTCACCAGTGCCCCCCACGGAGAGCCCCAACTCCGAATCCGACACGGCGCCGCCCGCCACGAAGGCATGGGCCACGGCCACGAAGCGATGTCCGGCGGGATGGCGCTGCCGTGCGCGTTCCAGCTGGGCGGCCAGCACGTCCTGATGGGTGCGCAGCCCGGCGTCCTCCAGGGCGAAGCGGGCCATGGCGGGATCCGCGTAGGGCAGCAAGTGGAAGGCGGTGCCACCGATTTGGATGGGCTCGGCCTGTGCTTCCAGGGGGCCGGCCAGGTGCAACCCCTGGGCTCCCAGGAAACCCGACGCGAAGCCCAGCCGCTCGGGGCTGTCGTGGTTGCCCGCGATGATGAGCACCGGCACGCCGCAGCCGCGCACCAGGCGATTCAGGGTTTCGTCCAGCAGGGCCACGGCCTCCTTGGGCGGCACCGCGCGGTCATAGAGATCGCCCGCCACCACCAGGGCTTCGGCCTTGGTGTCGCGGACCATGGCCACCACCTGATCGAGGGCATGGGCTTGATCGTCAAGCAGGCTCGCGTTGCAAAGGGTCTTGCCCAGGTGCCAGTCAGAGGTGTGGAGAAAGCGCATGGGGATCCGCGGGGAGCCATCGGGCATCGTGGGGAGTATGGCACTCCGGCGCGCCTTCCTCCAAGGAGGCGGGCAACTTAGGCGGGACATCCAGGGCGCGGATGTCCTGGTTCTCAAGTTTTCGGACCTGCCCGGCCGAAGAGAGGGTGGGTCGGCCTCCTGTCGGCCCGGCGCTGCCGCCTGGCGCGTCGCAAGGTGGTTCCGGGTCCGGGGGATCCATGTTCTCTTTGGGAAACAAGGCTGGCACGTCACGTCCCGCGGCCGAACCGATCTGCACGCTGCTGGGGGAAGGCACCCGCTGGCAGGGCGAGATCCACGCAGGCGCCAATGGCCTGCGGGTGGAAGGCACCGTGGAAGGCACCATCATCAGCGAAGGTCAGGTGGTCGTGGCGCCCACAGGCTTGGTGAAGGGCACCATTCATTCCAAGCACCTGACCGTGACCGGTCGGGTGGAAGGCATCATCAAAGTGACCGGTTGTCTGGAAATCCTGGGCACCGGCTGGGTGGAAGGCGAAGTGGAACTGGGCTCCCTGGTGGTGGACGAGGGCGGCATGATTCAGGGCAGCTGCCAGTTGCCGCCGCGTCCCAAGCAGCAGGAGCCCGTGCCCCTGGTGCCTCGCAGGGACGAGCGGGTGCAGGAGCGCTTCGCGCCCGTGGCCGCCGTGAATTCCGGCACCCACGGCGCCGCGCCCGAGATCATTCCCGTGCCGCGGGGCTTGGATCGGAACCGGTTTTAGGACAAGCCTTCGGCTGATCCTGTGAACAGGAAGGGCCGAGGTTGATCGCGAGGGGGTTCCTAGCGCTTGGAGCCCGTCAGGTTGGTGGCATCCAGGTTGGCGTCGTCCAGGATGGCTTCGCGCAGATCGGCGCCGCCCAGGTTGGCGCCGCTGAGCTTGGCCCGGGAGAGGTTGGCCTTGCCGAGGTTGGCGCCGCTCAGGTTGGCCCAGACCATGTTCGCCCCATTGAGGTTGGCGGAGCTGAGGTCGGCGCCATCGAGGCTGGCATCGATGAGGTTGGTGTGGCGCAGGTCGGCGCCGGAGAGGTTCACGCCGGAGAGGTTCGCGCCGGAAAGGTTGGCGCCGTCCAGGTAGGCATCCTGGAGGATGGTTTCGCGGAGATCGGCGCCGCAGAGGTTGGCGCCGTCCAGGTTGGCCTGGCGAAGGTCCGTGTCCTTGAGGGAGGTCTGGCGCAGGTCCACGCCGCGCAGATCGGCCCACACCATGCTGGCGCCTGTGAGATCGGCGTTCACCAGGTTGGCCTCGTTGAGGTTGGCCTGATAGAGGTTCGCGCCGCTCAGGTTGGCCCGGCTCAGGTTGGCGTTGCTGAGGTTCGTGCGGTACTCGCCGCGGGATTCCGTGGGCAGGGAGGCCAGGTTGGCTTCCCGCAGGTTGGCGCCCTCGAAGTTGCAGGCGAAGAAGTTGCTGCCGCTGAAATCGGAATTGCGCAGGTCGGCGCTGGCCAAGTCGGTGCCGCTGAAATCGGCCCCGAGGCCCTGCGCGCCGCGCAGGATGGCGCCCTTGAGCTTGGCGCCGGTGAGATTCGCATTGTTGAGCTGGGCGTGGTTCAGGTCCATGCCCTCGAGGGAGAAGCCACTGAGATCCACGCCGGAGAGGTTCGAGCCGGTGAGCACGGCGCGATCCAGCGTGGCGCCGCGCAGGTTGGCCGCGAAGAGGTTGGCGTCGTGCAGGTTGGCGCTGAGGATGCTGCCAGCCAGATCGGCACCGGAGAGATCCGCACCGGAGAGATCGGCGCCGCAGAGGTTGGCGGTGCGCAGGTCATCGCCGCTGAGCTTGGCACCGCGCAGGTTCGCGCCACCCAGGTGGGTTTCGCTGAGCTTGGCGTCCGTGAACAGCGCGCTCGCCAGGTTGGCCCCATCGAGGTTGGTTTCGCTGAGGTCGGCCTTGGAGAGATCCGCCCCCTTCATGTTCTTCCGGGACAGATCCACCTTGCTGAGGTTGGCGCCCACCAGCAGGGTGCCCGCCAGCACCGCGCCATCCAGCTGGGCACCGGTGAGGCTGGCGCCCGTGAGGTTCGCGTTGCTGAGGTTCGCGCCGGTGAGGTTGATGTCGCTGAGGTCGGCGCCGGTGAGATCCGCGCCGCGCAGATCCGCATTGCCGAGCACGGCGCCCGTGAGCTGGGCTGCGCCCAGGTTGGCCCCGGCCAGCACGGCGCTGCTGAGGTTGCAGCCGCTGAGGTCGGCCGCCTTGAGGTTGGCCTCGCGCAGGTCGGCACCCTCGAAGTTGACCTGGCGCAGCACGGTCTCGCCGAGATCCGCCCCGCTCAGGTTCGTGCGGCCCAGGTCCATGGCCCGCAGGTTGGTGCCGTGCAGGTTGGCGCCGCTGAGGTTCGCGCCCTTGAGCTTGGGCACATCATCCCGCTCGTATTTCAGGATATCGAGGTGGCGCAGGTCCGCGCCCGCCAGGTTGGCGCCGCTGAGGTTCGTGCCCTTCAGGTTGGCCCGGCTGAGGTTCGCGCCTTCGAGGTTGGCTTCTGTAAGGCTGGCCCAGTGGAGATCGGCATCGGCCAGATTGCTGCCGCCCAGGTTGGCGAGGTTCAGGTTGGCCCCGCCCAGGGTGGCCGCCTGGAGGCTGGCACCCGCCAGGTTCGCCTTGGCGAGGTTGGCGCCCACGAGGTTGGCTTGGCCGAGGTTGGCGCCCTGGAGGTTGGAGCCCTCCAGCACGGTCTGACGGAGGTCGGCGCTGCTGAGATCGGCGCCGCGGAGATCCTTGCCGCTGAGGTCGAGGCCCGTGAGGGTCACGCCGTTGAGCTTGGCCCCGGCGAGGTTGGCGCCCGCGAGATTGGGCACGGTGGCCGGTTCGTACTGCTGGATGTCGAAGAAGGTCAGATCGGCGTTGGAGAGGTTGGCCGCGGACAGATTGGCTCCGGCCAGCCGCGCACGGCTGAGGTTGGCGCCTTCGAGGTTGGCCTCGTCCAGGTTGGCCAGGCGCAGGTCGGCCCCGGCCAGGTTGGCGCCCTGCAGCAGGGTCTGGTTGAGCACGGCCCCTGCGAGATTCGCTTCACTGAGGTTGGCCCCCGTGAAATCGAATCCTCGGAGGTCGAGGCCGCTCAAATCCGTGCGGTGGAAGTTCTTCCCCGAGTTGAGGATGAAGACCACTTCCTTCCGAGTAAGTTCGCTCATGGAGCTTCCTTTGCGGGTTTGTACAGCATTCAATTGGTACTGAGTTTAGCCCCCGCCCAGTGTGACCATCAACAGGATTTACCCCACTGATTTCTAGCCCCGGAACCGGGAATGGGCGGTTTGACGGCCTTTTGCCAGGGGCCTCCCCTGCGACCAGGCATGACGAAGCCCCCTTTCGGGGGCCTCGTCTGCGGTGTGGAAGCGAGGGCTACTCGCGTTCCGCCCGGTTGAATGCGTCAGCCAGGGTCGCCTTTTTGAACTCGGGCTGTCGGGCCTTGGCGGCGTCGAGATCGCCGCGCTCCTGATCCTGCTCCAGCTGCTTGACGGAGAGGCCGATGCGGCGCTCGGTGGGATCGAGCTTCACGATCTTCATGGTGAGCTCCTGGCCGGCGACGAACTCCTTCTGGATGTCCTCCACCCGCTTGCGGCTCAGCTCGGAAACGTGCACCAGGCCCTCGATGCCATCGCCGAGGTCGACGAAGGCGCCGAAATCGGTCAGGCGGGCAATCTTGCCGGTGATGACGGTGCCGACGTTGTGGTTCTCGAAGAAGATCTCCCAGACGTTGGGCTCCATCTGCTTCACACCGAGGCTCATGCGCTGGGCCAGGGGATCGAGGTTGAGCACCTTCGCGGTGACTTCGTCGCCCTTCTTCACGATTTCGCCGGGGTGCTTGATCTTCTTGGTCCAGCTGAAGTCGGACACGTGGATCAGGCCGTCGATGCCCTCTTCCAGCTCGATGAAGGCGCCGAATTCCGTGATGTTGCGCACGGTGCCCGTGACGATCATGCCGGGCTGGTACTTCTCGGCAATGGCCATCCAGGGGTTCGGGGTGATCTGCTTCATGCCGAGGCTGATGCGGCGGTTCTCGCTGTCCACCTGCAGGATCAGGGCCTCGACCTGGTCGCCCAGGTTGACCATGCCCTTGGCGGACTTGACCTTCTTGGTCCAGCTCATCTCGGAGACATGCACGAGGCCTTCGATGCCGGGCTCGAGCTCCACGAATGCGCCGTAGTCAGTGATGGAGACGACCTTGCCCTTGACCGAAGCCTGGATGGGGTAGCGCTCCTCGACGGAGAGCCAGGGATCCGGGAACTTCTGCTTGTAGCCGAGGCTGACGCGCTCGGTGTCCTTGTCGTACTTGAGCACGGCCACTTCGACCTTGTCGCCCACCTGGAACATCTCGCTGGGGTGGTTGAGCCGACCCCAGGACATGTCGGTGATGTGCAGCAGGCCGTCCACACCGCCGAGGTCGACGAAGGCGCCGTACTCGGTGATGTTCTTGATGGCGCCCTCGACCAGCTTGCCTTCCTCGAGGCCCGCCAGGGTCTCTTCCTTCAGGCTCGCGTTGATGGTCTCGAGGAACAGCTTGCGGGACAGCACGATGTTGCCGCGGCGGCGGTTGACCTTGATGACCTTCATGTCGAAGGACTTGCCGAGGTAGGGATCCAGGTTGCGGACGGGCTTCATGTCCACCTGGCTGCCGGGCAGGAAGGCGCGGATGCCGATATCGACCGCCAGACCGCCCTTGACCTTCTCGAGCACGGTGCCGTGCACGGTCATGTTGGAACGGAAGGCCTTCTCGACCTCGTCCCAGATCTTCATCTTCTCGGCGCGCTCACGGCTGAGGCGCACATTGCCATTGGCATCCTCGAGCATCTCGAGGAGCACTTCGACGACATCGCCGACCTGCACGCCCTGCGTGCCGTCGGGATTGTTGAACTCGTCGAGGTTGACGGTGCCTGACCCCTTGTAGCCGATGTCGACGATGACGTCCTTGCCGCGGATTTCCACGACGACGCCGCGCACGACCTCTTCTTCGCGCAGGCCACGGGTCTCACCCTGCAGCGCGGCCATGAACTCCTGGCCTTCCGCGCTGTCGTCCTCGACATACCCTGCGTCGAGTACGGTGATGCGGCCCATCTGCTTGGAGCCTAGGCCCTTGATGATTGCTTCTAACTTGGACATGAAGTCCACCTCTTTGGTTAGCCCCCGCGCTCTGGCAGTGGGCTGGAATCCCGGCACACGAAGTCCGGCAGAACGCACAGACTATCGCAGAAATCCAATCAGGACCAGGAAATCTCATGGGCGGGCCGCTCTACCATGGGGGCATGTGCCTCATCGCCTTCCACTGGCAAACGGACGGAACCCTGCCCCTCCTGGTGGCGGCCAACCGGGACGAGTTCTACGCCCGGCCCACGGCACCCATGGCCTGGTGGGACGGCGGACGGATCCTGGCCGGCCGCGACCTGGAGGCGGGCGGCACCTGGCTGGGCCTGACCCCGGCGGGACGCTTCGCCGCGCTGACCAATCACCGCGACCCCAAGGCCTTGAGGGCGGGAACTCCATCGCGGGGACAGCTCCCGGTGCGGTTCCTGGAAGGTCGGGGGTCTGCCGCGTCGTTTCTGGATGAACTGCGAACCGAGGCACCCGCCTTCAATCCCTTCAGCCTGCTGCTTTATGACGGCCGGGATCTGCTGGGCTATGAAAGCCGTCTTGATCGGCGGATTGCCTTCACCCCTGGCATCCACGCGGTGTCCAACGGGGCCTTCGACGAACCTTGGCCCAAGGTGGAGGCCCTCAAGGCCGGGATGGCGGCGGGGGGACTGGATGATGAAGGCCTGCTCGGCCTCCTGGCCGAGCCCCGGGCCTATGGGGACGACCTCCTGCCCCAGACGGGCGTGAGCCTGGACTGGGAGCGGGCCCTCTCGCCCGCCTTCATCCGCACCCCCACCTACGGGACGCGCGCATCGACCCTGGTTCGGCTGGGCCTGGAAACGGTCATGGTGCTGGAACAGCGCTTCACCCGGGATGGACCGCAGGGCCGCTCTGAGTTCCGCTTCGAGCGGGCAGGCTAGACCGAAATCACCACCAGTTCGGGGTCCACTTCCTTCTGCAGCATGCCCTCGATGGCGACGAGCGTGCCTGTGAGGCTGGCCGAGCAGCTGCCGCAGGCGCCTACGTAGCGGATCATGACCTGCTTCTCATGGCGGCCCACCAGCTCCAGGCCGCCGCCATCCGCCGCCAGAGCGGGGAGGATGGAGCTCTCCAACACCATGCGGATGTCCTTGAGCAGGGGATCGTTTTCATCCTCGATCTTGCTGAACACACGGGGAGCCACCGGGGCGCCCGTGGCACCGCCCACGCCCGCAGCGGCGCGGATGGGCGCGGCCAGCAGCGGCAGCATCTCCGGCCAGCCCTTGTCATCGGTCTTCGTAACCGTGAGGAACTTGTCCTGCATGAACACCGAGGTGACATGCCCCACAGCGAAGAGGTTCTTCGCCAGCTCGTCGTGCTCGGCGGTCTCTGCGTTGGGGAACGACTTGGGGAAGCCCACGGCCACGGCTTCCTTCAGCACGAATTTCACGGCATTGGGATTGGGGGTGTATTCGATCTCGGCGATCTTAGGCATGGCTACTCGGTGCTCGCTTCTTCCTCGCCCTTGAGTGCGGCGTGGAGGGTGGCCCAGGGGAGAATGGCGCACTTCACGCGGCTGGGCAGGTCCTTGACGCCGCTGAAGAGGGTGAGCTTGCCGAGCAAAGGTGTCTGTGTGCCGGGCTCCAACTCGCCGCGCACCATGCCACGGAACTGCTCGACCATGGCTTCGGCCTCGGCCACGGGCTTGCCCTTCACGGCGCCGGTCATGAGGCTGGCGCTGGCCACGTCGATGGCACAGCCGCTGCCCGTGAACTTGATGTCCAACACCTGGCCGTTCTCAATGATCAGCGACAGCTCCAGCTGATCGCCGCAGAGCGGGTTGTGTCCCTCGGCGTGATGGGTGCAGCTCTCCAGCTTCCCGAAGTTCCGGGGCTTCTTGTTGTGCTCGAGGATGACCTGCTGGTACAGCTCGCGGGGGTCGCTCATTGAGACGTCTTTCCCAAAGAAAAGGGCTTACCATCAAGACGCCAAGGCACCAAGAAAAACAACACCAAATTCCTTGTCAGTTCCTGGTGGCTTGGTGTCTTGGTGGTGATCTGTTTCATTTGAACAACTCGATCGCTTTCAGGACGGAGGCGACCAGCACATCCACCTCCTCGCGGGTGTTGAAGTAGGCGAAGGAGGCGCGGGTGGTGGCGGGGACGTTGAAGCGGGCCATGACGGGCTGGGCGCAGTGGTGGCCGGCGCGGACGACGACGCCCTCGCCATCCAGCAGGCTGCCCATGTCGTGGGGGTGGATGCCCTCCACCACGAAGGAGATGACACTGGCCTTGTCCTTCGCGTTGCCGAGGATGCGCAGGCCCGGGACGGCCGACAGCTGCTCGGTGGCATAGACCAGCAGCTCGTGCTCGTGGGCGGCGATGCGCTCCAGGCCCAGGCCATTCAGGTAGTCGATGGCAGCCCCCAAGCCGATGGCGGCGGCGATGGGCGGCGTGCCCGCCTCGAACTTGCCGGGCGCCGGCATGTAGGTGGTCTTCTCCCAGCTCACGGAGCGGATCATGTTGCCGCCGCCGTGCCAGGGGGGCATGGCCTCCAGATGGGCCAGCTTGCCGTAGAGCACGCCGATGCCCGTGGGGCCCGATAGTTTGTGCCCGCTGAAGACGTAGAAATCCACGTCTAGGTCCCTCACGTCCACGTGCAGGTGCGGCACCGCCTGGGCGCCATCCACCAGCACGGGCACGCCCTTGGCGTGGGCCCTGGCGATGATCTCCTTCACCGGGTTCACGGTGCCGAGCACGTTGCTGACGTGCACCACGCCGACCAGCTTGGTGCGCTCGGTGATCAGCTCATCCAGGGAATCCAGGATCAGCTCGCCGGCATCGGTCATGGGGATGACCTTGATGGTGGCGCCCTTCTCCTGGGCCAGCATCTGCCAGGGCACGATGTTGGCGTGGTGCTCCATGGCCGAGAGCAGGATTTCGTCGCCCTCCTTCACATGAACCCGGCCATAGGTCTGGGCCACGAGGTTGATGGCTTCCGTGGTGCCGCGGGTCCAGACGATCTCCTTGATGGAGCCGGCGCCGATGAACTTGCGCACCTTCTCGCGGGCGGCCTCGTAGAAGTCTGTGGCCTCCTGGCTGAGGGTGCTCACGCCGCGGTGGACGTTGGTGTGCTCGTCGCGCTCGTACTTCGCCATGCGCTCGATGGCCACCAGGGGCATCTGGCCGCTGACGGCGCTGTCGAGGTAGACCACGGGCTTGCCGTGGAAATCGCGGGAGAGCAGGGGGAAGTCCTTGCGGATGGCGGTGACGTCGAGGGGCTGAAGGGTGGTGGTCATGACAAATCCCCCAGCGAGGCGGCCTGGGTGCGGGCCATCACCAACTGGCGCAGGGCCCGGCGCAGGCTGGCCACGGGCACGTGGGTGATCACGTCTGCGGCGAAGCCGTAGGTGAGCAGGTTGCGGGCATCGTCGGCGTTGAGGCCGCGGCTCTGCATGTAGAACAGCTCTTCGGGATCGAGCTGGCCCACGGCCGCGCCGTGGCTGCACTTCACGTCGTCGGCGTAGATCTCCAGCTGGGGTTTGGTGTCGACTCGGGCGGCTTCGGACAGCAGCAGGTTGCGGCTCTGCTGTTTCGCGTCCGTGCCCTGGGCACCGGGGGCCACGCGGATCTGACCGTTGAAGATGGCCCGGGCCTTCCCGTCCACGATGCACTTGTGCAGCTGGTGGCTCTGGGCGTGGGGTTCGGCGTGGTGGATGAAGCTGTGGGTGTCGGCCACCTGCTGCCCGTCTAGCAGGGCCAGGCCGTCCAGCGTGGCCTCGACGCCTTCGGCCAGGCGCAGCCAGGGCTGCTGCCGCGAGAGCCGGGCTCCGAAGCTGAGGGTGCGCGAATGGTACTGGCCGCCCTTGGCCACTTCGGCCCGCAGGGTGCCCAGGTGGAAGGCGTCCATGCTGTCACGCTGCACGCGCTCGTGGCGCAGGATGGCACCCTCGGCCACGCGGATCTCGATCACCGGGGCGGTGAGGTAGGTCCCTTCGCCGTGGTGCTCTTCGATGAGCTCCAGCTCGGAGCCGCGCTCCAAGATCACCAGGAGGCGCGGGAACACGGCCACAGGTGCCGGGGCCTGGGTAATGAAGAGCAGGTGCAGGGGCAGGGCCACCTTCATGTTTTTGGGCACGAGGATGACGGCGCCATCCTCGAAGCGGGCGGCGTTCAGATCCTCGAAGAGGCTCTTGGGGTCGGTGGCGCCCACGGTGCCGAGGGCGTGGCAGGCCTCGCTGGCCGTTGACAGCGGAAGGAAGCGCAGGCCAGCGGGCAGGGCCGAGGTGCAGCTGGCGTGGGGCGCGTGGTGGCCGTTCACGAAGACCTGTCGCGTGCCCACCATTTCGGGGAGCAGGTGACCGCTGATGTCTGCAGTCGCTTTTGGGGCGGCTCCGAAGCTGAGCGCAGAGAGGCTTTTCAGATCCAGGTATTTCCAGTCCTCGTCCGCAGAGGTGGGCAGCTCACCTCCCTCCAGGCGGGCCTCAGCCTCCTCCCGCAGCTTTCCCCACTCAGCGGGCCTGGGCCCGCTGAGCAAGTCAGCAAGCAGGTTGCAGCCGACAGCCGAAGTCATCGCGCGCCTCCGGCGGCGGCCTCTTCCAGCACCCAGTCGTAACCGCGCTCTTCGAGCTCGACGGCCAGCTCCTTGCCGGAGCTCTTGAGGATGCGGCCGCCGGAGAGCACGTGGACAAACTGCGGTTGGATGGTCTCCAGAATGCGGGGGAAGTGGGTGATGATCAGCAGGGCGCGGTCGGCGCGCTGCAGCTTGTTGACGGCATCGCCAAGGACGCGCAGGGCGTCGATGTCGAGGCCGCTGTCCAACTCGTCCAGGATGGCGAGCTTGGGTTCCAGCACGGCCATCTGGAGGATCTCGTTGCGCTTCTTCTCACCACCGGAGAAGCCCTCGTTCAGGCTGCGGTCGAGGAACTCCTCGCGCATGGAGACGAGCTTGATCTTCTCGTGGATGAAGTCGTCGAACTCCAGCGGGTCCAGCTCGTCGCGGCCCTCGGCTTCGGCCTTCTTGTTGTAGGCCAGGCGCAGGAAGGAGGCGTTGCTCACGCCGGGCACCTCGATGGGATGCTGGAAGCCCATGAAGAGGCCAGCCCGCGCGCGGGCATCGGCTTCCATCTCAAAGAGGTTCTGGCCCTCGAAGAGGACTTCGCCGCCCGTCACTTCATAGGAGGGATGGCCCGCCAGCACCTTGCCCAGGGTGGACTTCCCGGAGCCGTTGGGGCCCATGATGGCGTGGATCTCCCCGGCCTTGATCTCCAGATCGATGCCCTTCAGCACCGGCGTGCCGTTGATTGAAGCGGTGAGGTTTTTAATCGAGAGCATGAAAAGACTCCTAGCCACAGATGAACACGGATGAACACAGATGAGCGGGGATCAGGGGTGGTATCCGTGTTGATCCGTGTTCATCTGTGGCAAATCTCATCCCACACTTCCTTCGAGTTTCAGCGAGAGCAGCTTGGTGGCTTCCACGGCGAATTCCATGGGGAGTTCGCGGAAGACGTCCTTGCAGAAGCCGTTGATGATCATGCTGATGGCTTCCTCGGCGGGGATGCCGCGCTGCTGGAAGTAGAAGAGCTGCTCTTCGCCGATCTTGCTGGTGGTGGCTTCGTGCTCCACCCGGGCGCTGCGGTTCTGCACCTCGATGTAGGGGAAGGTGCTGGCACTGCAGGTCTGGCCGATGAGCATGGAGTCGCATTGGCTGAAGTTGCGGGCGCCCTCGGCCTTGGGCTGGATCTTCACTAAGCCGCGGTAGCTGTTGGAGCTGTCACCGGCGCTGATGCCCTTGCTGACGATGGTGCTCTTGGTGTTGCGGCCGATGTGCACCATCTTGGTGCCGGTGTCGGCCTGCTGCTTGTGGTTGGTGAGGGCCACGCTGTAGAACTCGCCGATGCTGTCGTCGCCCAGCAGGATGCAGCTGGGGTACTTCCAGGTGATGGCACTGCCGGTCTCCACCTGGGTCCAGCTGATGCGGGAGCCCTGGCCCTTGCAGAGGCCGCGCTTGGTCACGAAGTTGAAGATGCCGCCCACGCCATCCTTGTCGCCGGCATACCAGTTCTGCACGGTGCTGTATTTGATGGAGGCGTGATCGAGGGCCACCAGTTCCACCACCGCCGCATGCAGCTGGTTGGTGTCGAATTGGGGGGCCGTGCAGCCCTCCAGGTAGCTGACACTGGCGCCTTCCTCGGCCACGATGAGCGTGCGCTCGAACTGGCCCGATTCCTTGTTGTTGATGCGGAAGTAGGTGCTCAGGTCCATGGGGCAGGTGACGCCCTTGGGAATGAAGACGAAGCTGCCGTCCGTGAACACCGCACTGTTGAGCGCCGCGTAGAAGTTGTCGGCGGCGGGCACCACGCTGCCCAGGTATTTCTTGATCAGTTCGGGGTGTTCCTTTACGGCTTCGCTGAAGCTGCAGAAGATGATCCCC
This sequence comes from Geothrix sp. PMB-07, assembly GCF_030758935.1. Taxonomy (NCBI): domain Bacteria; kingdom Pseudomonadati; phylum Acidobacteriota; class Holophagae; order Holophagales; family Holophagaceae; genus Geothrix; species Geothrix sp. PMB-07. The sequence continues at coordinate 808,496 of NZ_CP132333.1, forward strand.
ACGGCGGCCAGCTTTTCCTTGTAGGTGGTGGTCACGCTGACGGAATCAAAGACCACGTCCACGGCCACACCCGCCAGGGAGGCCTGCTCGTTGATGGGCACGCCCAGCTTTTCAAAGGTACGCAGCAGCTCCGGATCCACCTCGTCCATGGAGGCGTACTTGGGTGCCTTCGCCTTCGGTGCGCTGTAGTAGACGATCTTCTGGAAGTCAGGCCGGGGGTAGTGCACGTTGGCCCACTCGGGCTCGGTCAGGGTCAGCCAGTGGCGGTAGGCCTTGAGGCGGAACTCCAGCAGCCAATCCGGCTCGCCCTTCTTGGCGGAGATGAAGCGGATCACGTCCTCGTTCAGGCCGGGCGCAACGCTGTCCGCCTCGATGTCCGTCACGAAGCCGTACTTGTATTCCTGGCTGGTGACCACGTTCAAGGTGGTGCTCATGGCCGTCTCCCGATTCCTTCCATTCTGGAATCTCGACTAAAATTGTCAACTTAATAGGCTGTGGCCTCGGTCACGAGCGCCTCAGGCTCGGGCGGACTCGTTCAGCTCCTGCAGCAGGCCTTTGATCTGCCCCTTGACGCCCTTGGCCTGGCTGTCGTTGAGATCGCCGGGGTCGGCGTCCAGTCCGGCCCTCAGCAGGGCTCGGGCGCCTTCCCGGTCCCCCAGCCCCGCCAGGGCGGCCCCGAGCTGGAAGTGATGGATGAGGGTGGGTTCTTTTTCGATGAGGGGGTCGATGAGATCCACCACCTCCTGGTGGTGTTTGAGCGCCAGCAGGTATTGGCCCAGCAGGGTGCGGGCGCGGGGCTCCAGACCGGGCAGGGGGTGGGTGTGGAGGCGGCGGACTTCCTGGAGATCCTGCTCGGTGATCTGCCCGTTCATGAGGCGGTAGGCCTGGCGCATCAGGGCGGCTTCCCAGGCGCCGGTGCTCTTGGGATGGCGGCTCAGGTAGGTGTCCAGGGCCTTGGTGATCTCGGGTTCCCGCTTCTGTTCCATGAGGTGCTCCAGCACCAGGCGCAGGGCCAGGAAGCAGAGGCGCGGATGACGGTCAGAGGCGGCGAAGTCCAGGGCCGCCTTGAGCCGACCTTCGGGATCTTTCAAGAAGGCCAGGCGCAGGTCCAGCCACTCGGAGCGCTGGCTGCGCCCCTTGCGGCGCACCCGCTTGAGGAGCACTTCGGCCCCTTCGGTCTGATTCTCTTCAAGGAGGGCTTCGGCCTCATCCAGCAGCAGCTGGGTACCGGCCTTGCCATCCCGGGCCTCCCGCAGCTGGGGGTGGCTCTCGGCGTCAACCATGAGCAGCAGCTGGGGATCGCCGGGGTTCTGGAGGAGCAGTTCCTGGAGGATGGCGAAGGCTTTGGAGCGCTCTTCCTGAAGCAGGTAGGCCTCGGCGAGGGCTTCACGCACATGCAGGTCGCCGGGCAGGTAGGCACTGGCCTCCTTGAGGGCGGGCACAGCCATGGCGCTCTCGCCGCGGGCGAGGTGCACCTGGCCCAGCAGCAGCAGGGTTTCGCCATCCTTGCGCCGGACCACGGCCTCCTGGGCGGCTTCGAGCGCCCCCTGCAGGTCGTCCTGGTCGAGGAGCAGCTCCGCCAGCATCATGCGGGGTTCGGCGTCTTCGGGGCGGAGGTCTGCGGCTTGGTGCAGGGCCTCGATGGCCTGGTCAGCCTGCTCGGGCAGCTCCTGCAGCAGCTTGCCCAGCAGCATCCAGGCTTCGAAGTGGCGGGGGCTGAGGCCCACGGCCTTCCGGGCCAGAGCCTCGGCTTCTTCGAAATTCTGTGAGGCTTCGTAGAGCGAGGCGGCGGTGAAGATCAGCTCGTAGTTCTTGGGATCCAGGGGCAGGGCCTGACCCAGGCGCTGAGCGGCGCCGGGCAGATCGGCGGCCTCCAGAAGGGCGGTGGTCTCCAACAGGGCCCGCTTGAGCTGGGCCATGGATTTGGGCCGGGCGATGGGCAGGATGCGCGCGCGGTAGCGGGTGAACAGCTCCCGGGCGCTGATGAGGTGGAGGTTCTCCTCCACGAGGCTCTCCCAGCGCTCGGAAAAGGCGTGGGCATCCAGCTGGCGGTTCTGCTCCATTTCTTGGACCAGGGCCATGAGCCCGTTGCGGAGCATCACCTCGCTGCGCTCCAGCTTGCCCAACTGATCGGACACGGTCTCCAGGTAGGTCTCCACCCGGCGCATGGTTTCTTCCAGCCCGGTGATGCGCTCGAGGAGGTGTTCTTCCAGATCCTCGCCCTCTTCGCCGTCTTCGGGCTCATCCTCCCAGGTCTGGTCCCCGGCGAGGATGAGGAGCCGGGTGCCGCACTTGAGACAGGTCTCCCGATCCCCGGGGTTCCAGGAAAGACAGTTCTGGCAGTAGGAGCCTGGGAGATCGTTCGCCATGAAACCAGAATAGAAGGGAACGGGCCGGGGCCGCGCTCAATTTGGGCCATGAACAAACCAGGGGCGCCGCAGAACGGCGCCCCTGGCGGTTGAAACGGTGTGGCCTACTTGTTGGGCGTGCGCCACAGGGCGGCCAGCAGCAGCTGGCGCATGGGCGGGAATTCCTTGGGCAGGCGGTCATAGACCTGCTCGAAGAGTTCCTCGTGCAGCAGCAGCTCCCGGCGCCACTCATCCTTGTTGATGGCGGTGAGCTCCGCATAGCGGCTGTCGTCGAAGCCCTTGATGCCCGTGAGGTCGAGGTCTTCCTTGCGGGGCATCCAGCCCAGGGGCGTTTCCATGGCGAAGGCGCGGCCGTGGACGCGCTCCACCACCCAGTTCAGCACGCGCATGTTCTCGCTGTAGCCGGGCCAGAGGAACTTGCCGTCCTGGCCCTTGCGGAACCAGTTCACGAGGAAGATCTTCGGCGGGTTGGGCAGCTCGCGGCCCATCTGGAGCCAGTGGTCGAAGTAGCTGCCCATGTGGTAGCCGCAGAAGGGCAGCATGGCGAAGGGATCGCGGCGCACCTGGCCCAGGGTGCCAGCGGCGGCGGCGGTCATCTCGGAGCCGATGGTGGCGGCGAAGTAGACGCCGAAGTTCCAGTTCACGGGCTGCATGACCAGGGGCACGGTGGTGGCGCGGCGGCCGCCGAAGATGAAGGCGCTGATGGGCACGCCTGCGGGGTCCTCCCACTTGGGATCGATGGTGGGGCACTGGGAGGCGGGGGCCGTGAAGCGGGCATTGGCGTGGGCGGCGGGCTTGCCGCTGGTCTTGTCGTGGGGCTGGCCCTGCCAGTTGGTGAGGCCGTCCGGCACCTCGTCCGTCATGCCTTCCCACCACACATCGCCGTCGGCCGTGAGGGCCACGTTGGTGAAGATGGTGTTCTTGGTGATGGTGAGCATGGCGTTGGGGTTGGACTTCATGCCCGTGCCAGGCGCCACACCGAAGAAGCCCGCCTCGGGGTTGATGGCGTAGAGGCGGCCATCGGGGCCGGGCTTGATCCAGGCGATGTCATCGCCCACAGTGGTGACCTTGCAGTCCTTGAAGGCCTCGGGGCTCTGGATCATGGCGAAGTTGGTCTTGCCGCAGGCGCTGGGGAAGGCGGCGGCGACGTAGGTCTTCTCGGCCTTTCCTTGAGCGTTGGGCTTCTCCAGGCCCAGGATCAGCATGTGCTCGGCCAGCCAGCGCTCGTCGCGGGCCATGGTGCTGGCGATGCGCAGGGCGAAGCACTTCTTGCCGAGCAGGGCGTTGCCGCCGTAGCCGCTGCCGAAGCTCCAGATGCTGCGCTCTTCGGGGAAGTGCACGATGTACTTTTCAGCGTTGCAGGGCCAGGACACGTCCTTCTGGCCGGCGGCCAGGGGCATGCCCACGGAGTGGAGGGCGGGCACGAAGTCGCCGTTGCCGAGCACATCCCAGACCTTCTTCCCCATGCGGGTCATGATCTTCATGTTCACGGCCACGTAGGGCGAATCGGACAGTTCCACGCCGATCTGGGCGATGGGGCTGCCCAGGGGGCCCATGCTGAAGGGGATGACATAGAGGGTGCGGCCCTTCATGCAACCCTTGAAGAGGCCCCGGAGGAGGGTCTTCATCTCCTCGGGATCCTTCCAGTTGTTGGTGGGACCGGCATCGGCCTTCTGCTTGCAGCAGATGAAGGTGCGGTCCTCCACGCGGGCCACGTCGATGGGATCGCTCCAGGCCAGGTAGCTGTTGGGCCGCTTGGCCGGGTTCAGCTTCCGGAAGGTGCCACCCTCGACCAGGCGCCCGCAGAGAAGGTCGAATTCCTCCTCGGAACCGTCGCACCAATGGATCGCATCGGGCTGGCAGAGGTCAACGACCTCCTTCAGCCACCCGGCGAATTTCTGATTCGCCACGTAGGCGGGAAGTTGAAGAAGGGTTGAATCCATGTTGGGACCCCCAATGAAAGAACTCAGGAGCCATATTAAACAGGAAACGGATTCAATGGCGAGGAAAGATGATGTGAAGGTTGTCTTTCGTAATGCGAGGGGTGAAACCCCCGATTGAGATTCCTGCTGAAGCGGCTGCCAAAGGCTTTATCCTGTGGGCGTCGAGGTCCACCCATGAGCGACGCACAGGACAACAAAGACAAGCGCCAGGAGGCCATGGAGTGGGTGGGGAAGGCCTACCAGCTCCATATGAAGAACGAGGTGGAGAAGGCCATCGCCCTCTACACCAAGTCCATCGAGATCCACCCCACGGCGGAGGCCTACACCTTCCGGGGCTGGGCCCGCTCCTTCGAGAAGGACTACGCCTCGGCCATCGAGGATTGCCACCGGGCCATCGATCTGGATCCCGAATTCGGCAACCCCTACAACGACATCGGCGCCTACTACGTGGAGCAGAACGAACCCGATGATGCCATTCCCTGGCTGCGCATGGCGCTGAAGGCCAAGCGCTACGAGAGCTACTGCTTCCCTCACTTCAACCTGGGCCGGGTCTACGAGGCCAAGGGCCAGCTCGACAAGGCGTTGGAACACTACCGCCACGCCCTGGAGGAGAACCCCCGCTACGCCCTGGCCGCCAAGGCCGTGGAACGGGTGAAGGGAAAGCTGGAGGCACGGAACCCCGAGGCCATCCGGTAGATTATCTAAGGACTTCGTTGCCAGCGATCCATCACGATTTGCAGGCTCCTCCGCTCTTGGGGGTGCTGTTTGACCCACTGGCGGAGACGGTTTAGTCCCGTCCGCTCGCGGGTAGCGGAGCCTTCGCATCGTGCCAGCAGGTAGCTGAGCATGTGTTCCGCGATGAGGGCTTCTTGATTGTGTGGCTTGCTTGCCAGGGCTTGTTGGGCAGATACCAGCCCCTCTTGAAGCAGAGGTTTGGGATCCGAGCCATGGGCTTGAAGCCCGGTGCCCACCCAGGTGGCGCCGTTCGCCAATTCGATTTGGGCGAAGGGGGCTCGCTCCGGATCCGCCTGGATACCCTCCCGGAAGGCGCTCATGGCCGCTTGATAGGCTGGAATGGGATCACCTCCGGAGCGCTGAAGCTCTTCCGCCTTGAAGAGGCGGGCTTTCCCAAGGTGGGTGAGGCATAGCCTTCGGAGAGACTTCGCCGCAGGAACCAGGCGTGCGAGCAGGTCGATGGATTGCTGCTCCAGCCGAACCGGCGGCGTGGAAAAAGGCTCACCCAATTCCATCTCCCACTCGGCGATGTCAATCCTTTCCCGGAGCACCCCCATTTCCCGGCTGATGCTTCCTGGCGCGAAACGCACCAGTTCCTCTGCCCAGCGCAGGGTTTCCCGGGCGAGGGGGAGGGGATCTTCACCATGGTCGAAGGCGGCAATGGCGCGGTTTTTGGAAAGGGCTACATGGAGGTTGCAGAGTTTTTCATCGGGCTGGAAGCGGCTGGTGAGTTCCTGCAGAACCTGGTTGGCCCGCTCAAGATCGGGGCGAGGGTCTCCGCCTAACTGTCCGATCCCCTGGGCCCGCCAGAGCAGGGCCTCGCAGAGCGCGGGGTTCATGCGATCCGCGGGCGTGTGGCGAAGGCCCTGCTCCGCCAGGGCCACTCCTCGGTCGTAGATGGGCAGGGGGCTTTCTCCACGCTGATCCGCAGCCCGGGCCATAGGTGCCATCGTCGCGGACAGGTTTCCATAGGCCGCTGGAAAGCCGGGATCAGCCTGGAGCGCCATCTCGTACGATTGCGCCGCCCGCTCCATCCATGGCTGGGACTGATCGGTGTTCCACAGATTCCAATGCGTGTCTCCCAGCACGATCCAATTTGAGGGATCGCTGGGGGCTATCCGCACCAGGTTTTCGGCGATGGCGAGTTTGGCCAGGTAGTGCCGCTGGGCAGCAGGATGATCACCGCTCAGCATCGCTTCCTTGGCTTGCTCATTGAGAATGGCGCAGCGGAGCAGGTCCGTTTGGTAGTGCCAGGACGCCTCACGGCTTGCCGCCTCGGCTTCGGCCATCGCCAGGGAACGGTCGCCCTTCAGGTAGGCCATCATGGCGTCCTGATAGCGGGTGTGGAGTCCGCCCTCACGGGCTGCCTGGAAGCTGGTCAGGGCGGGATCCCGGAATTCCACCTGGAGTTTCTGGGTTTCCTGTTGCCGCTGCTGGGGGTCCGCCACCCGGATGGCGGCTTTCCCTTGGACGAAGAGCCTGGTCAGCACCTCGCCCCAGGCCTGGGCACAGGCCGGGGTCCGGAAACCATGGCTCCAGGCTGCATGCAGCATGCTGCGGGCCTCGTCCCATTCTCCGAGGCTGGCATGGCCCATGCCCAGGGCATAGGCGCAGGGACCGAACGCCTCACGGCCGCCCGTGGCCATGTCCTGGAGGATGCGGGCCATGGTTTCCCGCACTTTGGCCACGGCGGGGCGGCGGTCGTGCAGGCGGGCGAGGTGGGCAAACCGCAGCTGCTGTTCCATGCCTTCCACGTCCTTGGCGCTGCGCTCCGCATGCAGAAGGTGGAGGGCCTGACGCCGTGCGGCGAGGAGGTTCCAGGCGCCCAGGCCGGTCAGCAACAGTAGGGTGGCGACCCCGAGAGAAGCCAGGCCGCGGTTCCGGAACGCCCACTTGCCCAGGACATAGGTTGCGCGAGCGGGCCGGGCGGAGACGGGCCGCCCTTCCAGGTAGCGCTGCAAATCATCCGCGAGAGCCTTGGCGGAGGGATAGCGGTCCTCGGGCTGCCGGTTCAGGCATTTGCGGGTGATGGCCTCAAGGTCCTCCGGCAGCTTGGCGTTCCGCCGCCTCAGAGGGACCGGGGTGGTGTGCTGTCGGGCCACCGGGTCCAATGTGTCAAAGGGGGGCGCGCCAGCCAGGACGGTGTAGAGGGTGGCGCCCAGGGCAAAGACATCGCTCCGCCGGTCGAGGCGCGCCGCGTCCCCAGCCAGCTGTTCAGGGCTGGCGTAGGGGATGGCGCCGAGGCATCGCTGGCCGCCCACCTGGGACGCCTCCATCACCTGGCCGAAATCAGTGAGGTAGGCCCAGGGCCGACCGGGATCCGAGGTGTCCACCAGGATGTTGTCGGGCTTCAGGTCGAGGTGGAGCAGACCCTGGTCGTGCGCGGCCTGGAGGCCTTCGGCGACATCCTTGATGAGGCGGGCCCGCGTTTCGATGGAGAAGGCGGAAGCGGTTTCCAGCAGGCTGCCGCCTTCCACGAGCTGGAGGGCGATGAAGGGACGATCCTGGTGCTCGCCCACCTCGAGCACCTTGAGGACGTGGGGATGGTCCACGCTGGCCTGGGCGCGGGCCTCCTTGAGCAGGTGCACCACGAAACGTCCCGCCTGGGGGAACTTCAAGGCCACCCAGCGACCCAGCTGGGGATCATGGGCCCGGTAGACCAGGGCGTTCACGCCTGCGCCGAGGATGCGGAGATCCTTGTAGCCCAGCCAGGACAGCGCCTCAGTGCCGCCCGGCTCGTCTCCAGGGCCCACCGTGGCCGTGAAACTGGGTTCCTGCAGAAGCTCGGCGATGAGGGCCTGAAGGTCGTGATGCTGGATCTGTCCAGACCTGAGCAGCGCGGATATCCGGGGACCGAAGTCCATCGATTCCGTGGTGAGGCCCTCCGCGCCGGAGGCAGGGAGGCCGGGATGGGTCGGCTGAGTCATCCCGGTTTCGGTCAGCAGGCCCCTCTGGCGGGCCAATTCGATCAGCCGGGATTCCAGGTCGGGGGCGCTCACGGCGGGGCCTATTTGGCGGGCTCACCCGACCAGAATTCCGCCGGGGGCTTCGGCTTGTAAGAGATGTGGGAAAACACGGTCCGGCACTGATCCGAGACGGGGGCCTGCGAGGCGAAGCCGAGGCGCAGGGGGCCTTTGCTCGGGAACTTGAAGAGGCGGACGTAGGTCCAGCTTTTCCCGTCCAGGGAATCGTAGAAGGCCATCTCATCGCCGTTTCGGGTCACGCGCAGCCAGACGGTGTTGCCCGCGATGTCGCCGTTCACGCAGTCATCCACCTCGCCCTTGGTGACGGCAGAGCACACCGAAGATGGGCCGTAGTGGCTCTTCTCGAAAAGCAGCTTGGTCCAGTGCTGATCGTCGGCCCAGGCCACCAGGAAGCCACCATCGAATTCTTTGCGGAAGTCCACCTTCACCTGCACCGTCAGTACGAAGGATTCGTCCGCGGGAAACAGCAGCATGGGCGCGGTCGCATTGAGTTTGCCGTCCGAAGGATAGAGGTCCGTGCCCGTGGCGGCGGTGATGGCCAGCCCATCGTCTCCGATCACCTGGAAGGCCTTGGGCTGGTTCCTCCACGAGAGAGGGCGGGGCAGGGCCTTCAGGGTGACTGTGGCGGCTGGCTGGGCAGTCTCCGAGGCGAAGCCATAGCAACCCGCGGCCATCAGGGCAGCGGCGAGATGAAGGATCGTTCCACGGGTACGGATACGCATCACGGCACACTCCGGTGAAGGGGTTGAATGGCCCGGTGGGCGTTTACAGGGGGAGCCCCAGCATACCCGCCCCTTCGTGCGTGGGGTAGCGCTCTGGCTCAGAGCAGGGACTGTCGATTTTCTTGCCTCAGCGGAAAGCGCAGCACGAAGGTGGTGCCATGGCCTTCCTCGCTTTCCACGCGCACCTCCCCGGCATGGGCATCCATGATGCGCTTGACGATGGCCAGGCCCAGGCCCGCCCCGAGATCGGCATCCCGGGCCTGGATCTGCCGGTAGGGGTCAAAGAGCGTGGGCAGTTCTTCCTTGGGAATCCCCCGGCCCGTATCAGAGACCCTTACTTCCATCCAACGGGGATCCTCGGGAACATCCAGTGAGGCGCTGATGCTGATGCGCCCGCCCTTGGGGGTGAACTTCAGGGCGTTGCCCACCAGGTTGGCGACGGCCCGCTCCACCTTGGCCCGGTCGCCGATGACCAGCGGCAGCTCCCAGTGGTAGTCCACATCCAAGGCGAGGCCCTTCTGGTGGGCCTGGGCCTGGTACGAGGCATAGGTGGCGCCCAGCACTTCGGGCAGGTGGATGGGGCCGCAATCCAGCACCATGTCCCGCTCCTGGGAGCGGAAGATGTCCAGCAGATCCGTCAGCATGTCGATCATGCGGCGGCTGGCCAGGCGGCAGCGCTCGATGGCCGTGAGGTCAAACGTGCCTCGGTCTTCCAGGAGATCCAGGGTCGCGTGGATGGAGGTGAGCGGCGAGCGTAGGTCATGCACCAGCATGGCCGTGAGGCTTTCGCGCTGCTGATCCACTTCCAACAGCTTCTGATTGGCCGCCGCCAGGGCCTCGGTGCGCTGGGCCACGCGGGCTTCCAGTTCTGCGTTGTGGCTCCGCAGGCTGCGCAGGCGGTATTGGATGAGGCCGCCCACGCCGGCGACCAGGGCCAGCCCCGCAGCGAGCCGGAACCACCAGGTGCCCCACCAGGGGGGCAGCACCTTGATTCGCAGTTGGAGAGGTTCCGGGTTCCACTGGCCATCGCAGTTGGACGCCCGCACCTTCAGGGTGTACTGGCCCGGGGGCAGGGTGGAATAGGTGACGAAGTTGCGTTCGCCTGCTTCGCTCCAGCCCTGCTCCAGGCCCTCCATGGTGTAGGTGTAAGTGTTGCGGCCTGGGGCGACGTAGTGCAGGGCTGCGAATTCCAGGGAGAACACCAAGTCCCCGTGGGTGAGGGTGATCTCCGGGCTCTCCGTGATGGACCGTTCCAGGGCCGTCCTCCCCCGGAACGGCGTCAGCACGGGCACCGGCTGATTGAGGATCTGGAAACCCGTCATGGCCAGGCGGGGCGGTTCGGGGTTGAGTTTCAGATCCTCCGGGTGAAACACGTTCAAGCCCTTCGTGCCCCCGAAGAACATCTCACCCTCGGGGGTCATGAAGGAGGCGTTCCGCACGTACTCATTGCCCAGGTGGTTCTCCTGCCAGCCCAGGTTCCGGCCCCGGCCCGGCTCGGGATCGAAGGCGCAGAGGGCTCGGCTGGTGCTGAGCCACAGCGTGCCATGCCGGTCTTCCAGAATGCTCTCCACCACGTTGCTGGGCAGCCCGTCTGCCGTTCCAAAATGGGCGAACGTGGGTTCCGGGCCCTGCCAGGGCGGAATCACAGTGCGGCAGAGGCCACCGCCATTGGTGCCGATCCACAGCACCCCGGTTGGACTGAGGTGCAGGGCGAAGGCATTGGGATGGCTGAGGGAGCCGGGTCGGCCATTGGCCCGGTAGGCCCTGACCTCACCGGTGTCGGGGCGGAAGCGGAGCACGCCTTCCAGGGTGCCCAGCCAAAGCGTCCCAAAGGCGTCTTCCACCATCGAATACACGCTGTTGGTGCCGGGCTCGCCTTTGGGTGCCAGGGCAACCCGAGTGAAGGTGCCCTTGTCGGGATGGAACTGGTGAAGGCCGCCATCCACCGTGCCCACCCAGAGGCGCCCACGGCGATCCTGGAGGATGCACTCCACGAAGTTGCTGGCCATGGAATCCGCGCGCTTGGGATCGTTCTTGTAATGGGTGAAACGGGGTGGCCCGGCCGGTGCTTTCTGTTCGATGCGGATCAGGCCGCCCATGTAGGACCCCGCCCAGAGACGGCCCTCCCGGTCCTCATAGAGGGTGGTGATGACCTCATCCTGCAGGGCTCCGGGCTGGCCGATGGAGGCGCGGATGCGCTCGAAGGCGAGGCGCTCGCCCCTGGGTGTGCCGCGGTTGAGCCCTGCGCCTTCGGTGCCCACCCAGAGCTGGCCACGGCGGTCTACCAGCACGGCATTCACGGCTCCGCCATTGAGGCTGGTCGGGTCCGCCGGTGCATGCCGGAACTGGCTCAGCGGATGGCGTTCCCGCACGACTTTCTCATCGCGGTTGAGGACGAGCTTGTTCAGGCCCGACACATAGGAGCCCACCCAGAGCACCCCGGAGGCATCCTCCATGATCGACTCCACGCCGTTCGCGGCCAGGCTGGAAGCATCGGCGTTGTCGTGAAGGAAGGCCTTGAATCGGGGCTGGTCGCCGGGCCTGGGCCGCGGGAGCATGCGCTGCAGGCCACCACCATCGGTACCGACCCAGATCACCCCGGCGCCATCCCGGTAGACCCGCCGGACCACATCCATGCCCAGGCTCTCCTTGTCGGCCGGGCGATGGACATGCCGCTGCCATCCAGACTCGCCGGGAACCCAGGCGAACAGGCCATGGTCATCTCCCACCCACACCACGCCCTGGTCATCCTCGGCGATGCTGTTCACGTTGGTGGGCGCGCTTTGGTGCAACCGCTGGTCCTCGGTGTCCAGGCGCTCGAAGCGGGGGGTTCCGTGGGCTGTGCCGCGCATCAGCCGCACGGCCCCGCCATCCTGGAAGCCGATCCAGAGATCGCCGCGGCTGTCCGTGAAGATGGCGTGCACATTGATCCCTGGCAGGTCGCTGGGCCTTCCCGGAGTGGGCTCGAAATGGCGGAAGGTCGGCTGCGGCCGCCCCAGCTGATCCTTGGCGGCCATCAGGAGGCCGCGGCCGTAAGTGCCGACCCAGAGATTGCCTTCGGCATCCAGGCCCATGGCCGTGACATCCAGGGTGGGGTTGCCGCCACCGGAAGGGGCCGTGGGGAGGAAACGCTGGATGCGCTCGGTGGCCCGATCCAGGCGGTTGATACCGCCGGCCATGGTGCCGATCCACAGGTTCCGGTGCGGATCCTCCACCAGGCTGGTGACCCAATTGCCACCGAGGCTGGCGGGGTTTCCCTCCTCCCTGCGGAAGACCTTGAAGCGCACCCCGTCGTAGCGGTTCAGGCCGTCCTCCGTGCCGAACCACAGGAACCCACGACTATCCTGCAGGCTGCAATATACGGTGCTCTGCGATAGGCCTTGGGCCATGGTCAGGTGCTCGAACACCGCAGGCCGGTCAAATCGGGTCTAGTGCCGTGGCGGCTGAGACCACAGGTTCAAGGCCAGCAAGCCGAGGGCGAGTCGTCCGGCCATCCGCCGGATCGAAGCCCTGCCTTCCTGTGTTCGACGTCCTTTCCCGCCGAGCAACCAGCCTCCTCGTTTCTGCCTTCTCGGGCCAACACCCGAAGTGTATGAGGCTTGGCTTGATACCTGCCTCACAGTTTCCTGCGCCGGTCCCTCCGGGGGCGGCTCCGGCCAAAGTGTGCTGAACTGGAGGTCGAGGACCGCCATGACCGCCAAGACGTTCACCATCGCTCACAGCCCTGATTCCGACGATGCCTACATGATGGCGCCCCTGGCCCTGGGCTGGCTGGATCCGGAAGGCTTCGACATCGAGTTCATCCGCAAGGACATCGAGCAGCTCAATGCCGAGGCCACCGAAAGCCGCTACGACGTGACGGCCATCAGCTTCGGCGCCTACCCCGAGCTGAAGGACCGCTACGACCTGCTGACCGCTGGTTCCAGCATCCAGGAGGGCACGGGGCCCCTGGTGGTGAGCCGCACGCCCCTGGATATGGCCGCCCTCAAGGGCCTGCGCATCGCCATTCCGGGCCGCCGCACCAGCGCCTACCTCTCCATGCGGAAGTGGTGTGCCGAGCACGGCTTCGAGCCCCAGGTGGAACTGCTGTCCTTCGATCAGATTCTGCCTGCCGTGGTGGAAGGCCGCTTTGAAGCGGGCCTGCTCATCCACGAGAGCCAGCTCATGTACCGCGATGCGGGCCTGCGCCTGGTCGTCGACCTGGGCGCCTGGTGGAAGCACGCCTACGATCTGCCCCTGCCCATGGGCGGCAACGCCATCCGCAAGGATCTGCCCGCCGACGTGAAACAGCGCTTCGCCATCCTCATGCGCAAGAGCGTCGAGCTGGCGCGGGAGCGGCACTGGGAGAGCGTGGACTACAGCCAATCCTTCGGCCGCGGCATGGACCGCGAAATGATCGGCCGCTACGTGAACGCCTGGGTGAACGATTTCACGGTGGATCCAGGCCCGCGCGGGCGCGAAGCGGTGACCAAGCTGCTGGGGCTTGAGCCCGTCTGGATCCAGGGCTGAGGCCGTTTCACCAAGGGCCAAGACCACCCACCTGGTGGTCTGTTGAATCGTGGTTGAATTGTTGTTGACTTATGGGTTGTTTTTGGCTGAGGATGGGCCCGCCCCAGCCCAGACATGCATGCCGCCTGCCCTCGGGGCGTCACCAGGTGAATAGCTTTCCAGGTTCTTGATGCGGGACTGAGTCGCGCACAGGTCGACCGCTCCCGCCCCTTCATCGGAGGGTGTATGAACGGCTGTGGCGTGTGTTCCTGCGGAGGCGCAACTGGCGAGGCGGACCTGATGCTGCGCCTGGATGAAACGATTCAGCAGTACCAGACCGTGCCGGGGGGCCTCATCCCCGTGCTGCAGATCGCCCAGGGCATCTACGGTCACCTGCCAGAGCCCGCGCTCCTGCGGATCTGCTCGGGGCTGAACAAGTCCTACAGCGAGGTGGCGGGCGTGGTGAGCTTCTACAGCTTCTTCTCCACGGAGCCGCGGGGCCGCCACACCATCCGTGTCTGCCTGGGTACGGCCTGCTATGTGCGCGGCGCCCACCGCGTGCTGGCCGCCCTCAAGCAAACCCTGGGGGTCGAGGTGGGGCAAACCACGCCCAACCTCCAGTTCACGCTGGAGGTGGCGCGCTGCCTCGGCGCCTGCGGCATCGCGCCCGCCTGCATGGTGGATAGCGTGGTGCACCAGAGCATCAAGCCCAACCAGATCGCTTCGATCCTCCAATCCTACGAATGAGGAGGCGGCCATGACGACCATCCAGGCCCTCCATCTGTGTTCCGGCGCTGGCTGTGTAGCCGCAGGCGCGGTGCCCTTGGGCGCGGCCCTCCGGGCAGCGCTGGCCCACCGGAGCCTCGACGTGAGGCTGGTGGAGACCGGCTGCCTGGGCCCCTGCGCGGGTGGGCCCGTGCTCCTGTGCGAACCCGAAGGCATCCTCTACCAGGGCATCGCCCTGGCGGATGTGGTCGAGATCATCGAACGTACGGTGGTGAATGGCGAGGTCATCGACCGCCTGGTCTGCCACAAGCCCGATACGGGGGCCGCCATGGCCCGGGTGCAGGACAATCCCTTCTTCCACCGCCAGGTGAAGATCGCCCTGCGCAACTGCGGCGTCATCGATCCGCTCAGCATCGAGGACGCCATCGCGCACCAGGGCTACGAGGCCCTCAAGAAAGTGCTGCGCACCATGTCGAGTGACGAGGTGATCTCGGAAATCAAGGCCTCAGGTCTGCGGGGTCGGGGCGGGGCGGGCTTTCCCACGGGGCTGAAGTGGCAGCTTTGCCGCCGCTCGCCCGGCGCTGTGAAGTACGTGCTCTGCAACGGCGACGAGGGCGACCCCGGCGCCTTCATGGACCGCAGCATCCTGGAGGGCGATCCCCACAGCGTCATCGAGGCCATGGCCATCGCGGGCTATGCCATCGGGGCGGGGCAGGGCTATGCCTATGTCCGCGCCGAGTACCCGCTGGCCGTGGAGCGCCTGGGCATCGCCATCAAGCAGGCGCGGCAGCGGGGCTTCCTGGGGACGAACATCCTGGGCAGCGGCTTCTCCTTCGATCTGGAGATCCGCATGGGCTCCGGCGCCTTCGTGTGCGGCGAGGAAACGGCGCTCATGACCTCCATCGAGGGCAAGCGCGGTGAGCCGCGGCCCCGGCCGCCCTTCCCGGCGCAGGCGGGGCTCTGGGGCAAGCCCAGCATGCTGAACAACGTCGAGACCTACGCCAGCATCCCCGCCATCCTCCTGCGCGGCGCCGCCTGGTACGCCAGCTTCGGCACCGAACAGTCGAAAGGTACGAAGGTCTTCGCCCTGGCGGGTACCGTGCGCAACACCGGCCTGGTGGAGATCCCCATCGGCACGCCCCTGGGCGACATCATCTACGAGCTGGGCGGCGGCATTCCCGGCGGCAAGAAGTTCAAGGCCGCGCAGCTGGGCGGTCCCTCGGGCGGCTGCATCCCCGTGCAGCACCTGAACGTGCCTGTGGACTACGAAGCCTTGCAGGAGCTGGGCGCCATCATGGGTTCCGGCGGCCTCATCGTCATGGACGAGGACACCTGCATGGTGGACATGGCGCGGTTCTTCCTCGACTTCGTGCAGGATGAATCCTGCGGCAAGTGCCCGCCCTGCCGCATCGGCAGCAAGCGCATGCTGGAGATCGTGGATCGCATCTGCACCGGCAAGGGCGAGGAAGGCGACATCGAAAAACTGGAGGAGCTGGGCCGCATCATCCGCGAGACCTCCCTCTGCGGCCTGGGCCAGACGGCGCCCAACCCGGTGCTGTCCACCATCCGCCACTTCCGGGCCGAGTACGAGGCCCACATCCGGGAGAAGCGCTGCGCCGCAGGCGTCTGCCCCGAGCTGGTGCGGGCCCCCTGCCAGAGCGCCTGCCCGGCCAACGTGGACGTGCCGGGCTTCATCGCCCTGGTGGGCCAGAACCGCATCGCCGAGGCCCTGCGCCTGCACCGCGAGCGCAACCCCTTCGCGGCCGTGTGCGCCCGCGTCTGCTTCCACACCTGCGAGGACAAGTGCCGACGCGGCATGGTGGACGAGGCCCTCTCCATCCGCGGCATCAAGCGCTACATGGTGGATGAGGAAGCCACCATGCAGCACCCGGAAATCAGGCCCAGCGAGACCAACGCCAAGCGGAAGGTGGCCATCATCGGCGCGGGCCCCGCGGGTCTCTCCTGTGCCTACTTCCTGGCGCGCCTGGGCTACCGGCCCCAGGTCTTCGAGGCCGAAAGCCGTCCCGGCGGCATGCCCGTGCAGACCATTCCGGCCTACCGGCTGCCGCGGGAAATCCTGTCGCTCGAAGTGCGCATGATCGAGCGCATGGGCGTGCGCATCACCACCAACGCGCGTCTGGGCCGCGACTTCACGCTGGAAAGCCTGCGGAGCGAAGGCTACGAGTCCGTGTTCCTGGCCGTGGGCGCACCCAAGGGCCAGCACCTGGGCGTTCCCGGCGAGGATGCCATCGGTGTGGAGGACGCCATCCGCTTCCTCCGCGACTACAACATCCGGGGCTCGGTTCCCGTGGGTCAGCAGGTGGTGGTCATCGGCGGCGGCAATGCGGCCATCGATACCGCCCGCACGGCCATCCGCCTCGGCGCGGAATCGGTCACCGTGCTCTACCGTCGCACCCGGGAGGAGATGCCCGCCTACGCGGAGGAGATCGAAGAGGCCGAGAACGAAGGCGTGAAGATCCGCGTGCTCACCGCGCCCCTGGAGATCCTGACCTGGGAGGGCATGGTGAGCGGCGTGTCCTGCCAGGCCATGACGCTGGGCGAGTTCGACCGCAGTGGCCGCCGCCGACCCACCGCCGCGCCGGAGCCCCCCTTCGTCATCCTGGCCGATCAGGTCATCACCGCCATCGGGCAGCGCCTGGAAGCGGCGGAGATCCTGGGTGGCCTCAAAGTGCCCCTCACCCGCGAGGGCTTCATCGCCGCAGACGCCCACACGGGGCGCACCTGCCTCGACTGGCTCTTCTCCGGCGGGGATGCCGTGACCGGCCCCGCCTCCGTGGTGGAAGCCGTGGCGGCAGGCGAGCGGGCGGCGGTGGCCATGGACGCCCAGTTCACGGGTGCCGAGCATGCCTTCTGGCAAAAGGAGAAGACCTGCGAGGTGCCCTTCGATCCCGATGCCGAGCCCGCTCACTACCCCCGCGCCCGCATGGAGTTGCTGCCTGTGGAGCGCCGCCGCGAGAACTTCAACGAGGTGGAGCAGTCCTGGACCGGGCAGGTGGCCGTTTGCGAAGCCCGCCGCTGCCTCCGCTGCGACTACCGGGAATCGGAGGACTGATGCCCACCACGACGGTTCGCCCCTCGTCTCCAACCGACGCTTCCGCCCGACCGGGTCAGGGGGTTTCGATGATCAAGCTCACGATCGACCAATGCGAGGTGGTGGTGCCCGAGGGCACCTCGGTGCTCAACGCGGCCCGCCAGGCGGGCATCCGCATCCCCTCGCTGTGCTACCTCGAAGGGGTGCACGTGGTGGGCGGATGCCGGGTCTGCCTGGTGGAGGTGGAGGGGGCCAAGGCCCTGCAGGCCTCCTGCTCCATGCCTGTGGCGGAGGGCCTCAAGATCCGCACGGCCACGCCCAAGGTGCGGGCCGCCCGCCGAACAGTGATGGAGTTGCTGCTGTCGGACCACGAAGGCGACTGCCAAACCTGCGTGCGCTCCCATGACTGCGAATTCCTGGCCGAAGCTCGGGATCTCGACATCCGCGAGCTGCATTTCACCGGCGCCAAGCACCACCGCATCATTGATCAGAGCACGCCGGCCCTGGATCGCGATTCCGCCAAGTGCATCATGTGCCGTCGCTGCATCACCGTGTGCAGTGACATCCAGGCCACGGGCGCCCTCTGGGCCCAGGACCGCGGTTTTGAATGCGTGGCGGCCCCGGCTTTCGGCCAGATGCTGGATCGCGTGGCCTGCGTGCAGTGCGGGCAGTGCGCGGCGGTGTGCCCCACAGCGGCCATCACGGAGAAGGATCACATCGAGCGGGTGTGGGCCGCCCTCAGCGATCCCACCAAGCGCGTGATCGTGCAGACGGCCCCCGCCATTCGTGCGGGGCTGGGCGAATGCTTCGGCATGTCCGCGGGCAGCCTGGTCACCGGCAAGATGTCCGCGGCCTTGCATCGCCTGGGTTTCGATGCGGTCTTCGATACCAACTTCACGGCGGACCTCACCATCCTGGAGGAAGGCACGGAGCTGCTCATGCGCCTGAAGACGGCGCTGGTGGATCATGCACCTGTGGCGTTGCCGCAGTTCACCAGCTGCTGCCCAGGCTGGATCAAGTTCGCGGAGCACTACCATGAGGATCTGCTGCCGAACCTGTCCACGGCCAAGTCACCGCAGCAGATGTTCGGCGCCCTGGCCAAGACCTACTACGCCGAATCCATCGGCTGCCGACCCGAGGACCTCTACGTGGTGTCGGTGATGCCCTGCACCGCCAAGAAGTTCGAGGCGCAGCGGCCCGAGATGAATGCCAGCGGCTTCCAGGATGTGGATGCGGTGCTCACCACCCGGGAGCTGGGGCGCATGATCACCCAGTCGGGCCTGGATTTCGCGGCCCTTCCCGATGAGCCCATGGATCAGCCCATGGGCATGAGCTCTGGCGCAGCGGACATCTTCGCCAACACCGGGGGCGTCATGGAGGCGGCGCTGCGCACGGTGTGGTGCCTGGTCACCGGTCAGCCCTTCCCCTTCGAGCAGCTGCACGTGGCTCCCATCGAAGGCCTGGAAGGCGTCAAGGAGATCGCCATCACCATTCCGAGTGCGGTGCCCGAGTGGAGCTTCCTGACAGGCCAGACGCTGAACGTGGCCGTGGCCCACGGCCTGGCCAATGCCGAGAAACTCATTGAGCAGGTGCAGTCCGGCCAGAAGGCCTACCACTTCATCGAGGTGATGTCCTGTCCCGGTGGCTGCATCGGCGGCGGCGGTCAGCCCCGCTTCACCACCAATGAGGTGCGCCGGGAGCGCATGAAGGCCATCTTCGCCGAAGACGAGGGCAAGCAGGTGCGCATGTCTCATGAGAACCCGTCCATCGCGGCTCTGTATGAGGGCTTCCTGGGCGCTCCTCTGGGCGAGACATCGCACCGCCTGCTGCACACCCACTACCACGCGAGGGGCATGCATCACTGAAGCGGTTTCAGCGAGCCACTATGGCGCGGGCGGGAGAATGGCCGTAGCTTGGTCCACTCCCAGGACCGCCCATGCCCAGTCACCGCGTCAGCACGCCCGTGTTCGCCTCGGCGGAATCGGTCTGGGCGGTGCTCCTGGACAAGATGGAGCACCCCCAGCGTTACATCGAGGATGCCCTCGACGTGGACATCCTCGAGCGGGAGCCCGAGGGGCTGGTTCGGCAGCTGGTGCTTCCGGGCGGGGTGACGTTCCGGGAGAGGGTGGTGTCCCACCCCGCCACGCGGACCATGACCTTTACCCTGCTGGACCATCCGCTGTATGACGGCTGGGTGCTCAACCGCCTGCAGAAGGATGCCGAGGGCCGGACCGAGCTGGTCTTTGAGCTGGAGTGGACCCTGCGCCCAGGCTGCGTGGAAGTGAGGGATCCCGGTGAGGTGCTGGACCTCATCCGCAGCTCGGTGCTGCACACCAAGCGCATCGCCGAAGCCTTGGAAAACGGCTCTTGAAGACCTAGTCCCTCGCCGCCTGAAGCTTGAGCTGAACCTTCAGCCGACGTCCCTCTCGCTCCACATCCAGGGCCACGCTGCTGCCCAACGGCTGGGCTTCCACCACATCCAGCAGGCTGTCCCAGTCTTCGACCGTCTTGCCGTTCACGGCCTGGATGAGGTCGCCGGGCAGGACGCGCCGCCCTTCGGTACCCACGCCTTGCAGGCCCGCCCGATCCGCGGCGCCGCCGCGCTGCACCTTGCCCACCATGATGCCCTTCTGGGCGCCGAAGGCCCGCTCCACCAGGCGGGGCGCCACGGGCTCGAAGCCGAGGTCCGGACGCTCCAGGCGGCCCCGGGCGATGAGCTGGGGCACCACGCGGTTCACCGTGTCCGCGGGCACCGCGAAGCCGATGCCGGCGCTGGCGCCGCTGGGGCTTTGGATGGCGGTGTTCACGCCGATGAGACGGCCCGCACTGTCCAACAGTGGGCCGCCGCTGTTGCCGGGGTTGATGGCGGCATCGGTCTGGATGACGCCACTGATGCGGCGGCGGGTGACGCTCTGGATCTCGCGGCCCAGGGCCGACACCACGCCGGTGGTGAGGGTCTGATCGAGGCCGAAGGGGTTGCCGATGGCCAGCACGGCCTGGCCCACCTGCAGATCCGCGCTGGTGCCCAGGGGAATGGGGTGGAGGTTGGTGGGAGTCTTCGCCAGTTGCAGGACGGCCAGATCCTTGTCCGGCGCACCGCCCACGTAGGCGGCTTCGTGGCGGCTGCCGTCGGACAGGGTGATGTAGGCGCGTACGGCCCCCTGGATGACATGAAAATTCGTCACCACGTGGCCTTCGGTATCCCAGATGAAGCCCGAGCCTGAGCCCGCGGGCACCTCGACCACCTCCATCCCGAAGAAGTCGCGGCTGCGCTCCTCGGTGGTGGTGATGTAGACCACGCTGGGGGAGGCCTCCTTGAAGCGGCGGATGGAGACCTGTTCCCATTCGGGCAGGGGGCCCCGGGGCTCCACGGCGCGCGGTTTGGCGGGGTTGGGGGTCAGGGCATGGCCGCACCAACCCGCGAGGATGCCCATGGCAATGAGTCCAGCCACCAGGATGTTCCGACGCATAAGACCTCCGAACGGAGCCAATCTACCTGCCCCACGGTGGGTGTCAAGGCCTGCAAAACATGGAGTTAACAAGATTTTTTCGATCCTACTTGACATGTGACTTCATCGCGCTAAGATTTTATTCGGAAACGACATCATGGGCTCGCCCCGGTCGTTCTCCCTCATCTCATGGAGGACCTCATGACCATCCTTCGCACCCGCACTCCCCAGGCGGTCCCCGCCACGGCCGCCTCCCTGGAGCCCTTCCGCCTCATGCGCGACTTCCTGCGCTGGGATCCGCTCCTGGACTACAACACTCCCGGCGCCCCCACCGCCTTCATGCCCAGCTTCGACGTGAAGGAAAGCCCTGATGCCTACCAGTTCCGGGCCGATCTGCCGGGCATTCTGGAGGCGGACCTGGAAATCAGCCTCGAAGGCAACCGCCTGACGGTGGCTGGCAAGCGCGAGGAGGAAGCCCTCAAGGATGGCGAGCGCATCCACTTGGCCGAGCGCAGCCATGGCCGCTTCAGCCGCACCTTCACCCTGCCCGAAGACGTGGAAGGGGAGAAGGTGGTGGCGGAACTTCGCAACGGCGTGCTGACGCTGATGGTGCCCAAGCGCCCCGAAGTGCGGCCGCGCAAGATCAACGTCAGTCTTGGCTGAGGTCGGACCGCAGCTTTTCTGCACCAAAGAGCCCCGGATCCCGGGGCTCTTTGGTGTCAGTTGTAGAAGAAGTTGGGCGGACCGAAGGTGCCGGGCGCCGTGGCACTGTTCAGTCGCACCACGATGCCGCCGTCCGCCAGCACCAGATCGGGACGGCCATCGCCATCCATGTCGGCAATGGCCACGCCCATGGGGCCCCAGGCGCCGCGGTAGTTCACGGCGGCGGCCAGGCTGCCCGGCGTGGCGGGATCCTGGAGAAAGACGGAGACGGCCCCGGGGGAACCAGACAGCCCTTCCGCCGCCAGGGCCACATCCAGCTTGCCGTCGCCGTTCAGATCGCCCACGGCCAGGGCAGTGGCGCGGTACTCGGTGGTGTAGTGCACGGGCGCGGCGAATACTCCGGGCGCCGTCTGGCTCAGCACGCTCAGGCCCTGGGTGCCGGGGTTGGCATCCGCCCCCCAGTTGGCGGTGAGGAGATCCAGCTTGCTGGTGCCGTGCAGATCGGCGGCCTTGATGGCCACGGGGTGGACGCCCGTGGGGTAGTCCACGGCACTCTGGGCCACGAAGGTGGGGGCGAAGCTGAGCTGCCGCAGCACGGACACGGAGTTGGCGGCTGTGGCCACGGCGATGTCCATATGGCCGTCCCCATCCAGATCCGCCACGGTCACGGCCTGAGGATCGCCGCCCACGGGCAGGGAAAGCGGGGCGCTGAAGCTGCCGGTCGCGTTCTGCGTGAAGACCAGCACTGTGTTGGCGCCGCTGGCCGCCACCACGATGTCAGCGCGGCCATCGCCATCCAGATCGCCCACCGCCACATCCAACGGCGTGCGACCCGGTGTGGCCAGCACGGTGGCGGGCAGGAAGGCGCCGGGTTGCGCCGGGTCGGCCAGGCGCACCGAGATGCTCTGGTCATCGGCGTTGGCCACCACCAGATCGGGTCGCCCGTCGCCGTTCACATCCGCCACCACCAGGTTGGCGGGGCCGCGGCCCACACCGAACCGCGTGGGCAGCACGAAGCTGCCTGCGGTGTCCTGGAGCCGGGTGGACACATAGCCCTGGGCATTCTTGCCGTCGATGTCAGTGGACACGAGGCCGAGGATGTCGGCCCGCCCGTTGCCGTCAATGTCGGCCACGGCCATGGCATTCACCACTTCGCCGTAGGAAGGGCCATGGGATGTGCTGGAGCTGGAGCAGCCGAGCAGGGCCAGCAAGCCGAGCGTGCCAAGAATGGAACGGGGGAGCAGGCGGGGATTCATGGGAACTCCTTGAACCGGAATCTAAGGGTGTGGATTTGAACGATGGGTCGCAAGGCTGCAGGTGTTGGACCGGGGTTTGCCGCGTACGGTTGAACCGGGGATGTGATTTTAGATGCCGGGCCTATCGGTGTGTCGTCTCTGGCTTGGATCGGGGGCCTTGGGCCGTGGCAGCCGCAGGCTCCCCAGCAGATGCTCCACGCTGTGGGCGTAGTAGTCCAGCAGCGGTGTCTTGTGAGGCGGAAGGAGCAGCTGGCCTTCCTGGGCAACGAGGATACGGCGCAACAAAAGCACGCGCAGGCCCACCTCGAAGGTGCGCTGGAAGGAACCCCGGGGCAGGTAGAGAGGCAGGTTCCGCTCCTGTGCCGCGGCCAGGACATCCAGCAGGTGGTCGCGCAGCTGGGCGCGGCCTGGCGCCTCAGCGCCCAGGTTACGGAACGCCCAGGCCACGGCGGCCACGGGGGGAATGGGCACCTCGGTGCTCACGGCCCGCAGCAGCGAATCCGCCACTGCTTCCAGCAGGGGACGGCGGGCCTCCCAGTCCAGGGCGCGGAGGTCCACCCCTTCGAGGGCCGCACGGGCATGGATGGGCTGGCCGAAGTTGGCCACGGCATAACCGAAGCGGTGGAAGCGTCCTGTGGCACCCCGCCAGATCAAGCCCAGCAGCCACAACGACGTGCGGCGCAGCAGGGCCAATGGGCTGCGGCGGGGCTTGCCCAGGGCTTCGCGCACCAGGTTGCTGTCCTCCACCACGCGGTCGTAGTTGATGCCCACCGGGATGAATACCAGGTCCTTGGCACCAGCGCGGAGCATGTAATCCAGCAGGCCCAGCTTGGGCCCCTGCAGGCGGCCGTCCCGGCTCAGGCCGCCCTCGATGAAAATGCCCTGGGTGGTGCCCTGGGCCACGGCCCGCTGCACGTAGCGCTCCAGCACCGCATGGTAGAGCGGATCGCGAAAGCGCCGCCGCACGAAGAAGGAGCCGAAGCTGCGGAAGAGGCGCTCCAGGGGCCAGACCCGCGCCCATTCGCCCACGGCGTATGAGATGGACACGCGGCTGGAAAGCAGGAAGGCCACCAGCAGGTAGTCCGCATTGCTGCGGTGGTTCATGACGTAGACCACGGAAGCATCGCGCGGGATGCGGTTCAGGGCCGCCTCCGCGCTGCGGCCGATGCGCACGCGGTAGCAGGTGCGCAGCGCCCAGCCCGCCAGCTGCTTGCCGAAGCCGTAGGTGGTGATGAGGTTGAAATTCGGGATGATCTCGTCGAGGTAGAGACTCACATCCGCCAGCAGGCTCGCCTCGTCCCGTCCTGTTTCCGTGACCATGCTGGCGACGCGGCTGCTCAGATCGGGATCGGCCAGCAGCTCTGCCTTCAGGCGCTGCTTTCGTGTGACGGTTATCGGGTTCAGGCGGAAGCCCAGCTCCCGCCGTGTCCGCAGCGCCTGGCGCCAGATCCAGCGGCGGAAGACACGCCGTCCCACCCTGCGCAGCAGGAGCAAAAGCGTCAGCCCCGCCGCGGCGAGGAGCCACCATCCATGTCGGGACATCATGCAGCGAGTATGGCTGTTTCCATTCTGTTGTGCTTAAAAGAGAAACTTCCACCTTCGTGAGGCAGGAACGGCTGACTTTTGAAGGACGGCAGTGCAGACGCTGTATCCGCGGTTCTGGATCAGCCCAGCGGGCGTCTTTTGGCGGTCCTCAATGGGTTCCATGCATGGAGGGCGTGTTATCGGCGCGCATCCGGAAACGAAACCGTTTCAGTTCCTCTAAGCTTCCGATTTTTGCTGGAAGGCCTTGGGGGGAGTCTGGCCGCAGATCCCCCGTTTCAGGGTCCAGGCGCCAATAAAGAACATCCGGCCATGCTTTCACCGAATTCCGCTGCTCAGGAATGAATGCTTTCTCGGCATCGAACGGGTTCTGTCCCGGCAGAAGTTTATCCGGAGAACTCGGAAACAGTTTCCTTGAATGGAGGACAGCATCCTCGATGCGGGCCGCGATGAGCAGATCTCCATCCCTGGTGGGCTGCAGGCAAAGCAGGCCGACCTCAAGGGTCGCCCCGTCCTTTTTTATCCGTTCTTCATCGATGCTCGAGTAGACCTTCACGGTTCTCTTCAGGGAGCCGTCCTCACGCTTGAAAACAAGCACCCACCCTGTTTGGCGGTTAAAGACGCAAATAAAATCCTTCAACACGACAGGAGGCTCGAAGAAGGTCTGCTGGATCACCATCCATTGACCCGGGATTTCAAAGAAGGGTTTTCCTTCCGGGCTGCGTTTGCCCGTGAATTGGCACAGGGGTACGGAAAGGGGGTATGGCACCAGGGAATCCTGGATCAAGTCTCCTTTGTCGTTCTTCCTGAAAAGGGCCATGTGGCTGCCGGTCTTTCCGTCCGTCAAGCTCTCCAAAGACACATAGGCAAAAAACCGCCCGTTGCCCAATGGCACGAACCCCGTGATATCCCCACCGATTTTGCCAACAGGAGTCCAGCTCTTGCCATCGGTGGAGGAGAAAATGACACAGCTCCGTCCCGAGGCGCCGTTCTCCCGCCGCATGGCGTAATGGGCTCCCTCGGTGAACGCCAGGTAGCGGAACCCATCAGGCAGCTGGTGAGATCGTCCATTCCTGGGAAGGCCAGGGCCTTCGACCTTGATGTTTCGATCCGTGACAGAAACGGTAATCAGTTTTTGGTCATCCCAAAATTGACGGTCGGAAACGGCTTCAGGCCAAATCTGCGCTTGAAGTGAAACACCAAGCAGGCAAATTGAAAACACATGCACAAATTTGATTTGCACAGGCGACCCTAGTCGCAAAAATTGCGCGCGTAGAAGGTGTACCCATCATCCCGCACCACCCGGCAAGAGCCATCGATGCAGTAGACACTGTAGGTGTGGTTGCCACTCGAAACGAGGCAGATGCTGCGCATGGCGTCGACCGGAGTGGTTGAAAAAGCTACCAAGCCGAAGGCAAGGACGGGCATTACCCGAAGCCGCTTCATGGATCCTCCTGGAAGGTTTTGGAGGAAGAATAGTGTTGGTTTATTGGATGTCAATAAACAAATGCACCAGTTTTCTACGATCATGCACCAACTGTTCTATATCGAAATGATTGATAAACGGCACCCTGTTCTGACCCGTTTGCGAATCCCGGCTCCGGGGCATGGAAGAAGGGCGATGCGGTCATCAAAGGACGTCAACCCCGAAGGACATCCCTCTGTTCAGGTCAGGCCAATCCGCATGGGCGAAGGCCAGCACCCTGGCCCCCTTTGTTTCACTCATATCGCAAGGCCTCGATGGGATCCAGCTTGCTGGCTTTGGCGGCGGGGTAGAGGCCGAAGCCCAGGCCCACGATGGCCGGTACAAAGAAGGCCGAGGCCACGGCCCAGAGCGGCACGGTGCTCACCTGTTTCAGCAGCAGCTGGCTGAGGACGCCACCCAGCGAAAGGCCGAGTCCCAGGCCGATGAGGCCGCCCACCAGGCAGAGCAGCATGGCCTCGATGAGGAACTGCGTGAGGATGATGCGACGTCGGGCGCCCAGGGCCTTGCGGATGCCGATCTCGCGGGTGCGTTCGGTGACGCTCACCAGCATGATGTTCATGACGCCGATGCCGCCCACCAGCAGGCTGATGGACACCATGCCCCCGGCCGCCAGCATGAGGCTGCCCGTGAGTTTCTCGATCATCTCCACCTGTTTCTGGTTGGTCTCCAGGTTGAAATTGTCTGGATCATCTCCGTGCAGACCCCGCACGCGGCGGAGGCTGGAACGCAGCACCTCTTCGGCTTCGTTGGGGGAAAGGGTGGGCTCGATCTGCAGGCGGTAGCTGATGTTCTCCAGCATCCAAGGCTGCATGAATTCCTTGAAACTGCCGAAGGGCACGTAGACCTCGTTGTCCGGCCCCCAGCTGGCCTCGTCATCCTGGGGAACGAAGGGCATGTCGCCCTGCTTCTTGAGGATGCCCACCACCTCGGCGGTCTGGCCGTTGAGGGTGAAGGTGCGACCCAGGGCCTGCTCCAGGCCCAGTTCTTCGGCGATGCGCGCCCCGAGCACCACCACCGGGGCCCGCATGCTGCGGTCCGTGGCGGTGAAGGCCCGGCCCAAGGCCAGCTTGAGGTTGGCGAGATCCAGACCCTGTTCGCCGATGGCATGGATCATCACGCGTCGGGTGACGTCACCGGCCTTGGCTGTGTTGCGGCCCCAGATGTACATGTCGGGTGAAGCCAGCTTCACCTGGGGCACCATCTCCTGGAGATCGCGGATGGTTTCACTATCCAGGGGCTGCCGCTTGATCTTCTTGCCCGCCCGCCAGGCCTTGTTGGACATGCCGGGGCTCAGGAAGAAGGTGAGGCTGCCTTCCTGGTTCACGTCGGCCATGATGCGGGCTTCGAGGCTCTTGGTGAGGTTCACCACGGTGATCACCGAGGCCACGCCGATGATGATGCCCAGGGTGGTGAGCACCGAGCGCATGCGATGGGACCAGATGCTCTGCAGGGCCGCGCGGAGTTGCTCTGGGGCCCGGGAGACCCAAGCCCTCCCCGGGGCGGCCCTCCCTGGGGCCTTCGCCGGAACGCTCACTTGGTGGCCTCCGCCTTGGCCAGCTTCACCTTCTTGCCAGTGGCCAGGGTGGCGAGGCCCTTGGTGGGGCCGGTGATGACCTGCTCGCCTTCTTTGACGCCCTCCAGCACCTGGGCCTGGCGCCGGGTGGAGGCGCCCAGCTTGAGGGTGCGTTCCTCCACCACGCCATCCTTGACCACGAAGATGGTCGTTCGTGTTCGGGCCACGAGGCCCAGGCCCCCGCTCCGTTCCTCGCGCTCCAGCACCGACTGGAGTGGTACCGCCACGGTCTGTTTGATCTCATTGGCGAGGATGGCCACCCGGGCGCTCATGCCAGGGCGAAGACGGTCGAGGTCGGCCTGGCTGCCTTCGAGCTGCACGCGTACCTTGTAGTTCTGCGCCTCCTGGGAGTTGGACATGCCGCTGCTCTGGGAGCGGTCCACGCTGTTGGCCACGTTGAAGACCTTGGCCTGGAACACGAGGCCGGGCAGGGCGTCCACCTGCACTTCGGCAGGCTGGCCGGCGCGCAGCTTGGAGACCTCCAACTCACCCACTTTGGCCTCGGCCAGCATCTCGCCCATGTCCGAGATCACCATGAGGGTGGCGCCCGCCAGGTTGGTCTGGCCCGCGATGGCCATCTCGCCCTTTTCAGCCTTCAGGCCGGTCACTCGGCCCGTCATCGGAGCGCGCAGCACGGTCTTGTCCAGGGCATCCTTGGAAAGCGCCACCTGGGCCTGGGCCTGCTGCACCGCCACCTTGGCCCGCTGAAGGGCGATGTCGGCGCTGTCGCGGGCCAGCTTGGAATCCTGGAACTGATCCACCGAAATGAGGCTCTGCTTGAACAGGGCCTCCTGCCGCTGGAAGGTCGCCTCCTGCTTCTTGAAGGTGGCCTCGGCCGTGTCCTGGTCCTGCCGCGCCATGCGCAGGCTCAGGTCGGCGCGGTTGAGATCCTGGATGAAACGCTCCTGGTCGAGGGTCACCAGGAGGTCGCCAGCCCTCACGGTCTGACCATCCTTCACATGGATCTGCTTGATCTCGCCCGTCACGGTGGTGCCCACGTTCACTTTGGACAGGGCCTGGATTTCACCGTTGGCCGTGACGCTTTCCCTCACATCCTGACGGCGGATGGTCTCCACGGTGAAGGGCACATCGGCTTCCGAGGAAGTGGCGATGGCCTTCCATCCGATCAGTCCTCCTACCAGGAGAAGGGCGCTGCCAGCGTACATCCAGGGCTTGAGCTTCATGGCGTTTCCCAAAGGCAGGGCTCGGCAGATGGGATTCTGCAGGGCGGGGGTGCCTCCATTCTGCTTGGGAAAGAACGCCTGTTCAAAATATCTGAACGGGGCTGATGCTGAGCCTTCACTCACTCGTAGCGGAGCGCCTCGATGGGACGGGGCCCCATCCGTGAGGCGAGGCCGAACGGGAGGACACGCCGGGGGCGTGTCCGATCTGGGGGTTGTCGGCGAAGCCGCGGGATCCAGAGGCGAACCGCTACTCGTAGCGGAGCGCCTCGATGGGATCCAGCTTGCTGGCCTTGGCGGCGGGGTAGAGGCCGAAGATGAGGCCTATGGCCGCGGGCACGGCGAAGGCGCTGGTGACAGCCCAGAGCGGTACCGAGCCCATGGTTCCCATGAGGGCCTTGCCGAGGACGGCGCCGAGGATGAAGCCCAGGCCCACACCGATGGCGCCGCCCATGACGCAGAGGAAGGCGGCTTCGATGAGGAACTGGAGCATCACATCGCGCCGCTTGGCGCCCACGGCCTTGCGCACACCGATCTCGCGGGTGCGCTCGGTGACGCTCACCAGCATGATGTTCATGATGCCGATGCCGCCCACCAGCAGGGCGATGGAGACCATGCCTCCGGCCACGGCGGTGATGGTGCCGGTGATGCCGCTGACGATGCCGGTGATCTGCTTGGGGCTGAACACCCGGAAACTGTTGGGCTGCTTGCCGCGGAGCCCCTTGATGCGCCGCAGCGCGTCGGTCACCATGTCGGCCCCGTCATCGGCGGAAATGCGCGGATCCACTCGGGCCTGGAACATGAGCTGCCTACGCTGCTGTTCGGTGAGTTGAGAAAAGCCGGTGTTCAGGGGCACCATGAGGACATCGTCGGGGTCATTGCCGAGGGAGCCACCCTGGGCTTCAAGCAAGCCGATGATCTCCAGGCTGAGGTTGCCGTTCACGACAATGACGCGGCCGATGGGATTGCCCTGGATGCCCAGCTTTTCCATGAGGCTGGGGCCGATGATAGCCACTTTGCTGGCGAGTCGGGTATCCGATGGGACGAAATTCCGGCCCTTGTCGATGTTGACGCTGTTCAATTCGAGGTAGCTGTCATCGCTCATGATCACGCGGGTGCTGGCGGTCTTGCCCGCCAGCTTGGTCTCGAAGCTGCTGAAGAAGACCGGCGTCAGGTGGGTGAGCTGCGGCATGTCCTTGGCCAGGGCCCGCATGTGATCCAAGGTCAGATCGCGGTCCTTGATGCGGGCGAATTCATCGGGCGGCAGTTCGCCGGGAAAGATCGGCCGCACGAAGAGGGTCTGGCTCCCGGCCTTTTCCACCTGCTTGAGCACACTGGTTTTCAGGCCCTGGACGAGGCTCACCACGATGATGACGGCAGCCACGCCGATGATGATGCCCAGCGTGGTGAGCGCCGAGCGCAGCTTGTTCACCTTGAGGGCACGCACAGCTGCGGAGAGGGGTTCCCGGATGTCCATTACTTCTTCGATTCCTTGGTCTTCGCCAGCTCACTGTCGGACCGTGCCCTCAGGGAGGCAGGGGCCTTATCTTTCAACTCCTTCAGCTTTCGGATGGGGCCTGTGAGCACCTTGTCGCCCTCGGCCAGGCCCGATTTCAGCTCGAAGTACTGGGTGTTGGCAATGCCGACATCCACAGGCCGTTCCAGGGCCTTTCCATCCTTGAACAGCAGGACGATGTTGCGATTCGTGGGAGCCAGAAGGCCCTGCTTCTGGGCCTCCTCCAGGCTGCCCTCCCGCTCCAGCACCGCCTGCAGGGGCACCCGCAGGACATTCTTGGCTTCCTGGGTGAGGATGACGGCGCGGGTGCTCATACCCGGCCGGAGGTTGTCGAGGTCGGCGCGTTGGCCCGAGAGGACGACCTTCACCTTGTAGAGGTTCGCATCTGAACCTGTCTTCTCCGTGCCCGTGGCCACTTCGATCACCCGGCCCTGGAAGACCTTGCCAGGCAGGGACTCCACGGAGACCTGCGCGGTCTGGCCCACCTTGGTGCGTACCACCTCGCTTTCGTTGACCTTGATCTCGGCCTGCATCTCGCTCATGTCGGAAATGATCATGAGCAGGGCGCCGGACACATTGCTCATGCCTGGAATGGCGGTCTCGCCCTTCTCCGCCTTCAGGCTGGTGACTCGGCCGGAAATCGGGGCCCGGAGCGTGGCCTTGGAGAGGCCATCCTGCATGGCTTTCAGGTTGGCGTCGTTCTGGGCGACGTTGGCCTTGGCGCTGTTATAGGACAGGACGGCGCTTTCCATGGCCAGCTTCTGCTGCTGGAAATCCTCGTCGGAGACGAGCCCCTGTTTGCGCAGGGCCTCGTAGCGGCTGTAGCTCTCCCGGCTCCGTCGCATGGCGGCTTCCAGCCGGGCCGCATCCTGGCGGGCGCCATCCAGGATGCTCTGGGCTTGGGCCATGGATTGCTTGAGGCGCTCCTGGTCGATGGTGACCAGCAGATCGCCCGCGGCCACGTTCTGGCCATCCTTGACGTGGATGGCCTTGATTTCGCCCGCCACGGAGGTGCCGATGTTGATCTGGGTCTTGGCACGGATCTCACCGCTGGCGCTGATGGTTTCGCGGATATCGCCCTTGGCCACCGTATCCCAGGAGAAGGAGCTGTCCTCATCCTTGGCGCCGCCGAAGGCGAGGCCGAAGACGATCAGGAGAACGAGGGCGCCGACGCCTCCGAAGATGAGTTTGGTCTTTTTGGATGCCATCTACTTGGCTCCCAGGATGCGCATGCCAATGCTCAGGAGCAGAGGCACGAGCACGCAGATCAGCGCGCCGGGGACCTTGATCCGGGTCAGGTAGCGCAGGGCCAGGTAGATCAGGAAAGCCTCAGCGAAGTAGAAAAGGTCGAGGCTGAACAGGAAGGCCTGGAGCTTGATGCTGTCCACGTGGATGAAGTAGCCGAGAGAGGTCGGTGCGATCTTTTCCGGCGTGAGACCGCCAATGGGGCGCATCAGGCAGATGACGAACAGCAGCAGCGCATGGGGCAGCTTGACCAAACTTGGCACCACGGCGGCACTCAGCGCCTGGGGGTAGGTCGGGGCCTCGCCCTCTGGCATGGCCTTTCCGATCAGCCAGTAGAAGAGGGCCAGCAGGGCGGCGACCGCCGGGGCCCCGATGACCGCGAAGAGAATTCCGAAAGGCAGAATGAATTTCTTCTGCATCTCGATGATCATGTCGATCTGGGCGGCCTGAATCTGAGGGTTGCGTTCCAGCGCCGGACGGATCATCTCGTCCACATCCACCTTCCGACCCCACACGAAGGTGACCGCCAGTGCGCTGATCACGAGCAGGCCCAAAGCCCAGCCCCAGGCGGGGGTCTTGTTGAGCCGCTGGAAAAGTTCCACCGGGCTGGTGAACACGCCGAGGATCTGATCCATCAGGCCGGGCGCAGGGGGGCGAGGGCCTTCGGGTTGGTCGCCGTACAGGGAGGTGGGCTGGTCGCTCATGGGGGGCTCCGTGGCATTCACGATAAGGGGGGTGAAGGGTATTGTTGCAGCCTCCCGGCCAACGGTGGGATTCCACCGCTGGCCGGAAGTCCGTCCCCGGGGGACGGGCCCTGACGGTTCGTCAAGGATTCTGGCTGAAACCTGACAAGGCTATCCCTTGGGCCTAGACTGTTGCCTTCTCGTGTGTCCCTGTTCTCAATTCCTATTTCCCAAGGAGGCCCCATGGCCACCCCCACAGGCAAGTCCGCCGCCCTCATCGCGCAGGAAAACGAGTTCGGCGCCCACAACTACCATCCCCTCGACGTCGTGTGCACGAAGGGCGAGGGCGTCTACCTCACCGACGTGGACGGCAAGCAGTACATGGATTTCCTGGCGGCCTACTCCGCGGTGAACCAGGGCCACAACCACCCCAAGATCGGCGAGGCGATGATCGCGCAGGTCAAGAAGCTGGCCCTGACCAGCCGCGCCTTCCGCAACGACCAGTTCCCCCCGCTGCTTGAAAAGCTCTGCAAGATCACCGGCTTCGAGAAGGCCCTGCTCATGAACAGCGGCGCCGAAGCGGTTGAAACCGCGCTGAAGGCCATGCGCAAGTGGGGCTACGACAAGAAGGGCATCGAGTACGGCAAGGCCGAGATCATCGTGGCCGATGGCAACTTCCACGGCCGCACCATCTCCATCGTGGGCTTCAGCACCGATCCCGACAGCAGCAGCAAGTTCGGCCCCTTCACCCCCGGCTTCAAGATCGTGCCCTACGGCGATCTGGAAGCGGTGAAGCAGGCCATCACCCCCAACACCTGCGCCATCTTCATGGAGCCCATTCAGGGCGAGGGCGGCGTGGTGATTCCGCCCGACGGTTTCCTCGAGGGCCTCCGTGAAGTCGCAACGAAGAACAACTGCCTGCTGGTGCTGGACGAGATCCAGTCCGGCCTGGGCCGCACGGGCAAGTGGTTCGCCTTCGAGCACGAGGGCATCCGTCCCGACGGCATCACCATCGGCAAGGCCCTCAGCGGCGGCTACTACCCCGTGAGCGCCTTCCTGGCCTCCAACGAGGTCATGGACGTCTTCACCCCCGGCATCCACGGCAGCACCTACGGCGGCAACCCGCTGGCCTGCGCCGTGGCCAGCGCCGCGCTGGATGTGCTGGTGGACGAGAAGCTGGTGGAGCGCGCCGCCGAGCTGGGCGAGTACTTCGCCAAGCGCCTGAAGGGCATGAAGTCCGACAAGGTGGAGCTGGTGCGCGTTCGCGGCCTGTGGGCCGGCGTGCAGCTCAAGGAGAGCGCCGGCAAGGCCCGCCCCTACTGCTACCAGCTCAAGGACCGCGGCATGCTCTGCAAGGACACCCACGAGCAGATCATCCGTCTGGCGCCCCCCCTCGTGATCACCAAGGAGCAGATCGACTGGGCGGTGGATCAACTGGAAGCCGTGCTGGCCTAAACGCCCTTCTCCGTTTTCTCTTTGACGAGGAACCAGGCATTCGCCTGGTTCCTTTTTGCATGTCAAATCACTTGCTGATCCTCTGAGCGAAGCTGCAGCCTCTGCCTAGAAATGCCATGTATGACATGGCTTTTTGGCCTCGTCGAGGGGCGTCTCTTGAGAGACAATGGCTGATTCGCCCCAAATTAGGAGGTCCACGTGTGGCAGAGGCTCCGCCAGCTCTTGTGCAGCGTTGCTCAGGTCGCTTTGCTGGCCTTGATGCTGCTGCTGGCGGGAGGTTTGTCCGCGGCGGATTCGCCGGGCAAATTCGATTTCCACACGTTTCCACCTGCGGCGGGACAAACCTTGGGTGTGGCCTCGCGGCCCATCTCCGATGGCGAAGGAGGCTTCTGGTTCCTCAACCAGTCGGCCATTTGGCGTTTCGATGCCCGGGGCTACCGGGCGCTGGGGAAGGCCGAAGGCTTCCCGGAGGCGCCCGTGGACCAGGCCCATCCTGAGCCCTCCAGCGGCATGTGGTTCCACGCCGGGAAGGCCTGGTACCACCTGGATCAGACCGGGCTGCGGCCGGTGCCAACCATCCCAGAACCCGATGACGGCGAAACTCGGCATTTTTTTGCGGTGCGCAACGAAGGTTTCGCTGTCGTCGAGAAGGGCCGCGTCTTCATCTACAGCTCTTCGCAGAAGGCCCCGCTGGATCTGCCGGCGCCGGCTCCCGGGCGCTGGACCCGGGGATGGCGTGATCCGCAGACCAACCACCGCCTGCTGGTGGGTGATGCGGGGCTGGCGACCTGGGTGGCCTCCTCCTGGCGGGTGCAATCTCTGAAAGGGCTGCTGGCGGGCCGTCCGGCGGATGTGGTGCGGGATCACCGGGGAGTCGTGTGGATCCGCAGTGATCGCGATCTCATCCAGGCCGGGCCCGCGCCGAAGCGGTTCGCGAAGCAGCTCGGGTTCACGCGGAATTCCTTCGTGAGCCTTGAGCTCGATGGGTTCGGCCGGGTGTGGACCAACGGGCCCGAAGGACTCGCCTGCATCGATGGGGAAGAGGTGTCACGCCTCGGGGTGCAGGAAGGACTCTACGGGTACCAGGGCTACTGGCCCATCGCCTTTGATCGGCAGGGCTCCCTCTGGACCATTTCGGCCGGAGGGTTCCAGTGCCTCAAGGGAGGGTTCCTGTGGCGGGTCCTGGAAGAACCCCATGGCCTGCCCCGGGCCATGACCTTCAGCATCCGCCGCCTCCAGCGGGACCATGGCCTTTACGTGGGCACGCACGACGGCCTCTACCGGCAGGGGGCGACCAAGTGGGAGCTGGTCAAAGGTACCGAAGGCTGGGCGATGTTCTCCATTGCCGAGCATCCTGGGGGTGAAATCTGGGTCTGCGGCAATCCTCCCGAGGCAAAGGACCAGGCGGTGCTGCGCATCCCACCGGGCCAGTCGGCGCAGCGGGTGGCCATCCAGGGATTTCCGGAGGGGACCTGGGCCCTGACGCTGCGCTGGTCGGATGCCAGCACCCTCTGGTGCGGAACCATGAAGGGGCTGTTCCGAGTGCACGCCGAGGGTTCACGCTGGGTGGCGGACCGGATCACCCTTCCCGGGCAAAGCCCCACCTTGCCCACGGGTGACCTTTTGCGCACCGAAGATGGGCTGCTCTGGGCGGCCACAGAGCACGGCCTGTTCAGATTCAATGGCACTGCCTGGGCTGCCATCGGGAAGGCGGAAGGCCTGCTGGCCGACGACGTGGCGGGGATCTTCCTGGGCCCCCAGGGGGCGCTTTGGGTCTGCCATGGGGCGGCCATCACCTGCCTGAAGCGGAGTGGGCAAAGCTGGGTGGTCGCCGAACGGATGGAGAAGGATCACCCCCTGGCCAGCCTGGGGATCTCCGAAGGCTGGACGGATCCCAAGGGACTCATGTGGCTGCTCAACGGCCACGAAGTCATCCGCTGGGATGGTCGCAAAGCAGAGCGCCACACCCGGGCCTTCGGCCTGCCCGTCGACACCGTGAGTGGCATCTGGGGTGAACCGGATGGCCGCCTGTGGGTCGGTTCCATTTCCGGGCTCATCTCCTTCGATCCGCGCTTCTACCGCCCGATTCCCGATCCCCCCGCGATTGTGCTGGGGCCGGCCTTGGATGGGGATGGCGCGGCCTTCAAACCCGGGGACCAGGTGCCCTATCGAAAGCCTGGCGTCTCCTTCAACCTCCAGCTGCCCCTCGTGGAAGGTGTGGAAGACCTTGACCTGCAGACCCGCCTGGTGGGGCTGGATGAGGCATGGCGGCGCCTGGAGGGGAACGAACTGCGCTTCCCGGGGCTGCCTGCAGGGAAGTACGTGCTGGAAGCCCGTGCGGCGCGCCGAGATGGCCAGATGGGCCCCACGCGGTCCGTGCCCTTCACGGTGCTGCCGCCTTGGTACCAGCGTCCTCTGGCCAAGGTCGTCTGGGGGTTGCTGGCGGCGGGCCTCCTCCTGCTGGCGTTCCGTTGGCGCCTCCAATCGCTGATGAGGGAAAAAGTCCGGCTGGCCCGCTTGGTGGAGGAGCGCACCGTGGATCTCCTGAACGCCAACGATTCCTTGGCAGGGGCTCTCCGGGATGTGAAAACCCTCAAGGGGCTGGTGCCCATCTGTTCCTACTGCAAAAAAATCCGGGATGATGCCGGGTTCTGGACCCAGCTGGAACAGGTGCTGGCCACCCGCACCGAGGCGCAGCTGTCCCACGGCATCTGTCCGGACTGCGCCACCCACGTGATGGAAGAGTTCAAATCGGAACAGCAGAATGGAAGCCCCGCCTGAAGGGGCAGGCTGGCCGCAGGATTTGAGGGGTGGGCTTCCGGGGCCGATCCATCCGGATGAGGCCGTTCCTGCGGAACCCCATGCTCACCGGTATTGCGTGTCGAATCCTGCTCGGGATGATTCTGGCCACCGCCGGAATGGGCCTAACCGCGCAAGGAACCGGCCGCCTCACCTTCCGCACCTTTGGCACCGAGGAAGGTCTGAACAGCCTGACGGTCACCGCCCTGGTGCAGGATCGGCAAGGCGTCGTCTGGGCCGGCACTGAGGCGGGTCTGCATCGGTTCACCGGCCGGGGTTTCGAGGTGGATCCGCTGCCGCTCCCCCATCATCGCATCCAGAATCTGCTGGCGGCGCCGGATGGCAGCCTGTGGATCAGCACCATGAAGGGGTTGTCCCGCTGGGTGGATGGGCATGTGGAAAGGGTGGCACCCGAGCAGGGGCTGCCCCAGGGCAATACCTGGGATCTGGGCCTGGATGCCAGGGACCGTCTGTGGGTGCTGACTCAAAAGGGCCCTTACGTCCAACAGGCCGATGGCCAGTTCCAGCTGGCGCCCGGCTGGCCCGAGGGCAGCCATGCCTGGGGCCTATTCGTGCGTCCTCGCGCAACTGTGATGGCGGTGGGCGGCAAGAAGGTGTGGACGCTGCGCCCCTCGGGGGGATGGGAGGCGGTCAGCATTCCCTCTCAGTACGCCAACGAGGATCTCTTTTCCGTGGCCGAAGACGGCCAGCGCCATCGTTGGGCCCTCAGCGACCAGGGGCTCTGGCATTGCCCGCCCGGCGGCACTTGGTCCCGCGATGCCCGGGTGCGCGGGCCCATGCCCTTTTACGCGGCCATGGATCGGGACCGCGAGGGCTGGGTTTGGCTGAACTGCCTGGAGGGGCGCTTCCGGATTCAGGGCGACGACTGGCAGCGGCTGGATCTGGGCAAGCCGCTGACAGGAGGTTCCACGGGGTTCGTGGACCGCAGCGGGGGCCTGTGGGTGTCCTCCTTTGGCGTCCAGCTCATTCTCGGGCAGGGCTTGTGGCGAGCCTACGACGAGAGCCACGGCCTGCCCAGCCGCCTGGCCTGGAACATCCGGCGGGATCTGCAGGGACGGCTCTGGGTGGCCACCGAAGCGGGGCTTTGCCTGGGCACCGCCACGGGCTTCCGGGTCATCCAGGCGGCCAACGTCACCCGGGTGCTGGTGGCCCGGGATGGCGCGATCTGGGCGGCGGGCAAACCCGGCGGAACGCTCTATCGGGTCGATCCCCACACGCTGGCCGTTCAGCAGGTGACCATCGATCCCGCTGTCAGAAGTTCACGCATCCGGGGTTTGGGCCAGGATGCCTCCGGCGCCCTCTGGGTTCTCCATGAGACGAGCGAACTCTATCAAGGGGTTCCGAACGGAAGGGGGTACACCTGGCGGCGGGTCAGCCCCTTCGGCAAAGAGCACTTCGGGGCATGGTCCTTTTTCCAGGGCCCCAAGGGCCGCATCCTCGTGGGCCGGAACGCCACCCTGCTGTGCTGGGATGGCCAGTCCTGGCAGCCCGTGGAGGGGATGCTGGACGGCATTCCCATGGCCTTCACCGCCACGGCCGACGGAGACATTTTCATCGGCTACGCGGTGGGTGCGGCCATTACGCGGCACCGCCTGGGGCCCAGGGGCTTTCAGTGGGTAGAAACCCTCGAGCCCTTTGGCAAGCAGGCGCAGATGGTCATCTACTGCCTGGCGGCGGACCGCCTGAACCGGCTATGGATCGGCACGGGAAATGGAATCGGGCGAGTGCCCCTGGATGGGCCGCACACCCTCACCCGCTTCTATCCGGGCGAGGGCATTCCCGGTGCGGATACCGGCGAGAACGCCATGCTGGTGGAGGACAACCTGGATCTCTGGGTGGGCACCAGCGAAGGTTTGGGTCTCTATCACGCGGCCAAGGAACAACCACCGGGCCCGCTGCCAGCCCCCTTGGTCCTTTCCGCAGAGACCTCTGGCCAGCCCCTGGACCTGGCTCACCCCCTGCGGGTGCGCCGCGCGGACCGCAACCTGGGCATCCGGTTTCTGGTGCCGGACTACCTGCATCCCGCCTCCCTCAGCTACCAGGTTCGGATTCCGGGCGTGGATCCAGACTGGGTGTCGCTTGATCGGCCCGAGGCGCGTTGGAGCGGCCTCTCACCGGGACACTACACCATCGAGATCCGCGGACGGCTGAAAGACGGCACCGAAGGCGCCACCACCCGCCTGCCCTTCTCAGTCATGCCTGCCTGGTGGGAACACATCCTCGCGAAGATCCTCTGGGGCCTGCTGTCATTGCTCGCGGTGGCGGGTCTGGCCGCCTGGTGGACTCGGCGGCTGCGCTGGAGGAACCTGGAACTCGAACGGGAAGTGGAGCGGCGCACCGAGGAATTGCGGCTGGCCTCCCAGGCCAAGAGCGCCTTCCTGGCGGATATGAGCCACGAGCTGCGCACCCCGCTGAATGCCATCCTGCTCTACACCGAACTCATCCACAGCGAAGCCCACGATCGGGGCGACAACTCCCTGGAGAGCGACAGCCTGAAGATCCATAGCGCCGGGCGCCACCTGCTGTCCCTTCTCAACGGCATTCTGGATCTCTCCAAGATCGAAGCTGGACGCATGGAAGGGCATTTCGAGGACCTCGACCTGACCATTCTGATGCGGGAAGTGCAGCACACCTTGGAACCCCTGGCGGAGCAGAAGGGGCTGGACGTGCGCATGGACCTTCCCGCGGAATCGCTGACCTTCCGAACAGACGGGATGAAGGTGAAGCAGATCCTCATGAACCTCGGCGGCAACGCCATCAAGTTCACCGCCCAGGGGCGCATCACCCTCAGTCTCCGACCCCATTCCGAAGGGGTGGCCCTCGCCGTGGCGGACACCGGCGTGGGCATGTCGGAGGCTCAGATCCAACGTGTGTTCAAGGCCTATCAGCAGGCGGAGATCGACACCCAGAACAAGTACGGCGGCACCGGGCTGGGCCTGACCATTTCGAAGAAACTGGCGGAGATGATGGGGGGTCGCATCGACGTGGAATCCGAGCCTGGGGCGGGCTCCATCTTCAGGCTCATCCTGCCGCGGCGAGAAAGCGGGGCCTGATTCCGATTCACACAGATGGACACGGATTCCTGGGCGCCAGGGGGCAGGTCCGTCAGGCGGCCTTCATCCCTATCCCTTCCATCCCCTTCATCCAGGCCAAAGAGAACAAGAACTGTTCAGCCATGATGAAGGGGATGAAAGGGATGGAGCAGGTGCATTTAGGCCGGGTGTCCGGACCATGGCCGATCCACCTTCATCCACTCTCCTCGGCGCATCTTTTGCGATGGAAGGAGCAGCGGCATCAGCCGCTGGACTGGCCGTTTTTCTCCGGTGTTCGGAACCGCAGCAGCATCAGGCCCGCGCCGCCCGCGAGGACGAAGGTGGAGAGCCAGAGCGCCTGGGGCCCAGCCTTGGCGTAGGCCAGCACGCCGAGCCAGGGGCCCAGCGCCAGGGCGGCAGCAAAGCTGAGGGAGAGCAGGCCCATGTACTCGCCTCGGCGGTCCGAAGGCGCCAGTGTGGCCACCGCATCGCTCATGGCCGGAAAGAGGATCATCTCGCCGAAGGTCCAGATGATGGTGGTGAGGATCAAGGTGGCGTAGGTGCGGGCCCAGCCCATGGTGCCGAAGCCCACGGCGACGCAGAGACTGCCTAGCAGCAGCTGGCGGCCGTGGCGCCAGTGGGCCATGGCGAGGTTCAAGGGCACTTCCAGCACCACGATGAGCAGGGTGTT
This sequence comes from Geothrix sp. PMB-07, assembly GCF_030758935.1. Classification (NCBI taxonomy): domain Bacteria; kingdom Pseudomonadati; phylum Acidobacteriota; class Holophagae; order Holophagales; family Holophagaceae; genus Geothrix; species Geothrix sp. PMB-07. The sequence continues at coordinate 848,107 of NZ_CP132333.1, forward strand.
CACGGTGAACAGCAAGCCAAAGAAGCGGCTGCCCAGGCCCAGATCGCGCACCACCCACAGGGGCAGCGTGCCTTCGATCTGGAAGAACACCATCAGCGCCAGGATGAAGGGCAGCAGCAGGAAGGCGAGGCGCCGGTCCCGCCAGGGGCTATGGCCGGGCGTGTGATCGTGGGGCAGGGGCGTGGCAGGCGGCGCCTTCAGGAGCAGACCCAGGAGAATGGCGCCCGCCAGGGTGCTGAGGCCGTCGGTCCAGAACACCCAGCGGTAGCTGTGGTGGGCGATGAGGCCGCCCATGGCGGGGCCCACGGCCATGCCCAGGTTGACGGAGAGCCGGTGCAGCGCGAAGACGGCCTTGCGCTGTTCCGGCGCAGCCAGGCCCGTGAGCAGGGCCATGGCGCTGGGCCAGAAGGCCTGGGTGAGGCCCGCCCACAGGAAGATCAGAGTGAAGAGCATCGGCTTCGTGGTGGCGTAGGGCAGCAGCAGCAGGAGGGCGCCGGAACTCCAGAGGCTGGCCCGTAGCACGTGCACGTGGCCCAGACGATCCGCCAGGCGGCCCGAGAAGGGCCCGGCCACCAGGGCGCCGCCCCCGTAGACCATCATGCCGTAGCCGGCCTCCGCCGGCGTCCAGTGCCGACCCTCGGTGAGGTACAGCACCAGGAAGGGCAGGGCCATGGTGCCCAGGCGATTGATGAGGGTGCTGAGGCAGACCAGCCACACCTCGCGGGGGAGGCCCTTGAGGCCCTTCCATGGGTTCACCGGACATCCTGAGCAGAGGTCAGCCGCGCCACTTCCACGCGGGCATCGTTGTAGCAGGCGCCGCCCGAGGTGGGCTCCAGGTGGGCAGGCGAGAGTGCTGCGGCCGTACGGCCATTGGCGGAGGTCTTCATCCAGGCGCCCTTGGGCAGCACCACCACACCCGGCCGCACGCGGTCCGTGAGATCGAGGGGACAGTGCACTTCGCCCAGTCCGTTCCAGACCTTCACCATGTCATCTTGCGCGAGGCTTCGGGCCGCGGCGTCGGCGGGGTTCATGGCCAGGCGCAGCTGCGGGTAGTTGAATTCGCCGAAGGTGCTGGAGGTCATCCTGGAACTGGCTGGACTGAGCAGGGCCAGGGGGAAACCGTCGACCTGCACGGGCTCGAAGCGGTAGGGCTCCTCCCCTAGAAAGGCCGGAGCGAGATGTCCGCGTTCATCCGGCGTGCGCGGCATCACGGTGTCGAACTGGATGGGGGTGCCGCCCGCAAAGGTGGCCGCCTGGATGCCGCCATCCAGGCAGGTGTCGGCTTGAGCTTGCAGGCCGGTGAGGGCCCCGGCCATGCGCCGAATCAGGGTTTCCGTGTCCCAGGTGAAGATCTCGTCGGTGAAGCCGAGCCGCGCGGCCAGCGCGGAGAACACCGCCTCGTTGGGGCGCGCTTCGCCTTCGGGGGCCACGGCGGGGCGCACGCCGCCCACCACGTAGCTGCCATAGCCGCGCTTGATCTCGTGCTGCTCCAGAAACGTGACGGCGGGCAGCACGATGTCGGCATAGCGGGCCGTATCGGTCATGACCTGCTCGTGGACCACGGTGAAGAGATCCTCGCGCTGCAGGCCCTGGATGACGGCGTTCTGATCCGGCGCCGTGGCCACGGGGTTGCAGTTGTAGACGTAGAGCGCGGCAATCGGCGGAGCCAAAGGTGACGTTTGCCGCTCCTGCAGCAGGGCGCCCAGGCGGCTCATGTTCAGCACTCGGCTGGTCCAGGGCGGCATCTCGCATAGGGCCGAGGTTTCCAGCCTCACGGCGCCGCTGTTGCTGAGGGCGTAGCCCCCGCCCTTCACGCCGAACTTTCCATAGAGGGCAGGCAGGGCCAGGATGGCAGCCACGGCGCGCGCGCCGTTCTGGTTGCGCTCCAACCCCCAGCCACAGCGGATGAGGGCGGGCGAGGCCTTCTGGTAGGCCCGGGCCAGTTGCCGGATGGCCTCGACGTCGACGCCGCAGGTGTGGGCCGCACGGGGGAGATCCCAATCTTTGGCCGCGGCCAGGAGGGTATCGGCGCCGGTGGTGTGGGTCTCAAGGAAAGCCCGATCCAACCAGCCCTGCGTGTCGGCTTCGTGGGCGAGGGCCAGCGCCAGGGGCAGGTCCGTGCCGGGCAGGATGGGCAGATGAAGGTCCATGTCCGCCGCCGGAAAAGTGCGCAGGGGATCCACCACGGCCACGAAGGCACCGCGGCGGCGGGCCTCCTTGAGGTAGGGCAGGAGGTGGATGTTGGACACCCGGGGGTTGGCGCCCCAGATGATGATGCAGCGCGCGTGGACGAAATCCTCGAAGGCCGTGGTGGGCATCTTGCCGTAGAGGCCCTTGGCCGCCTCGCCCGTGGGGGCCGCGCAGAAGGTCTTCGCCAGTCGAGAGGCGCCAAGCCGCGCGAAGAAGAGGTCGTCCACGGGGCCATCCCCCAGGAAGCCGTTGGAGCCGCCGTATTTGAAGGGGAGGATGGCCTCGCCACCGAAACGGTCACGCACCTCGCGGAAGCGCTGCGCGATCTCATCAAGGGCCGCGTCCCAGGAGATGGCCTCGAACCGACCTTCACCCTTGGGGCCGGTGCGGCGCAAGGGGTGGAGGATGCGGGAGGGATGGTAGAGCCGCTCCTGGAAGCGACTCACCTTTTCGCAGATGAAACCAGCCGTGTCGGGGTGATCACGTCGGCCATGCAGGGCCACCACGCGGCCATCCCGCACGGTCACGTCCAGTGCGCAGGTGTCGGGGCAGTCCATGGTGCAAGTGGTGGGGACGGTGCAGGTGGTGGGAACGATGTGCTCCTGGCTCATGGCGCGGATTCCTTGGCCTTGGGCCGGTCGCTGCGGCACCACTCACTCCAGCTGCCCACATAGAGCGACGCGCCGCCCAGTCCCGCCACTTCCAGGGCCAGCAAGGTATGGCAGGCGGTGACGCCGCTGCCGCAATGGACGGTGAGCTGCCTGGGCGAGGTGCCCTGCAGCAGGGCTTCGTACTGGCGGCGCAGCAGGTCAGGCGCTTTGAAGCAGCCCGAGGCATCCAGGTTGTCGTTCCAGGCGAGGTTGAGGGAGCCGGGAATGTGGCCCGCCACCGGATCAAGGGTTTCGGTGTCTCCGCGCCAGCGCTCGGGGGCGCGCACGTCCAACAGCTTCCTGGAGTCATCCTGGCGGATGGCGTCGACAGCCTGCGCGTCCACCGTGGGCCATTGCCATGCGTGCGCGGGATAGGGCCCTACGGGGGAAGTGATGGCTGCTTCCGCAGTCAGGGTGAGGCCAGCCGCGAGGGCTGCCGGAAGGCCGCCATCGAGCACCGCGACGCGCTCGTGGCCCAGGGCCCGCAGCATCCACCAGAGCCGGGCGGCGGCATTGCCGCCCCCGTTGGCATCGTAGACGACCACTTCCGTTTCGGGCTCGATGCCCCAGGCGCCCAGCTGGGCGGTGAAACGCGCCAGGGGCGGCAGGGGATGGCGGCCGCCCTGGGCCGGATCATGGCCGGGATCGGAGGCTCTGCTCAGTTGGCGGTTCAGATCGGCGTGAATCGCCCCGGGCAGGTGGCCCGCCTGGTATTCCTCGGGGGAGGGCCGGGCATCGAGCAGACGGACGGTGCCGATCTTGGCACGGAGGGCGGGGGCGGAGATGAGTGGCATCCCATCAGTATGAAGCGAGCCCGGGCGGGGGTACCCTCAAGACTCCATTTCGGAGGTCCCATGTCCGACGCCTATGTTCCCGAGTCGCGCTGGCGTATGACGTTGGCGGCCCTGCTGGTGGGCGGTGGCCTCCTGCTGGGCGGGGTGGTCGTGGTGCGGGGGATGTTCGGGGGAGGAAGCGAAGGGGCCTCCAGCGGCACGGATGTGCGCCGCGTGGCCTTCGTGGACGCCGAGGGCAACCGCCGCACCCTGGCGGATTTCCAGGGCAAGGTCGTGCTGGTGGATGTCTGGGCCACCTGGTGCCCCCCCTGCCGGAAATCCCTGCCGGAGGTGGCCGAGCTGCAGAAGGCGGGCGGCGACGGCTACGTGGTGCTGCCGATCTCTGTGGACAACGGCGGTTGGGGCGATGTGAAGCCCTTCCTGGCCCAGAATCCCCAGTTGGGCCTCACCGCCTACCTGCCGGATGGCGCGAAAGCGCTGGAGCCCTTCGGTGAGATCAGCGGCATTCCCACCACGATCCTGGTGGATCGGCGGGGGAGGCTGGTGCAGCGGTGGTCCGGCTACGCCGAGGGCATGGCCCAGCGCGCCCTGGATGAGGCGCTGAAGGCGAAGTGATGCGGGCCTTCGCGGATCGGCACAGGGCTTGGCTGAAGGGCCTCCTCGCCCTGGGCCTGATCCTCTTCCTACCCTTCCTGCTGCTGGCCACTCCTCTGGCGCCGCTGGCGCGGCTGTGGCGGGCCCTGCTGGTGCTGGCGCTGTTCGGCACCGCCTTTGCGGCCATCCTTGGGGCCATGGCCGGGGCCAGCCTGCCGGTACTGGTCTGGGTGGAAGGGCACCTGCGTGGCTGGATTGCCCGATTCGCTGCGGATCCCGAGGGGCTCTGGCTCCACTGGGCCCGGCATGCGCATCATCCCCAGGCGGCGCGGAAATACCTGGATCAGGCCGTGCGCCTCGGTGGGCCCGAGGCCCTGTTCCAGGAGGCCCTGGTGTACCTGGAAGGCGGTTGGGGCGCCGGAGGCCACTCGGGTGGCGTGGAGCGCCTGCGCCATGCGGCGCTGAAGGGGCATGCTGAGGCCGCCTTCCGTCTGGCGGATGCCCTGCGGACCGGGCATGGCAGCGTCGGGCCTGATCCCTTGGAGGCGGAGCGATGGTACCTGCGGGCCGCAGCCCTGGGCCATGGCCGCGCGGCCGCTTGGCTGGCCCATGCCTACGCTTGTGGCGATGGCGTGGAAGCCGACGAGGCGAAGGCGGCCATGTGGGCTTCGGAAGCCCGAAGCCGGGAGCCTCATCCAGCCCCTGCCCGCAGCCTGCTCCGCCATGATGCGGCACCAGCCGACCCCCTGCTGAGGTTCACCGCGGCTTCGGTGGAAGGGGCCGAAGCGGCAGCGGACCGGGTGGTGAGCCACGCCGCCGGGCGCCGGATCCTGCTCCTCGGAGTGGCAGCCTTGGTGGTGGTAAGCCTGGGTGGTTTGGGATGGCTGTTCTGGGTGGGCTCGGCGACCTTCTACCACATGCCCCTGATCGCGGCGACAGCCCTCGTGCTGGTGCTGGTTTGGCAGACCCGGCAGTTGCGAAAGGATCGGCCCCGGACCGGACGGGATCGCTTGGCAGAGGCCGCCGCAGGTGGGGATCCCGAGGCCTGCTACCAGTTAGGCCTGGCCCATCGTCGCGGTGAACCCCACCGGCCCAAGGATGATCTCACCGCGGCCATCTGGTTCCGCAGGGCCGCGGAGACGGGCCATGCGGGTGCCATGCAGGCCCTGGCGGAGGCCTATCTGGGCGGGCATGGTGTGCTGCGCGATCCGCGCGAAGCGGCCCGCTGGACCGAGGCCGCACGCCGCGAGTCAACTTCCTGATGGGGAAGTCCGATGACAAAACAGGGGGAGTCATGTCCCGTGTCTGGTTGAGCCTCATGCTGCTGGTGGCCCTCACGGGCTGCAAGGATGATCCGCGCCGCATCGAGAACGACAACCTGGGCATTGCCGCCACCTTCCCTGGCCCGCCCAAGCTGCACCGGCACACGGATCCCGGGCCCTACGGTGAAGTGGAGTGGTTTGATCTGGCCATGAGCCCTGCGGGCCGCCTGGATGAAACCTTCAGCGTGGCCGTGGGCAACCTTCCCCGGGGCGATAAGGGCGGCACCACGCCCCGCGAGATTCTCACCACCTTCCAGAACTTCCTGGGTTACCGATTTGGCGCCATCCAGCGCACAGAACTGGCCGCGGATAAGGGGCCGGGCTTCCGCTACAAAGCCAAAGGCCCCAACGGCGGCGTCATTGAGGGCATTGTGGTGGTGCGCCGGGGGCGTCTGCATCACGTGCAGGCCATCGTGCGCAAGGACCACGATCCGCGGACGGCGGCCCTGCTGGATGATTTCGAGGTCACGACCCGGTAGGTGGCGTTTTGCGAGGGAAGTGCCGTTCCCGGCACTGGGGGCAGATGCCGTGGCTGAACTGGGCCTCGGTGTGATCCTGGATGTACATGTACTGCTCCAGTTGCCACCAGCTGCCGCTGTCATCGCGGATCTGCTTGCAGTACCCGCAAATGGGGATCATGCCCTCGAGGCGCTTCATGTCCGCGAGGGCCTGTTCCAGGTCGCGGGTGCGCTGGTGGACCAGCCCTTCCAGGTTTTCCTGGTGACTCTGGATGGTGTCGGCCATGGCGTTGAAGGTGCGGGCCAGCACATCGAGCTCCCGGTGGGTTTGGATCGGGGCCCGGGATCGGCTGTCGCCCCGGCCGAAGGCGGTGATGGCTGAAGCCAGGGTTCGCAGCGGGCGCAGGAGCAGACGCACCAGGCCCAGGGCCAGCAAAAAGGCCGCCGTGGAGGTGATGAGCCCCACCGTGAGGGTGTCCATCCAAACGGCCCGGGTGGGGCCCAGGATGTCCATTTCCGGCGTGGCCACCACAGCCACCCAGGGCTGCCCCTTGATGGGGCTGAAGGCGCCCCACTTGGTCAGCTTGGCCAGCCGGTACCGGGCAAGCCGGGGGGCGCCTTCCTCCAGGGTCTGGTGGATGGCGGCGGGAAACTCGGGGGAGAGGGCATCCGTGGGAAGGGAGCGGCCCAGGAACTGGCGGTTGCGATCCAGCTCATCTCGCACCGGAGGGGGAAGGGGCTCGATGGTGTGGTAGGTCCGGCTGGGGTCGCTGTGGGAAAGGACGATGCCCTGACGGTTTACCAGCATCACTGAGCAGCCGGGCTGGGCGAAGGTGTGGATGGTATGTTCCAGCTCGGTCACGTCGTATTCAGTGACCAGCACACCCAGGATGCGGGTGCCCACATGCACCGGCGCCGCGGAAAAGAGGCGAGGCGTCTGGGTTACCGCCCCAATGGTCCAATCGCTGACACAGGGGTTGCCCGACAGGGCCTCCTGGAAGTAGGGCCGGAAGCCGAAGTTGCGACCCACGAAGGCGCGTTGGCTGCTGGCCAGGCAGGTGCCATCCCGTCCGAGCACGAACACGGCCGAGGTGCCTGGTGTTTGCGCGGCCTGCCTGGTCAGCCAGGTGGTGAAGGCCTCGGCCCGGGCTCCCCTTGGACGGGAGGCGAGGAAAGCGGCCGCATCCTGGGTGAGGGCCAGGTGGCGGGCCAGGTTCCGGGTGGTGGAAAGATCGGTGTCCACCTGGCCGGCCAGGCGCTCTGAAAGCAGGGCCAGGGTGGTGAGTTCCTCCTGGTTGGCCTGCTGGCGGACCCGCTTGCTGCTGTAGATGCCCATGCCCAGCACGCCCAGCAGCAGCACGGCGGCGAAGGCGCTGCTCAGCTTGAGGGAAACTGACTGGGTCGCGAACCAGGCGGCCAGCGGGTTCTTGCGCATCGTCACAAGCGGGGCCCCAGGGCCGCTTCGACGGCGGCGACAAGGCGATCCGCCTCGGCATCAGAGGGCACGCAGGCATGCACCCCGGGAACGGCGTCCCCGACGCCGACGAAGGGCAGACCCGCCCGCTGGGCCGCTTCCAGATCGTGCGGCCGATCGCCCACATAGAGGTGCGGGCCGGGACAGTCTTGCAGCGCCCGCTTCAGAAGGCCGGCCCGGTCGTGGCGGGGCAGGGAGCCCAGGCGCGGAATGGAGGAATCGATGCCCAAGACCTCGGCCTTGAAGGTGAGCACGGCGGGGGCGTTGCCGGAGACCAGCCACACGGGCCAGCGTTGGGCCAGGCGATGCATGCCTTCCAGCACGCCCGCAAAGGCTTCGGCCTCCCAGCCGCCGGGCGCGAAGGCACGCTGGAAGTGGGACAGGCAGGCCGTCTCGTAGATCGCATAGTCGGCTTCATTCAGGCCGCGGCCAAAACGCATCCGGTGCAGATCGTCGACGATCTCCCAATCGGTGGAGCCTTTGCAAAGCGTCAATTCAGCAGGCGTGGGTGCCTGGCCCCAAATGTCGCCCAAGGCTTGGCGCAGAAGCACGAAGCCCGAGCTGAAGTGCCCCAGGGTCCCATCCAGATCGAAACAAATCGGCACCAGCCATCTCCCCGCGCTGGCCCAGGATCTCATGGGATGGCACCCTGGAAGGGAAGGTGGTCTCGTGCGTTCTTTGGCTCTCCTGTTTCTTCTGGCCTTTTCGCTGCCGGTCTGTGCCCAGGAAGGACTCCGCTACCGGATGCAGCTGTGGATGCGGGACGACTCCCAGCCGTTGGAGACCCAGTTCCGCCTGCAGGCCACGGCGGCAACGCGCACCCAGAACAAGGTGCAGAAACCGCGCATGGGCGGCTGGCGGTTGGAAGCCGACCGCTCCCAGGGCACCGCCTACGCGCAGGCCATGCTGCTGGGCCGCGCGGAGCGCCTGCTCTACCTCGCCGGACCCTCGCCACAGACCAGGCCGGAGCCCATCCTTCTCCGCTTTGGAAACCGCAGCCTGCCCGTGTGGAGCCTCCAAATTCCGGAGGGCATCCACGCCTCGACCGTGCTGGTGGAAGTGGCGCCGAAGCTGCTGGCCCTCTGCGATCTCAGCGCCCGTTTCGAGCAGGGCGACGTGGCCCGCATCGAGTTGCATCTGGAAGGCCTGGACAGCACCGCGGGCCTGATTCCCACGGAGGCGGGCACCACCCTGCTCAGCACGTTGCGGTCCATGGCCCAGGAGGCCCAGCAGGAGGCCAGCTCCACCGTGATGGTGCGCTGACCGGCTGGCCGAGCTGGAACTGCCGGTTCGGCTTCCGCCGTCGGGGCGGTATCCTGAAAGACTCGGAGGGATCATGGCGTTCAGGGATGAATGCGGGGTATTCGGAATCTGCCACCAGGCGGAGGCCTCCCGCCAGACGTACCTGGGCCTCTACGCCCTGCAGCATCGCGGCCAGGAGGCGGCGGGCATCTGCTCCGGCGATGAAAAAGGCCTGCACCTTCACAAGGCTCAGGGCTATGTGGCGGATGTGTTCACCGAGGCCGTGCTGGACGCCCTGCCCGGCGATGCGGCCATCGGCCACACCCGCTACTCCACCACCGGCGGCAATGTGGCCTCGGCGGCCCATCCCTTCCTCATCCATGGCCGCTTCGGCCAGGTGGCGCTCTGCCACAACGGCAACCTGACCAACACCGAAGCGCTGCGCGCCAGCCTCATCACTGATGGCCACACCTTCACCAGCCCCTCCGACAGCGAGGTGCTGCTGGCCCTCATCAACCGCGCCCAGGCGGACAGTTTGGAAGAGGCCGTGGTGATGGCCCTGCGCCAGGCCAAGGGCGCCTTCTCGCTGCTGATCCTCACGGAGGATGCGCTCATCGCCGCCCGTGATCCCCACGGCTTCAGGCCCCTGGCCATGGGACGCATGGGTGAGACCCACGCGTTCAGCTCTGAGACCTGCGCCTTCGACCTGGTGGGGGTTCAGTACGAGCGGGATGTGGAGCCCGGTGAGATGGTGGTGGTCTCCCGGAAGAACGGTGAGATCCGCTCGCGCTTCCCGCTGCCCAAGGTGCAGGCTCGGCCCTGCGTGTTCGAGCACATCTACTTCGCCCGGCCCGATTCCCTCGTTTACGGGCGGAGCGTCATGGTGGCGCGCCGCGAGATGGGGCGCCGCCTGGCCATGCGCCATCCGGTGGAAGCGGATCTCATCGTGCCCGTGCCCGACAGCGGCGTCAGCGCGGCCCTGGGTTATTCCGAGTATTCGGGCATCCCCTTTGATTTCGGCATCATCCGCAACCACTACGTGGGCCGCACTTTCATCGAGCCCAAGCAGAACATCCGCAGCTTCGGCGTGAAGGTGAAGCTGAATCCCGTGCGGCACCTGCTGGCGGGCAAGCGCGTGGTGCTGGTGGATGACAGCATCGTGCGCGGCACCACCAGCAAGAAGATTGTGCAGATGGTGAAAGAGGCCGGCGCCAGGGAAGTGCACATGCGCATCGCCTGTCCGCCCACCACGCATTCCTGTTTCTACGGCATCGACACGCCCAAGCGACAGCACCTCATCGCTTCCTACATGAACCTGAAGGAGATCACCGAGTTCGTGGAGGCCGACACCCTGGGCTACCTGGATCTGGAGGATCTGGAAGGGTGCATGGGCGATGATGGCCCCGGGCACGGCAAGGGCTTCTGCTACGCCTGCTTCACCGGTGATTACCCTGTGCCCCCAGGCGAATGAGCCGCCCCTCATGAGCCCTGGTCCATGAGTCCAAGTCCATGAGTACGGGCCCCTCAGGATCTCTGCAGGCCCGCTTCGAGGATGGCCTCCGCTTCCTGGCGACAGCCCTGGCCTTGGACGTGGATCACCGCCACAGCGCCGCCATCGTCTCCACGGCCTGCGATGCCATCCAGTGCTTCCTGCTGGTGTTCGAGGCCGCGGCCCAGCAGCACCTGGCGGACCCGGAGGGCGAAACCGCCCGGCTGCGGGGCCAGCTCGAGGCCCTCCTCACGCCCAGCCAATCTGCGGATGAGGCCGCCCGCCATGCCATCGAGGCTGCCCGCCTGGCCCGGGACCAGGCCGCCAGGGTGCTGCCGCGGCTGATGGGTTAGAAGGCACGAGTCTTTCACTCCGACGCCACCCGGGCCGCCCTGTCGCCATGCGCGTCTCATCGCAAAGGATCGACCCCTTGGGGCCCTGGCCCAACTGCCCGCCGAGAAAACCGACTTGCACCCATGAATTCGTGAGGAAGGCCTGACCACTCGCCGGGCTTACCTTTACACTTCCCCCATGCATCGATCCTTCAAACGCCCGCTTTGGATTCTTCTCGCCCTGGCCTCGATCCCGCGGGCCTTTTGCAGCGATCCACTCGTCCCGACGGCGGCTGCGGCAGTGGACAAGGTGGTGGCGGACAACGCCTTGAAACATGGCATTCCGGCCCAGGCGGTCGTCGTCTTGCACAATGGCGAGCCCATATATCGCCACGCCTCGGGGAAAGTCACGGTCGATGGAACGTCGCCCGTGACCTTTGAGACCATCTTCCCGGCCTACTCCGTGAGCAAACTCGTCGCCTCCGTTCTGCTCCTGCAGCTTGTGGAGGAAGGGAAGGTGGCGCTGGATGCGCCGGCTTCGCGCTATGTCACCAATCTTCCGCAAGGCTGGCGAGCGATTACCGTCGAGCAATTTCTCAACCATGTTTCGGGCGTCCCCGAATTTTTTGATCCGGGAAACCCTTCGGCGCCCTTTCCACCTTCCGCGCCTGCCGCATTCGAGCGGCTCGCCCACACGCCGCTCGTGGATCCGCCTGACACGCGCACCCGCTACACGGGAACAGACTTCCTGGTCATCGGGGCCATTCTTGAATCCGTCACTGGAATCAAGTACGGCGACCTGGCCCGCAGCCGCATCTTTTCCCCTCTGGGCCTGCGCCACACCTGGCTCGGCCTCGAGAACGTGCCGCAGGGTCGACTGGTGGCCTCCTATCACGGCGAGGGGGGCCGCCTGGTTCCAGATGTTCCCGTGGCGTGGCCTGCCTACAGCGTGGCCCATGGCGAGCTGTTCAGCACTGCTGACGATCTGGCGACCTTTCTCGGTGCCGTGGCGCGAGGCAAGCTGGTTTCCCAAAAAGCCTTGCTGCGTTTCTGGCGACCCCATGCGTTTCCCAATGGGGACCTCGGTTACTTCTCATCCGGGTGGGAATACGGCGAGAACGGCACCTGGCATGAGGTGGGCCACGATGGGGGCGCCAAGGTGCGGGTTCGCATCCGATTCCAGCCGGACCTGAAGGATCACTTCGTCTTCGTCTACCTCGTCAACGGCAGCCGGGATAACGTCTGGTCCCGCACGCTGGTCGAATCCGTTGAACGGATCGTGGTCCCTCAATAGGCCCCGCCAACTGGCACGGGGCGATGCCTCCAAGGCTTCCCGTGCCAGGGGCGGCGACCTAGAAACCGCCGCGGCCCAGAGGCACGTTCCGGGGCACGGGATTGCCGCCGAAGCGCTCCACGGGCAGGCTGGCGGCGGCCAAGTCCGGGGCTGGGCCTGTGTAGCCGTGGTTCCGCCAGAAGCGTCGCAAGTCCTGGTGGAACCACACGAGGAATTCCTGGAAGGCGACCTGGCGGAGCTCATCCTTGGTGTATTCGCCCACTACCTCGACCACGGCCGAGGCGGAATCCTCCGGCACCCGGAACGTCTTCCAAGGCTTGGCGCCCTGTTCGGCATCCGAAAGGATGTGCGCGAGGAAGGTGCGGTCCAGTCCGGGCCGCGGCGGCTCTCCCGCCTGAAGGCCGGCGGCGAGGCAGAGGCATGAGCAGAGCAGGGCACGCATGGACTTCAAGTGAGGCCAGGGCTGAGGAGGTTCCCGGCGCCTCATCGGGGCCCGGCAGATGGTAATTTTGACCCATGTCCATTGTGATCCTCGGCCCCACCGCTTCCGGCAAATCCGCCCTGGCCGTGGCCGTGGCTCGGCACCTGGGCGGCACCGTGGTGAATGGGGATCCCTACCAGGCCATCGAGGGCCTCGCCATCGGCACGGGGCAGCCCGATGCGGCCGAGCGAGGGGGTGTGCCTCACGTGGGCTATGGCGCGCTGCCACTGTCTGCGCGGCCGAATCCCAAGGATTTTGGTCAGTTGGTGCGCGGCTGGCTCCAGGCCAGCCACGAGCCGGTGCTGGTGACGGGCTCGGGCTTGTACCTGCGGGGCATCTGGCAGCAGCTCAGCGACCTGCCGCCCGTGGCCCCCCTTCTGGTGGAGCGGGTGCGCGGGTGGGCGGAGCGCCTGGGCACGCCCCGCCTGCACCGGTACCTGGCGGCGGTGGATGCGGCGCGGGCAGCCGCCCTCCATCCCAACGACAGCGCCCGGGTGCAGCGGGCCCTGGCTTTGCACTTGGCCACGGGGCGAGCGCCTTCCGGCCTGCTGACCGGCCCTGGGACCGGCCTTCCGCCCGGCTGGCGCGCCCTGGTGGTGGCGCCCACGCGGGAGCGGCAACGGGCCCGGGTGGCGGCGCGCGTGGCCGCCCAGGTGCGCGCCGGCTGGCGCGATGAGGTGGCGCAGCTCGTGGCAGCGGGCCATGGCGAGGATCTGGCCACCCTGCGGCCCCTGGGTTATTCGAATTGGATGGCCGGAGGCGACGCGGAAGCCATCGAAGCCGCCGTGGTGATGGAAACCCAGGCCTATGCCAAGCGGCAGGCCACATGGTTCCGCAATCAGCTGCCCGAAGTGCCCACCTGGGACCCCGATGCGGAACTTTTGGCGGCGGCGCTGGACCGCCTGGGCCTTGCATGAGGCCCGGACTTCCAAGCCCGGCAACCTGGTACGAGGGGCGCACGTCGCTGGACCTCCTGCGCGGTGAAGCCTGGGCCTGGATCGGCCTCCGCTCCGGAGATGGCCTCCACCGTCTGCACAGCGACTTGCTGGTGGCCCTGGACCGCCTCCTGGTGGAGTTGCGCTGGGCGGGCATCCGCCGCTTGGCCCTCAGTGGCGCAGGATGGATGACGGGGCAAGGCCATCACTTCTCCGCCGGGGCCGATCTGCATGAAGTCGGCGCACTGGATGCCAGCTCGGCCGAGCCCTTTGCCCGCCGGGGGCAGCGGATCATGAACCACCTGCTCTGGCCCGGCTGGCAGAGCCTCACGGTGATCTCGGGCGTGGCCATGGGGGGCGGCTGTGATCTGGCGCTGCATGGGCAGGAACGCTGGGCCGTGGCGGCGAATGAGCTCGGGAAAGGCGGATTGCGGCTGGCCCATCCCGCGGCGAAACACGGCATCCTCACGGGCTTTGGCGGCACGGTACGGCTCCCGGAGCTGCTGGGGCGCAAAGGTGCCGATCGCTTGTTCAGGGGTTTTGAAACCTGGGATGAGCAGACCGCGCTGCAGGCTGGTGCCGCCCACCGGATCGTCGCCCCCATCGGTGTGGCGGACCATGCCTTCGAGTGGCTGGATCCTACCGGTTCGCGGCGATGATGGCCGGAATGCTGAAGGCCAGAAGGACCGCGCAGCAGCAGGCCAGGAACAGCGGGGTCAGCACCGCGCAGATGCCGCGCCAGGTGTCGGTCTTGTGCATGCGAGCCATGCCCATGCCCACGGCGATGAGGCCGGCCAGCTGGATGAGGATGCCCAGGTAGGGGATGATGCCGCCCAGCTGGATGAAGGCAGAGGCATAGCCGTAGGCCCGGATGCTCTGGCTGGTGCCTGCGCCGGGTTTGAGCCCGCCCCACATCCAGAGGAAGAAGTGGTTCAGAGCGCCGCCGATGACCATGCCCAGGAAGCTGAACAGCGGCATCAGCAGCAGCATGGCTCCGAAGATCACGGGAACCAGGGTCGCCAGCATCTTGCTGTCACTCTTCCCGGCCTGCTCCAGGGCCGCGAACATCGCTCCCATCCCGATGAGGAAGAAGAACAGGGCCATGAACAGAAACACGGGGATCGACATCAGCATCAGGAAGCGCCAGGGCGCGCTGAGGCCTTCAGTCACGGGCACCCGCTCGAAGAGCTCCATGGGGTTCCGGAATACCAGCTGAAACATGCCCCCCACCCGCGACCAGAACGTGGGATAGGTGTCGTGATCCTCGAAGGGCACGGGCCGCAATGGCTCGTCCGGCAAGGGCGGCGGAATCAGGGAGGGGGCGGCCATGGAGGGTGGCGGCGCCCATACGGATTGGACCGGAGGAAGGGCCGGGGGCGGGTCAGGAACCTCCGGCGGCAGGGCGTCATTGGGGCCGGTGATCTTACTCATGCTGCACTCCGGTGGGGGCTAAACCTATCACGCTTCGCGGAAGTCCCTGGGCCGCAGCCCCAGCTTTTCCAGACGCGACAACAGGGTGGATGGGGCCAGGCCCGCCAGGGCGGCGGCTCCGTCGGCGCCGGCGATCTTGCCGCGGGTGTGGCGCAGCAGGCGCTCCAGGTAAGTCTGCTCCTGGGCCTCCCAGGTGGGGGGCTTGCTGGCGCGCTCACCGCGGGCGGGGAGCGCGCCGGGGGGCAGGCGCAGCTCGCGTCCCGCCGAGAGGATGGCGGCCCGCTCCAGCACGTTGTGCAGTTCGCGCACGTTGCCGGGCCAGGTATAGCCCTCCAGCTGGGCGCGTACCGCATCGGGCAGCTGGATGGGGGCGCGACGATTCTCCCGGGCGAAGCGGTCGAGAAAGCCTTCGGCCAGAGCGGCGATGTCGTCGGGCCGTTCCCGCAGGGGTGGCAGGTGGATGGGGAAGACGCTCAGACGGTAGAAGAGGTCCTCACGAAAGCGCCCCTCCGCCACGGCGGCACGCAGATCTGTGTGGGTGGCAGCCACCAGGCGCACATCCACCTTGCGGGATTTTTCGCTGCCCAGGGGATCGATCTCCTTCTCCTGGATGGCCCGCAGGAGCTTGGGTTGCAGGTCCAGGGGGAGGTCGCCGATCTCGTCGAGGAACAGCGTGCCGCCATCGGCCAGCTCGAACCTGCCCTTGCGGGCCGTGGCCGCCCCGCTGAATGCCCCCTTCACATGGCCGAAGAGTTCGGATTCGATGAGTGTGGCGGGCAGGGCGCTGCAGTTCACTTTGATGAAGGGCTTCTCACGCCGGGGCGAGAGGTGGTGCAGGGTCTGGGCCACCTTCTCCTTGCCCGTGCCGGTCTCGCCCGTGACAAGCACCGTGGCGGTGGTGGAAGCCACCTGCCGCAGCTGGTCGAGGATGCCGCGCATGGCGGGGCTTTCAGCGCGCAGCGGCTCCTGCAGGACATCCCGCCGCTGGGCTTCACGGAAATAGCTCACTTCCTCCGCGAGGCTGCGCTCCCGCTCCGCCAGCCGCGCCAGATGCTCGGCCTGCTTGAGGCCCAGGGCCAGGAGGGAGGCGAAGACGCCGACATGATGAAGCACACTGTCGGGGTACTGGCGGCACACCATGGCATCCAGCGTCATGAGGCCGAAGGTCTCACCCTGGCTGCGCAGCGGCGCCACCAGGCAACTGTGCCCGTGGGGCATCTCCAGCAGGCCATGGAAGGTATCCTCGCCGGGATCGTCCTCCTCGAAGGTGGCGGGGCGGGAGCGGGCCTTGAGCGCGTTCTGCAGACGCAGGTTGCCCCGCACCGGGATGAGCGCCTCGGAAAGCTGGGGCGTGGCCAGGGGGCCCATGGCGTGGGCCACGCGCAGGCCATCACCCTCG
The DNA here is from genome assembly GCF_030758935.1 of Geothrix sp. PMB-07. Lineage (NCBI taxonomy): Bacteria > Pseudomonadati > Acidobacteriota > Holophagae > Holophagales > Holophagaceae > Geothrix > Geothrix sp. PMB-07. The sequence goes on from NZ_CP132333.1 coordinate 864,192, forward strand.
CGCAGCAGCACCGTGGCCAGGTCGTAGGGCACCAGCTGCCCCAGGCGCTCGAAGGCGTGGGCCACCATGCGATCCGGCTCCTCACCCAGGGTGAGCAGCGCACCGGCTTCCTCCACCAGGCGGGCCCCGGTCAACGCGGCATCGAGATCCGGAATGGGCACAACCACCTCTGGCCTGATTCTCGATATTTCGAGAGAGAGGTCAAGAACTTACCCTCAGTCAAACAGTTCCCTCAACCCAAAGGTATACTCGCCTATCTCTGTCTAGAAGGATGCGCTTGAACCAGGATCCCTCCCACTTCGGTTCCTACCGGTTGCTCTCCCGTCTGGGTGAGGGGGCCATGGGCGAAGTCTGGCGGGCCCTGGACCTGCGTCTCGAGCGCGAAGTGGCCATCAAGATCCTGAAGGATGCCGACGATCTGCGCCGCAAGGCGCTCATCGGCGAGGCCAAGCTGGCCTGCCAGCTGAACCACCCCAACATCGCCCACATCTACGACGCGGGCGAAGTGGATGGCACCCCCTTCATCGCCATGGAGTTGGTGGAGGGTCGCACCTTGCGGGCCCTGGTGGGCCAGCCCCTGGAGGGCGAAGCGCTGCTCGATCTGGCTCGCCAGGCGGCTTCGGCCCTTTCCCACGCCCACCAGAAGGGCATCGTCCACCGCGATATCAAGCCCGAGAACCTGCTGCTGACCGACGAGGGGCAGCTGAAGATCCTGGATTTCGGCATCGCCCGGCGGGGCGTGGAGGATTTGCCCTCGGGGGCCACCTCCCACCACATGACCCTGGTGGAGCGCACGGCGCCGGGCTACAGCCAGGGCACCCCCGCCTACATGAGCCCCGAGCAGGCCAACGGCCAGGCGCTCACGGGCCAATCCGATCAGTTCAGCCTGGGCGTGGTGCTCTACGAACTGGCCACGGCGGTGCATCCCTTCCTGCGGGGCAGCCTCGTGGACACGCTCTACGCCGTGACGCGGGATGAACCCCGGCCGCTGTCCGAAGCCCGGCCCGATCTGCCGCGCACGGTGCAGGACGCCATCCACCGCCTCATGGCCAAGGCGCCCAAGGATCGCTTCCCCAACCTGCAGGCCCTGGCGGCTGGCCTTTCCGAAAACGTGGCCACGGCCATGGTTTCGCATCTGAGTCGACCGGTGCCCACCCTGCGCCGAAAAGGGCGGCGCTGGCTGCTGCCCGCTGTGGGCGCCACCCTCGTCGTGGGGGCCGCCGCCGGTCTGTGGCTGTGGCGCCGCTCGGACGGCACGGGACTGGGTGAAGCGCGTCGCGCCTCCCGGGAGGATTTCACCAAGGGCCGCCGCGTGGTGGCAGTGCTGCCCCTGGAGCAGATGCAGCCTGATTCAGAACACGCTTGGCTGAGCAACAGTTTCGCCGACGCCATGGCCTTTGGCCTGGTGCGGCGCGAGGACATGGCCGTGGTGGATCGCCTTCGCGTGGTGGAGGCCATGCATCAGTTGGGTGACACGCCGGGCCAGGCGCCCAAGGCCGTGGGGGAACTGGGCCGCCAGCTCAAGGCCGAGTTGCTGGTGCTGGGCAGTTATCAAGTGGTTGGCGGTCAGCTGCGCATGGGCGTGCGCGTGCTCGACGCAGTGCGCGGCGCGACCCTGCACCAATTCCAGCTGGATCGCCCTGTGGCAGACCTGCTGAAGCTCGAGGACGAACTGCAGCAACGACTGCCCCAGGAGATGGGACTGGGCAGCGATCCGGGTTCCCTGCGTTCCCAGGCCAAGCTGCCGCGCACGCGGGAGCTCTACACCAAGGCGCTGCAGGTCATCACCGATGGCAACCAGGATTCGATCCGCCTGGCCAATTCCCTGTTGGCCACGGCCATCGAGGGCGAACCGGACTATGCCCCGGCTCGCGCCGAGTATGCCTGGACCCTGGCCGAACTGGGCGCCACCACGGCCCTCAGCCAGGGCCGCTATGACGAGGCCCAGACCCTGCTGCGTCAGGGCAAGCAGGCGGCGGAACAGGCCATCGCCCTGGATCCCAGCGCCTCCCAGGCCTACCGGGCCCTGGCTTCCATCCAGCTCCGCATGGGCGATCTGGAAGGCTCCAGCCGGGCTGCGTTGCAGGCCGTGCGCCTTGATCCCGCGGACCACAAGGCCTACGACGTGCTGGCGGATGTGTTCGCCGGGCTCGAAGGTGACGACAACCATCAGGCGGCGCGCCGCTACTTCGAGAAGTCCCTGGCCCTGTTCCCGGAGGGCTGGCAGGCCCATCACCGTCTGGGTGTCTTCCTCCAGAACGAAGGGGAACTGCCCCTGGCCTTGCAGCACGCGGACCGTGCCTTGGCGCTGAGACCTGCGGCCGAGTACGCCTACGTGACCGCCGCAGATGCGCTGCTGTGGATGGGTCGCAGCCAGGAGGCCGAATTACGGCTGCGCGCGGGCCTGCGCGAAATCCCCGGTTCCAACGTGCTGCGCAGCCTCATGGCCTATACGGCCTGGGATCGGAGCGACCGGGCCTCTGCGGAAAGCTACCTGCGGGAACTGGAAGGCGTGTGGCCGCCAGACCACTCGAACACCGTGCTGATGACGGGGTTGAAGCAGGCCTTGGCGGGAGATCGCGCCGGAGCCAAGGCCACCTTCGAGGCCTATCGGCAGAAGCTGGCCGCCATCGACCTTTCCCAGCGCAAGCACAACGAACGGCGGGTGATTTCCGTGAACCTCTACTTCATGGCCCGCGTGGTGGCCCGGCTGGGCGATCGGGCCGCCGCCCAGGCCCTGGTGGAATTGGCGGACCGCTTCCACCCCGGCAAGCTCAAGGTCGCCCAGCAGGACCCGGTGTTCCATTAGCCTCTAAGCGTGTGCTGGGGCGCTGCTTCGGGCCTCGGTCACCAGGGCTTCGATGCGGGCCCGCACTTCCTTCATGAGGGCTTCCCGGTCGCCGTATTCGGAAGGGTGCACCGGTGCGCCCATCCGCAGCTGGTAGCGGCCGGGGCGGATTCGCATGCTGCCCGGGGGAAGCACCTGATGGCCACCGAGGGTGGCCATGGGCACGATGGGTACTCCGGCATCCAGGGCCAGGGCGAAACCGCCCTTCTTGAAGGGCAGCATGGTGCCCGTGCGACTGCGGGTGCCCTCGGGAAAGATCACCACGTTCTTGCCGCCGCGGATCTGCTGGGCGGCGTCGTGGATGCTGCGGATGGCCCGCTCCCGGTCACCGCGGTCGATGAAGATCACGCCCGCAGCCCAGCCGGCCCAGCCGATGAAGGGCACGTATTTCAGTTCTTTTTTGGCGATGTAAACCGCGGGCACGGGCAGGGCGGCCACGAGCATGGGCGGGTCCAGCTGGCTTTCATGGTTCGACATGAAGATGACGGATTGGCGGCCCTGGCGGATGTCCTCCGGCAACTGCTCCCAACCCTGCAGTGTGAATGGCACGCGGCAGAACCACGCAAGGCCCCGGGCGAACAGGGGGCCGACGGTGAAAAAGGCCCGGCGCCGCCCGAGGAAGGGAACGGCCAGGAGAATGGCGACCACGGTCAGGGGTACGGTGGCCAGGGCCCAGGCCGCCATCACTGCACCACCGAATCCTGTATCCCGCCAGCTGGCCACGCCGCCTCCTCCGTGCTATCTAAAACTAGCAGTTATGGAGGTCTCCCGTGGGCATCACCGAGCAGATCCTGGCCGACCACGCCGCGCGCAAAGATGCGGAGGGCATCACTTGGTTCACCGCCGATGACCTCAAGCGTCTGGGCATCCAGGACCGTCTGTTCACCATCATGCAGACCGTGCAGCACACCTTGCGTCTGAGGAAGGCACACCAGGTGGTCGAGAGCCATGGCTGCACCGACCGCTGGAGTCTGCAGGACGTGCACTGACACCGTTCTCCCTCAATCGTAAAGGAGCCACCACGGAGACACGGAGCATGGGCCAATGGCCTGCCCATGACGGAGAAGCACGGAGGTCTCCGTGCCACATCGGTGGGCTCAGTGCCTCCGTGATGGATCAGTCTCCTTGATGGCAGTTTGAAAGGAAAGTCAGCTCTGGCGGGCCGCTTCCATGGCGGTTGCGCGCGGATGGAGCACCTGGTTCTCCAGGAAGATGTGGAGGTGGAGATCCGCCTCCAGTTCCTTCAACCCTTCGTAGAGCGCACGGAAAGTGGCGCAGCCATCCGCGGGAACGGTGTAATCGCTGGTGCGGACCCGCAGCTTGACCAGCAGCCCGCCGACGATCTCGTGCTCGGATTCCATGACACGGATGGGGCTCTGCACGGTGCCGAAGCAGGCCTGGGCCGGGGCGCCGGATTCCATGGAGCGGATGAAGGGGAAGAGGATCTGCTCCTCCTTGAGCAGGTGCGGCATGAGGTCCATGGAGAGCTCCTGGAAGAGGTCGAACACCTCGTCCAGCTCGGGATGGTTTTCGCTGTGGGCGCCCAGCACCTTCTCCAGCAGCAGCTCCAGCCGTGGCAATTCGGAACGCAGGTAGGCGTGGTGGGTGGCCTCAATGTGGGCCATGAGCTCAGTCAGGGAAGCCTCTGCCCAGTTCCGGGCCGGGGCCGCGCTGGAATCGCCCAAGGTCGCCAGACCCGCGAGCACCTCGGCGGGGGAACGTCCGGCCACCTCGCAGGCCTCGCGCAGGGAGCGGTGCCCGCCGCAGCAGTAATCCACGCCCTGGCCTTCCAGGTACCGCATGGTTTCAGGGTGGGCCAGCACCAGCGCGCCAACCTTGGTGTCGAGATTGAGGGTCATGGTGCCTCCGCGGGAATGGCTCCCTGCCTCCACGATGGGGGGCCTGGGCAGTGCATGGGGTCACATATACGACTAAAAAGGTCTGATTTTCTTTAAATGTTCAAACCGGTCATTCACACCCTTGCGCAACAAGGTCTACGGCACGGGGTCGATACCGCCCCGGGTGAAGGGAGAGCAGCGCAGCAGACGCCAACTGGTGAGCAGGCCGCCGCGGAGGGTGCCGTATTTCTGGATGCAGCCCAAGCCGTAGTGGCTGCAGGTGGGGGTGAACTTGCACTGGGTGGGCAGGTGGCTCGACAGCGTGGCTTGGTAGGCGCGGATGGCGCCGCGGCACAGCCAGGCCGTGGGCTGGAAGCGCACGGGCAGGAAGGCCTCCAAAGCGAGGGCGAGCCCCAGGGCCGCGAAGGGGTGGGCCAGCAGCCAGTCCACGGACTTAGACCTTGGCCGCATCCGCCTCGGCCTTGACCTTGCGCGCCTCTTCCAGGAAAGCGGGCACGAGGTCTTCCTCTTTTACCTTCCGGATGAGTTCGCCCTTGCGGTAGATGAGTCCCTCACCGGCGCCGCCCGCCACGCCCAGATCAGCATCCTTGGCTTCGCCGGGGCCGTTCACGACACAGCCCATGACCGCGTAGGTGATGTTCTCGTGGTTGATCTGCTTCAGGCCTTCCTCGATCTCGTTGGCGACGCGGTTGAGGTCGATCTGCACCCGGCCGCAGCTGGGGCAGCTCACCATGCGGAAGCCGCCGCTCCGCAGGGCCAGGGAGCGCAGCATCTCGTGGCCCACGCGGCATTCATCCTCGCCCTCGCCCGTGAGGGACACGCGGATGGTATCGCCCAGGCCCTCCGCCAGCAGAATGCCCATGCCCACGCTGGACCGGATGGTGCCGCCGAAGGGCGTGCCCGCCTCGGTGATGCCCAGGTGAAAGGGATAGTCCACCTGCTTCGCAAGCAGCCGGTAGGCCTGCACGGTGCGAATGACGTCGCTGGCCTTGAGGCTGATCTTGATGTCGTGGAAACCCTCGCGCTCCAGCACCTCGATGTGGCGCAGGGCGCTCTCCACCATGGCTTCGGGCGTGGCGGTGCCGAACTTCTCCAGCAGGTCCTTCTCCAGGCTGCCGCCGTTCACGCCGATTCGGATGGGGATGCCCTTGGACCCGGCCTTGTCCACCACGGCCTTCACGCGATCCTGGCCACCGATGTTGCCGGGATTGATGCGCAGGCAGGCCGCACCGCCATCGGCGGCCACCAGGGCCAGCCGGTAGTCGAAGTGGATGTCGGCCACCACGGGGATGGGGCTGCGGTCGCAGATCTCATGGAAGACTTCGCCAGCCTTCTTGGTGGGCACGCTCACCCGCACGATCTCGCAGCCCGCGTTGGCATAGCCGTAGATCTGGTTGACGGTGGCTTCCACATCCCGCGTATCCGTCTTGGTCATGCTCTGGACGCTGATGGGGGCATCGCCGCCCACAGGCACCTTGCCCACCATGATCTGGCGGGTCTTCCGGCGGGGGCTGAGGGGCTGGGGTTCCTGCTCGGACATGGGGCCTCGGTCAAAGGCTCCAGTGTAATCCTGTCAGGACCGGGACGCGTCCTGCGCCGTTTCGGGGCGGCTGCTCTGGGCCAGATCCAAGATGTGGCCATCGGCGTACGGCTTGGTCACATAGGTGTGAAGGTTCTGGATCTGCCGCAGAATCTGGGCGGTCTGCTGAAGGAAAGCGCCCAGCTGATCCAGCTGCTCCTGGGAGGCCGGGGCATTCTGCTTGGCCAGCTGATCCGCGAGGATCTGCGCCGCCGCCAACGGCTGGGCCAGGGCATGGGCGGCGCCGCCAGCCACCTCGATGAGGGCCTGCTGCCGCTCGTGGGCCATGAGGGCTTCGTTCTGCCGCGAGAGGCGCACCATCATGCGCAGCTTGGCAAGGAGTTCCGGAAACGAGTAGGGCTTGGTCAGGTAGTCCATGCCGCCGGCTTCGAGGCCCTGGGTCACCCAGCCTTCGCCCACGCGCATGGCGCTGAGGAAGATGACCGGGGTGTGAGTGTTGAGCCCCTTCTGGCGAAGGTGCCGGCAGACTTCGATGCCATCCATCTCCGGCAGGCTGACATCCAGCAGGATGCCTTTAAAGGCCTCTCTCTCGCAGAAGGCCAGGGCCTCCGCCGCCGTCTCTACGCAGGTCAGGGCGAAGGGCTGGCGCTTCAACTCCAAAGTGAGGACGCGAAGGTTGTCCCGCTGATCGTCCACCACGAGAATGCGGCCGGGGTGGTCCAGGGTGGGCAGAAAGGGGAGGGACATGGCGGCAGTGTACGCTGAACGCGGCCCCGGGGGGCCGCGCATCAGAAAGCCTGGATGGATCAGCGCTTGAGGTTCAATGTTTCCTGAAGCAGCTCATCCGTGGTGGTGACGATCTTGGAATTGGCCTGGTAGCCGCGCTGACTGAGGATGAGCTTGGTGAACTCCCCGGCCACGTCGACATTGGCCAGTTCGAGGTTGGCGCCCAGGACGCCGCCGCGGCCGCCCTGGTTGGCCAGGCCGAAGGTGGGCGAGCCCGAGGCGAGGCTCTGGCCCCAGTGGTTGTTGCCGGTCTGCACCAGGCCGTTGACATTGTTGAAGGTGGAAATGGCCACCTGGGCCAGGGCGATGACTTGACCGTTGGTGAAGGTGCCGCTGATGACGCCGTTCTGATCCACCGTGAGGTCGCGCAGGGTGCCAGCGCCGTAGCCATCCTGGAAGCTGCTGCTGGTGCTGCTGGCGGCGCTGTACTGGGTGATGTTGGCGCTGCCATCGGTGTTGATCAGGGCGAAGTTGATACTGCTGGCCGCGGAGCCGTTGCCCCAGGCGATGTTCAGGGTGGGATCCGCCCCGGCGGTCGCCCCGAGTCCATTGACGTCTTGGAGGGCGCCGGAGGCGGAAAAAGTAAGGGTGCCAGTCGCGGGGCCAGCGGGATTCGCACCCGTGATGGTGGCGCCCGCGGGCCCGGTGACCGCGTAGGACCAGGTGTTGGTGCCGGTCTTGGTGTAGGTCACGGTGAGCGTCTGGGTGTTGCCTTGGCTGTCGTAGACCTGGATGGGCGTGGTGAGGCTGGAGGTCGCGCCGTTGGCAGCGGAGGCGTTCAGGTTGACGCCGGTGCGGATGGTGCGGGTGGCGAAGGCGCTGGCGGTGGTGCCGGCATCGATGGCGATGGGGGCCAGAGCCGCCGAAGTATTCACCACGCCGGTGGCGGGATTGCGGGTCCAGCCCATGACGTTGGAGCCATCACTGGCCACCAGGAAGCCGCCGTTGTTCCGGGTGAAGTTGCCGGCGCGGGAGAAGACCTGGCGGCCGTCCGTGGTCTGCAGGGTGAAGAAGCCGTTGCCCTGGATGGCCATGTCCAGTGCGTTGCCCGTGCTCTGGAAGGAGGACTGGGAGAAGTCCTGGCTCACGCTGTTCACCTGGACGCCCAGGCCGAACTGGATGGGGTTGCCGTTGCCCTGCGTGGACACGCCGCCGAGGCTGGTGCTGAAAATGTCCCGGAAGGTGGTGGACGAACCCTTGAAGCCCACGGTGTTGATGTTCGACAGGTTGTTGCCGATCACGTTCAGGGCGTTGGCGTTGGTGGACAGGCCTGAGAGGCCGGAATAGAAAGCGGAATAAAGGCTCATGGTGGCTCCAGGAGAAGGGGATCAGGCGGAGATTTCGAGGACGTCGGCCAGGGAGAAGATGCTGTTTCCCGAGGCCAGGTAGATGCCGCCGTCCTTGAAGGTCACGGCGTCCACTTTCATGGTCAGGCTCGTCTGCACGTCCACTGGCTTTCCATCGTCACCGGTGGCCACCACCGTGGCGGCGTAGGTGCCATCCGGCAGGGGGGTGCCATTGATGTCGCGGCCATCCCAGTTCACGGTGTTCATCCCGCGGTTCATGTGGCCTTGCGGCAGCTTGGCCACCACGTTGCCCTTGGCATCCTTGAGGGTGATGGTGACGTCGGCCCCCGCACCCAGGCCCAGGTTCATGCTGGCGGCGCCGGATTTCAGATTGAAGGCCGAGCCGTTCACCTTCACGTTCTTGCCCACCATGGACGCGGTCTGCGCCTGGAAGAGGCCCGAGGTCTGGGTCTGGAGGCCCTGCAACAGCGTGTTGGTCTGCTGCGCCTGCTCCAGGCTGGAGAAGCTGGTGAGCTGCTGGACCATGGCGTTGGGATCCTGGCCGGAGGAGGTGGGATCCTGGTTCTTCAGTTGGGCCACGAGCAGCTGGAGGAAGCCATCCTTGTCGATGGTGTTCTTGGCAGTGGTTTTGGTGGTGCTGGTGGCCGATGCGGCGCTGGTGGCGGTGCTGATCATTCCGGTTTCCATGGGGACCTCCAGGGGCTGGTGAGAACAGGAAGCGTGCCGATCATGCGTAAAGCTCGACGTGGTGCGGGTTCAGGATGGATGCGGCCGCTGCGGCGGGTGCTTCTTGCCGGGCGGGTGCGACGTCGGCCAGGGCCGGGCCCCGGAAGGTGGGCGCCGAAGGCGCTTCCTGGAACGGGCGGTGCCCTTGATGCAGATCGAAACTGCCGAGCTGGAGCCCCTGCTCCTTCAGGGACTGCTCCAGGTGGGAGCGGCCTTCCTGGACGGCCTGGACGGAAGCGGGTTCGGTGACCCAGAGCCGGGCATGAACTTCTCCGCCTTCCACCTTGAGATGGATGGTGACCTGGCCCAGCGAGTCCGGGTGGAGCTGCAACTGGGCCTCCTGGGCGCCGGTCTTGAGCATCCAGCGGACACCCCCTTCCACCTGGGCCACGGGTGGCGCGGGCGGAGCCGACGGCGCCGCGGGCGCCGATGTCACCGGGGCGGCCTCGGCGGGCTTGGCCAAGGTGTTGACCGCGGCCAGTGCCGAACCATCGCCGGACGAGATCACGGGGGATGATGTCAGGGCCTTGGTGCCTGCCAGCAGCGATTCGGCCGAAGCCGGGTTGGCTTCCAGGGCGGAAGGCGCGGCTGCCTCGGCGGGATGGCTTGTCTTCGAGCCCTCCCGCTCTGTGGGGGACGCCGCGGGTGGCATCACGGCCTTGGCGGGCAAGCCCTCCGCCGTTTTGGAAATGACGGGAGTATCCGAGGCCTTGACGGCCTTTTCAGGCAGGATCCCGGAGGCCTTGGGAGATTCCTTGGCAGCCAGGCCCTCCACTCGGTTGGGTTCCTTGGGGGTGGGTTTGGATTCGGCAAGAGCTGCCTGGATTGCGGCGGTGGTTTCAGGGCGGAAGGTCTCTGGCGGCGCCTGGGGTTTGGCTGGGCTTGGGGTCGCCGAGTCGGTGGTCTGGATGTTGATTTGGGGAGCGGCCTTGGAGGGTCCCGGAGGCGGAAGGCTGGTGGTGGGAACCGGGGCATTCTCTTTCGCCAAGGCCGCCGTGGGGGCCGTCTGCGGCGCGGCAGGCTGAGCTGGCTTTGAGCCCGTGGCTTCAAGTTTCAACGCATCTGGGGCCTGTGCCGAAGCCGCCTTGGGCATCGGAGATGGGGCCTCAGCCTTTCCCTTGGGCAACGCCGCGGCCAGGGCCTGTTCCAGCGCAGCCTTGGCGGCCGCATCGGCCGCTTCAGGTTTGGCGGGAGCGGCCTCGGTTTGGGGCGCAGGGGCGGCCTCCTTGGGACGCTCCTCGCCCTCTGGCTTGGCAGTCCTGGCCTCGGTTTTGGCCTCGGTCTTGGCAGGCTTGTCTGCGGAAGTGGTTGCAGACGGTGTCGCAGGCCCCTGAGCGGGTTCCTCCACCCGGGCGGTCTTCTCGGGTTGGGCGGGCTTTTCCGCCGGAGGGTCCGGAGGCTTGGGAGGAGCTGCCGCCTGGCTGAGATGGGCCATCAGCCCCGCGAACTGGCCATCCGAGCCATCCGGCGTTTTGGGGTCGGGCCGTTCAGGCCGGGGGCGGTCTGGCAGGGCCATCACGGCAGAGGGGCTGGCAGCGGCCATGGGAACCTCGGTTCCGGATCATCCGGACGGGTGACCACCGCGAGGACCGTGCCGCATTTCATTGGGCAGAAAGGTGTCGATGCTGTCCGGGGGGCACAGCCCCCGAGACCCCCGGGCCGCGCGGCCGGGGTGAACCCGGCCTTACGGCCTGGAGAAACCCTTCAGGATTTGGCGTTGTCAGGCTGCTGGATCTTTGGGTTTGCTGGTGCCCACACGCTCCGAGAGGCGCCCGGCGAGTTTGGCGTCCAGCGGGGCCAGCTGGTCCATGAGCTTGGCGGCCTTCTTGGGGGTCATGCCCGCCAGCAAGGCCACGGCCACTTCCATGTTCTGGCCGGCGAGTTCCTTCATGGCCTGGGCGCCAGCGGTGGGATCCATGGATTCATAGGTGCGGATGATCTGGGGGTCGATGGCGGGGCGGACCTTCAGGTTCTCAAGCTTGGTCAGAGCTTCCTGGACGGCCTTCTCGCGGGTGGCCAGGTCGCCGCGGTCCTTGTCGAGGGTGACCTGAAGGGTGGTAAGGCGCTGTTCCAGCTGGCGGAGGTCCGCCTCCTTCTGTGCCAGGGCCTTTTCCCGGGTCTGGAGCTGGGTGGCCAGCTCGGCAACCTTCACCCCTTCGGCTGCCGGAGACTTGCCGTCGCCTTTGGGCTCCTGGGCGGACAGCCAGAGCACACCCGCGGACAGGGCGATGGGGGCCGAGATCCAAAGCAAGTAGCGGGGATTCATGGGGGACTCCTGTGTCTAGGCGCTTTCCCGGTGGTAGCGAAGGATGGCGAGTTCATCCATGGCCAGGGCTTCGCGGAGCTGCTGCTCCTGGGCGTGCTGCAGGGCACGGCGCTCCTTGAGGCGGACCAGCATCAGGTGGTTCCGGTGGGCCAGGGCCAGGCTTTCCCGCGCGGCGGCCAGTTCGGCCGAGGCCGTCCGCAGCCGTTCGTAACCTTCCACCTGGCGCCGTTCCAGCACCACCAGATAGCGTTCGCCGGCCCGCCACAGATCGAGATTGAGGGCCTCGCCCATGGCCAGCCGCCGCGATTCAAAAAGGGCGGTGCGCTCGGCGCTGAGTGCCTCCAGGTAGGTTCGAGCCGCCTGCTCGGCCTGGATGCTCCGTGCCAGATGCCGCTCGGCTTCCCGTTCCAGGGCCTCCCGCAGCTTGCGCAGCGGTTCGAGGCGGAAGTGGAAGCGGGCGGCCATCAGGCGCCTGCCTTCAGGAAGGGCGCCAGGTCGATGCCGAAGATCTGGCCCATGGCCAGCATGGCCGCGTGATGGCTGGAGCCCTCAGCGGTGGCCTGGCGCAGGAAGGCCTGGATGGCGGGCTGGAACTGGATGGCCTGGTCGATGGCGGTGCTGGAGCCCTTGGTGTAGGCGCCGATCTGGATGAGGTCCTCCGCATCCTGGTAGGTGGCCATGAGATCCCGCAGCTTGCTGGCCAGCTGCTTTTGTTCCGGCGGGGCCAGAGCGCTGAAGAGGCGGGAGAGGCTGGGCAGCACATCGATGGCGGGGAAGTGGTTTTTCGAGGCCAGCTTGCGGGAGAGGATGACGTGGCCATCCAGGATGCCGCGCACGGCGTCGCTGATGGGCTCGTTCATGTCGTCACCCTCCACCAGCACGGTGTAGATGCCGGTGATGGAACCCAGACCCTCGAAGGTGCCGGCCCGCTCCATCAGGCGCGGGAGCAGGGCGAACACGGAGGGCGTATAGCCGCGCGAGCTGGGCGGCTCCCCGGCGCTGAGGCCCACCTCGCGCTGGGCCATGGCGAAGCGGGTGACGCTGTCCATCATCAGCAGCACGTCCTTGCCCTGGCGCATGAAGTATTCGGCCACGGTGGTGCCGGCCATGGCGCAACGCAGGCGCAGCAGGGGGCTCTGGTCGCTGGTCGATACCACCACCACGCTGCGCTTGAGGCCCTCTTCGCCCAGATCGTTCTCGATGAACTCGCGCAGCTCGCGGCCGCGCTCGCCCACGAGGGTGATCACGTTCACTTCGGCCGAGGTGTTGCGCGCGACCATGCCCAGCAGGGTGGACTTACCCACGCCGGAGCCGGAGAAGATGCCCACGCGCTGGCCTTTCCCGAGGGTGAGCAGGCCATCCACGGCGCGCACGCCGGTGGAGAGCACCTGGTTGATGCGCTTGCGCTGCATGGGGTTGGGCGGCGGTCCCTGCAGGGGCAGGTGGGCCGTGGCTTCGATGGGAGGCCCGCCATCCAGCGGGCGGCCCAGGGGATCGATGACGCGGCCGAGCAGCTCCTCGGCGAGGGGCAGCTCCGACTGGTGGCCGGTGCCCTCCACCCAGAGCCCGGGCCGGATGCCTTCGGTCTCCTCGATGGGCATGAGCAGCACCCGCTGGCCGGTGAAGCCCACCACTTCGGCGTGGATGAGGCGGGGCCGACCTGCGGCATCGGAGCTGTGGATGAGCATCTGTTCGCCCACGGAGCAGTCGGGTCCGCTGGACTCCACCACCAGGCCCACCACCTTGGTCACGCGGCCCATCCAGTCGCCCTTGGGCAGTCCGCGCAGGCGGGCCGCGAGGACCGCAGGATCGACCATGGGGCTCACGGGGCTTCGCCTTCCTTCATGCGCGCAATGAGCTGCATGAGGCGTTCGCGGCGGCGGTCGAGGGTGCCGTTGAAGATACCTTGGGGGGCCTCGATGCGCAGGCTGCCTCGCGAAAGGCTGGCGTCACCCAGAAGGGCAATCCCGCCATGGCCCACGTAGTGATCGCCCAGCTGCTCGATGTCGGCGGGGTTGAGGAAGATCTGCAGGGGCAGTTCGCCGTCCCGACGGCCCCGGGGCAGCGGGAAGGGCAGCTCTTCCAGGATGCGCTCCATGAGCGCTTTCACGGCCCGGGGGCTGTGTTCAATCTGCTGCACGGCCAGATGCTCACCCACGGCCAGGGCCAGGGCCACCAGCTCGTCGTTGAGGGTCTCTTTCAGCGTGAGTGTGATGGCGGCCAGATCGGTCAGCTCCTCCTCGAGACGCTGGATGTAGGCTTTGTATTGGCTCTCACCGAAAATGCGTCCTTCGGCCTCGCCCGAGGCGAAGCCTTCCTCGTAGGCATGGCGGGCGATCTCGTGGGCCTGCCGTTCCGCCTCCTGCAGCCGGTCCACGATGCGCTGCTCCACGGGCACCTTGGCCTCGTCCAGATCGGATGCCACTGAATCCGCATCCTCGTCGAAGGAACCGCGGACCATCATGGCGTCCACGGGAAAATAGGGAAAGGCCTCCAGGTGCGTATCCCGGAGGTCTTCGGCCCGGATGTAGCCCTTATTGCTCATGGCGAAATTCCGTCCTAGGTGACATAGTCCTCGCCTCCGCCACCGCCGATGCTGATGACGCCTTCTTCTTCCAGCTGGCGGACGATCTCCACCACTTCATGCTGGGATTTCTCCACATCCTTGAGCTTCACGGGGCCCATGAATTCCATTTCCTCTTTCATGAGCTCCACGGCGCGGCTGGACATGTTGCGGAAGAACTGGTTCTGCAGTTCCTCGCTGGTGCCCTTGAGGGCGATGGTGAGGGTCTTCTTGTCGGCCCGCTTGAGAATCTCGGTGATGCCGTTGTCGTCGATGAGCAGAATGTCGTCGAAGACGAACATGAGGTCGCGGATGCTGGCGGCCAGCTGGGGGTTCTCGGTCTCGATCTTCTCCAGCACGGCGCGGCCGGTGTTGCGGTCCATGCGGTTGAACAGTTCGGCGACAGCGCGGACACCGCCATAGGCTTCGGTGGCGAAGGAACCCAGGGCCTCCAGTTTCTGTTCGAGGATGAGGCTGATGCGGCGCACCACTTCGGGGCTGATTTCCTGCAGGCTGGCCATGCGCATGGCCACATCGCTGCGCAGCGCCTCGGGCAGGGAGCTGATGAGCTCCGCGGCCTGGGAGGCGTTCAGGTGGGCCAGGATGAGGGCGATGGTCTGGGGGTGTTCGTTCTGGATGAACTTGGAGAGCTGCTGGGGATTGGCGCGCTCCAGGCTGGTGAAGCCCGCGCTGGATTCCAGGGCCTTCACCAGGCGGTCGATGATCTTGCGGGCCACTTCGGGGCCCACCGATTTGATGAGCAGTTTCTTGGCATATTCGATGCCGCCCTGGCTGATGTAGCTGCGGGCCTGGGTCATGGTGTGGAACTCTTCCATGACTTCTTCCGCGACGGCGGGCTGCACGTTCTTGGTGATGGCGATCTCGCGGGAGATGGTCTGGATTTCATCCTCTTCGAGATACTTGAAGATGGTCGAGGCGGTCTCGTCGCCCAGGGTGACCATGAGCACCGCGGCCTTCTGGATGCCGGTGAGTTTCGACATGGCCTACCGCCCTTCCTCAAGGAGCCAGGATCGCACCAGCGAGGCCATGGTCTCGGGGTCGTCGTTGGACCCATCCTGCAGCCGCTTCTTGATGAGTTCGCGGCGGCGCGCCTCGGGAGCGCTGAAGGCCGCGTCGGCGTTGAGTTCGGCTTCGATTTCCGCCTCGATTTCGGTCATGGATTTCACCTGGACCGGTTTGCGCGTGGAGCCGCCTGATGCACCCGCCACGCCCAGTTCCGCCCCGTCCGCGCTGGCGACGCGCATGGGCGCGGGCCGGTTGATGGCCTGCGACATCCGCCGAAGCATGGGGAGGATGAGCATGAAGAAGACGGCCAGGCCCACGATGCCCCAGATGGCGCCCGGGGCATATTGGCGCGCCAGATCCAGCCAGAACTGGGTCCGTGCCTCGGCGGCTTCCTTCGGATTCACCTGGAGCGTGGCGAAGGCCATGTTTTCCACGGTGAGTTCGTCGCCGCGCTTGGGCTGGATGCCCACGGCGGCGGACACCTGGTCGCGGATCTTCTTCAGTTCGTCTGCGCTGCGGGGCGTCTGCTTGAGCACGGGTTCGCCCTTGGCGTCCTTGTCCCAGGTGCCTATGTGATCGACGATCACGGCCAGGGTGACGCGCTTGATGGACCCGGTGGCCTGATCGATGGCCCGCACGGTCTTGCTGATCTCGAAATTGGTGGTGGTTTCCTTCTTCTCGGAATTCTCGGTGATGTTGGCGGTGGCGCCCCCGTTGGCGGGTGCCACATTGCTGGCGGTGCCCGGGAGACCGGCGCCGCTGTCGCGCTTCTGCACCTTTTCTTCCTTCTGGCCGATGCTGCGTTCCACCTGGCCTTGGGGATCGAATTTCTCTTCGTTGATCTTCACCTTGTCGAAATCCAGGTCCACGTGGGCCGTGGCGCGCACCTTGCCGATGCCGACCACGGGCTCGAGCAGTTCCGTGACGCGGCGCACCAGGTGATCCTCTTCCTCCCGCGCCACCTTCTTCTGGGCGTCACTGGCGCCCACCATGGGATCGCGGCCGGTGCGGGATAGGATGCGGCTGTACTGATCGATGATGACGACCTGTTCGGGCTTCAGCCCCTCCACGCTGGCGGCCACCAGGTTGACGATGGCCTGGGTGTTCTCGTCGGGCAGCATGCGGGAGCCGCGCAGCTTCAGCAGCACGCTGGCCTTGGCATCCTCCTTGTCGCTGAGGAAGGGGCTGTCGTTGGCGGGCGTGATGTGGACGGTGGCCTCGGCCACCTGCTGGAGGCTCATGATGGTCTTGGCCAGGGTGGCTTCCATGGCCCGGCGGTGGATGACCTTTTGAGAAAAATCCGTGGTTCCGAGCCCGGCGTTCTCGAGCTTCTCGAAGCCCAGCTTGTCGCCGGACAGCAGGCCGTCGCCAGCGAACTTCAGGCGTAGCTGGCCCACCTTACTCTCAGGCACAAGGATGGTGCGCTGGTCCGAGCTGAGTTCGTAGGGCACCTGCATCTTGTCCAGCTGGGCCACGATGGAACTGGCCTCCTGGGGCGAAATGTTGGCTGCGAGGACGCTCTTGGACTCCTGTCCGGCCCAGATGCCCAGGCCCGTCAGGGCCAGGAGCACTGTCACGGAAATGGCAGCCACCATGACGCGCTGGGTGGCGCTCATGCCCTTGAAGGCGCTGGTCAGTTGTTCTGCGAGGTTCGTTTCCCCGGCCATAGGCGTTCCTCAGTCAGGGGTGAGGCCGCGCCGGGAAGCTCGGCCTGCGCTACATCTGCATGCGCATGACCTCGCGGTAGGCATCGATCAGCTTGGATCGGACGGCCATCATCATCTGGAAGCTAAGATCGGCCTTCTGGACTGCCAGCATGGCCGTGTGCATGTCTGCACTCTCCCCTGTCATCAAGTTCCGTGCCTCATCTTCAGCCTGGGAGGAAGCCTGGTTCACTTCCTGGAGGGCTTGTTTGAGGAGATCGCCAAAGGCCACGCCCCCTTCAGTCCCCGCGGCGCCGCTGTCCTGGCCGGATTTCGCCGTTCCAGTCAGGGCCTGGAGCGGGTTCATCGGGGGGATGTTCTGGAGGGGATCCATGGGTGGACTCGGGGGAAAAGGCTGTTCACACGATCGGTCGGCGGACGGGGCGGGGCAAGTCGAAATTCCGACAGGCTACTGGACGCGCAGGATTTCCAGGGCGGAAGTGGCCATGGCCTTGGCGCTGCGGACCACGGCGATGTTGGCCTCGTAGGAGCGGCTGGCCTCGGTGAGGTTCACCATCTCCTCCACAGGGTTGACGTTGGGGTAGTTCACCACGCCATCGGCGTTGGCATCGGGGTGGCCCGGCTCGTAGCGCGTGAGGAAGGGCTCCTGGCTGGTCTGGATGGAGGCGATCCGCACCCCGGCATTGGCCAGGGCGCCGGAAAAAACCATGTCCTGGGCCTGGAACACTGCATCGCGGCGCCGGTAGGGGCCTCCCTCTTTGGTCCGCGTGGTTTCGCTGTTGGCGACGTTGGAGGAGATGAGCTGCACCCGCAGCCGCTGGGCGGCCATGCCGGTGCTGGCGATGTCGAGGATCTGGTTGATGCTCATCAGTGCGCTCCCGCTTCCCGGATCATGGAATAGAGCTTCCGAAGCTCGACTTGCATCATGGTGGAGGCCGTCTGGTACGTGGTCTGGGTGCGGGAGAGGAGCATGTTCTCCCGGTCCAGGTTCACGTCGTTGCCATCGTTGCGTTCCGAATTGGGCAGCAGGGCATCGGTGGTGGGGGGCAGGGTGGCGCTGGGGCTGGCCTGAAGGTGCATGGGGTGGGTGGTCTTGAGGGCGTTGGGCGATTTTTGCTCAGACAGTGCGACCTTCATGGCCCCTTCAAAGCTGAAATCCCGGGTGTGATAGCCGGGGGTATCCAGGTTCGCCAGGTTGGAGGCGATGAGCGTCTGGCGCTGGGAAGCCAAGGTCAGGCCTCGATCCATGGCCTGGATCATCCCGTTGCCGCTGGTGATGTCGAACATGGTGCACCCTGCAGAATGAGCCGGGTTGCCCGGCTTCAGGGGGAGTTCATGCAGAGCTCGTGCCGGTTCCCTGGTCGGGGGTGGTGTAAAGTCACAGCCCTGGACTTCTCTTAGGGTTGCGACTCTCTTGGGTTGCATCGGGGTCAGGCACCCTTGCTACACTGACGGCTCACTTCGAGGCTCCCATGATCCTGAACACCCGAAAGCACAATGACGTGCTGATCCTCTATCCCGAAGGCAAGATCACCCTGGGAGATGGCGACCAGGAACTTGGCGAGGCGGTGCGCACATCACTGTCCAGCGGGGATCGGAAGATCGTCATCAACTTCAGCAAAGTGAGCTACCTGGATTCTTCAGGTGTGGGCGAGCTCGTGGGCTGCTACACCAGCATCAAGGGCAAGGGCGGCGAGCTGCGCATCTGCGGCATGAGCGGCAAGATCTTCAGCCTCATCAAGATGACCAGCCTGCACTCGGTCTTCGAGGTGAAGGACACCGAGGAAGAGGCCCTCGCGGGTTTCTAGGACGGTGCTTCGCACCGTTCTGGGCATCGGCCTCCTGGCGCTGGCGACCGCTGGCGCTCGGGAGGCCGATTCTCCTCATGTGCTCACCGGCATCAAGTTGGTCGGAGGCAATGAGGATGATCGACGCCTGGCCCTGGCGGCCCTTGGCCTCAAGCAGGGCCAGACCATTGATGCGGCGGCCTTCCAGCAGGCCCTGGCGGCCTTGCGTCTGGTGGATCGCTACCAGTCAGTGGTGGGTGAACTCGGGGCCGATGGCGCAGCCACTGTGAGCCTGGTTCCCCTGCTGCCCGTCACCACCTGGAGCTGGGAGGGCGATGCGCTGCCCCATCCGCTCAAGAAGACGGTGCTTCCAGAATTGCGTTCGGGATTGCGCCTTGGGGGCCAGCGCAGGATCGCGTGGGCGGGAAACGCCGAACAGCGCTTGAAGGAGGCGGGCTACCCGGCTGCCAAAGTGCAGATCGCCGTGGAGCAGGAAGGTCGCCATGTGCGCCTGAAGGTCTCCCTGGGAACCCCGGCGCTGATTCGTGAGATTCGCCTTGCAGGGGATCCGGCACCCTACACCCGGGAGTCACTCCTGAAGGTGGCAGGGCTGCAGCCGGGCACGTCGCTGTGGACGCCTTCCATCCTCCGAGAGGCGCACCGGCGGCTCCGTCAGCGGCTGGTGAAGGACAACCGCATCGAAGGCACGGTGCGCCTGGAGCCCAGTGAGGAACCGGGGGTGATCCTGCTGGAAGTTCAAGCTGGCCCCAAGGTGAAACTCAAGGGCAAGGGGTTGAACCCGCTGGCCTGGCTCTGGCGCCAGCCCACCCTGGCTGAATTCGTCCCCTTGGCGCGGGCCGACCGCTACGCCCCGAGCCTGCTGGAAGAAGGGGCGGGCAAGATGACCACCTACTTCCGGAACCAGGGCTATCCCGAAGCGAAGGTCCATTTCGACCGGGTGGTGACCGCTGGAACACCGGCACGACCCGAAGCGGTGACCATCACCTATTCCATCGAGTACGGCCCCCAGCGGGTGATCGGACGCGTGCTTTTCGAGGGCAACCGGGAATTGACGGAAGACGAACTGCGCACCGTGGCCACTCTGCCCAGGCGCTGGTTCTTCCTGCCGCCCCACGCCAAGGCAGAGGCCGTCAAGGGCATCGAAGACCGAGTCACGACCTACTATTTTCAGCGCGGTTTTCCGGATGTGCGGGTGCGGCGGCGGGTGGAAACCGCCTCAAATGGCACCGTGGAAATCCGGCTCATGATTCGCGAAGGGCAGCGCCGGTTTCTGGATGCGCTGGTGCTGGAAATGCCGGCGGACCCAGCCTTTCCCCGCAAGGATTTCGGCCAGAGTTTGCTGCTGGCCCTCGCCGACCATGCGGTCGCGCTGCCAGACGGGACGGGGTACCGCTCCGATCGCCGACAATTGCAGGGCGTCAAGGGCACCATGGAAACCACCCCGGAGGGGATGCGGCTGAATTTCCAGCCCCCATTACCCCTGGTGCGCAACGACCTGGCCCTGGTGGTATCCGATTTGCGCCAGCGGCTTTCCTCTGCGGGTGCGGCGGTTCCCCAGGTGAAAGTGGCCTTCGAGGAGGATGGCCCGCAGCCCCTCGTACGGATTCAGATCCCGCCCCAGCCCTTGGACCGAACGAAGCGCCTGGTGGTCCAGGGCGCGGACCGCACGCGGGCCGAGGCCGTGCTTCGGGAAATGGAGGTTCCACCTGGGACGCCCTTGGACCCTGCCAAGCTCGATGATGGCCAAATCCAGCTGGGTGGTCTCGGCGCTTTTCAGCGGGTGGACTTGCTCACCCTCAGGGATCTGCCCGGGCAGGAAGGCCAGCCCTGGGAGCGCGGGGATCTGGCCCTGCGCCTGCAGGAACGCAGCCCCTGGGTGTTCGGGGAATCCTTTGGCTACGACAACACGCAGGGCTATCACTTTGGTCTCAACGCCCAGCGCCTGAACGTCGGCGGCATGGGCCGCGCCTGGGATTTCGGCATTCGGGCCGGGGATCAGACCCTGCGCAGCAAGACCCTCCGGGATGCCTTCCCCACGGGCGAGGTGAAGCGATCCCTGGATAGCTACAGCCTCGGATACACCGACCCCTGGTTCATGCCTGGCGCCCTGGATTCCTGGCTGTCCCCCAGGACCCGCCTGCACTTTGAAGGTGCCTACATCGAAGAGGCCCAGGCCGCGTTCTTCGCCCACCGTCGGCGGTTCACGCCCAGCCTGGAGTGGAAGATCAGCCCGGTTCAGACCGTGCAGTTCGGCTACCGCTTCGAGCGGGTGGATGTGGCCTCCAATACCGTCAACGGCGTTGCGCTGATCTCGGATCAGGATCTGCTCCTCATCACCAAGACGCCGGCCCGGAGCATCATCTCAGCGCCCTACCTCCAACTGACCGTGGACCGGCGGGACAAGCCCTTCGATCCCACGGATGGGACCTATTTTTCGGCCCGCCTGGAACTGGCGAACCAGCTGTTCCTGACTTCCGCCAACAGCAGCTTCGTCAAGCTGGACCTCCGCCACCAGTGGAATTGGCCCATGGGCTTCAACGCTGAGAGCGGCGTGGTGATGCTCAACCTCCGGGTGGGTGTGGCCCGCCCCACCGCCCGCTCCGCAGAGGATCTTCCTCTTTCCGAGCGCTTCTTCGGAGGCGGCTCCTTCACCGTGCGCGGGGTGGAACCGGATATGCTCGGCTACGTCTACACCAAGGATTCCCAGGGCAACGTGCTTCCCCACCCCATCCCCAATGGGGGCCAGGGACTGGTGGTGGCGAACCTGGAATACCGGTTCCCGCTCTTCGGGCAGACGGTCTGGGCCGAGGTATTCGTGGATTCCGGACAGGTCTACCGCACCCTCCATCCCGTATCCCCGGATTCGGCGCAGTCGGCCACCGTGCCAGTGGCCAACGACGAAACGAAGAACCCCTTCCCGCCGCTGCGGACCACCCTCGGGGCCGGCCTGATCCTCAAATTCGGATTCCCCCTGAAGCTCGAATACGCTGCGGATTGGAAGCGCATCCTGGGCCGCCCCCGCACTGAGCAGGAGCGCCTCTCCCAGCTCAAGAGCCTGCTCATCTCAGCCGGGTTCCAGTTCTAGCTGGATGATGGCCACGAAAAAAAGGCCGCAAATGCGGCCTTTGGCTGGTTGGCGCGGGCGGTCTCGAACCGCCGACCCCTACCGTGTCAAGGTAGTGCTCTACCCCTGAGCTACGCGCCAGCGCGAAGCTCCATTCTAGCGGGAATTTGGCGCCTGTCGAGCCTTGGGAGACCCCGGGCCATTGGGGTGAGAGCTTCGTCAGCTGTTCCGCAGCCAGAGCACCAGGGCGGTGAGGGTGGCGGCAGCCAGCACCGTCCATTCCAGTGCGTAGGGATGGCCCACGGCGAAGCGGCGGATGGGGAGCGGGGCATGGGTGGTCATGGGGACCTCCCTTCCTTGGACGGGCGTCCTTTTCAAGGATGGCGCCGTGGTGTCCTTCGCGCCCGGAAATATGGGGGCGACGCTACTGGTTGGTGGCGGGCCAAAGCAGCCAGGCGAGCAGGACCCCCACGAGGATCAGGGCCCAGTTGAGCAGGGTGGACCGCTCAAGAACGGGACGCAGGGAATGGGCAGCCATGATGACCTCCCGGCGGGTGGCAGCGACACCCATCCCATCCTCGGTCATTGCATGGCGTCCGCTGTGAAGGCTCTGGAAATTCGGTGGTGCCTACTCCACGGTGACGCTCTTGGCCAGGTTGCGCGGCTGATCCACGTCGCAGCCCCGCAGCACGGCGATGTGGTAGGCGAGCAGCTGCAGGGGCACCGCGTAGACGATGGGCGCCAGCCAGGGATGGACGGCGGGCAGTTCGAGGACATCTTCCGCAATGTCGGACAGGCCGGTGTCGCCCTCGGTGACCAGGGCCAGGATGCGGCCGTCGCGGGCGGCGGCCTCCTGCAGGTTGCTGAGGGTCTTCTCCCGGTGGGCGTCTTTGGGCATCAGGGCCACCACGGGCAGGGTCTGATCGATGAGGGCGATGGGGCCGTGCTTCATTTCGCCGGCGGGATAGCCCTCGGCGTGGATGTAGGAAATCTCCTTGAGCTTCAGCGCACCTTCCAGGGCGATGGGATAGCAGGGGCCTCGGCCCAGGTAGAGGAAATCGGTGGCGTCCTTCCAGCGGTGGGCCCACTGGATGATCTTCGGTTCCAGGGAATTCAGCCGCTCCAGGTGGGCGGGCAGCTCGCGCAGGCCCTGCAGCAGCTCGGCCTTGAGCATGAGGTCGACGGTGCCCTTGGCTTCGCCGATGCGCAGCGCCAGCAGCGTGAGCACGGCCAGCTGCGTGGTGAAGGCCTTGGTGGAGGCCACCCCGATTTCGGGCCCCGCGTGGGTGAGGATGGTGGCCTCGGATTGGCGGGTGGCGGTGGAGCCCATGACGTTGCAGATGGCCAGGGTGCGGGCGCCGCGGGCTGCGGCTTCCTTCATGGCCGCCAGGGTGTCGGCCGTCTCGCCGCTCTGGGTGATGCCGATGATGAGCGTGCCGGGCTGGATCACGGGTTCGCGGTAGCGGTACTCGCTGGCGTAATCCACCTCCACCGCCACGCGGCTCAGCTGCTCGATGAGGAACTTGCCCACGAGGCCCGAGTGCCAGCTGGTGCCGCAGGCCACGATGTGGATGCGGTTGAGATCGGCCAATTCCTTTTTGGTGAAGGGCAGGTCGAGGGGGATCTCCTCGCCATCGAGGGGCAGGCGGTTCAGCAGGGTGTTCGAGAGGGCCTGGGGCTGCTCGAAGATCTCCTTCTGCATGAAGTGCTTGTAGCCGCCCTTTTCCGCGGCCACGGGATCGTAGGGGATGGTGACCACGGGCCGCTGCACCTCGGTGCCATCCAGCTGGAAGATGCGTGCGCCGCCCCGGGTGAGCTCCACCAGATCGCCATCCTCCAGGAAGATCACCCGGCGCGTGTGGGGCAGCAGGGGAACGACGTCCGAGGCCAGGAAGGTCTCGCCGTCGCCCAGGCCCAGCACCATGGGCGGTCCGCTGCGGGCGGCCAGGATGCGGTCGGGGTCCGTGGCGTGCAGGCAGGCCAAGGCGTAGATGCCCTTTACCCGGCCCACCGCCTCGCGGAATGCCTCCAAGAAGGGGCGGCCCTGCTTCATCAGGAGGGAGACCATCACCGGGAAGCATTCGGTGTCGGTCTCGGAGCGGAAGGTTTCGCCAGCAGCTGTCAAATCCGTGCGCAGCTCCAGGAAATTCTCGAAGATGCCGTTGTGGACGGCCACCACCTGGCCATCGGCGCTGCTGTGGGGATGGGCGTTCTCCTCCGTGGGCCGCCCGTGCGTGGCCCAGCGGGTGTGGCCGATGCCCAGGGGCGTGGGATCCGACAGGTCCACCTTGTTGGCCAGATTCACCAGCTTGCCGGAGGCCCGCACGAGCTTGAAGGTGCCCGAGCCCGAAGAGAGCGCGATGCCCGCGCTGTCATAGCCGCGGTATTCCAGGCTCCGCAGCCCGTTCACCAGAATATTTGCGGCGCCCTGCTGTCCAATGTATCCCACGATTCCGCACATGATCCGCTCCCACAGTAGGACTGACCCTAACGGACCCACACCTGAGGTCCAATGTGGTGGGTGCCA
Organism: Geothrix sp. PMB-07; assembly: GCF_030758935.1. NCBI lineage: Bacteria > Pseudomonadati > Acidobacteriota > Holophagae > Holophagales > Holophagaceae > Geothrix > Geothrix sp. PMB-07. The sequence continues at coordinate 888,176 of NZ_CP132333.1, forward strand.
CCCGCCCTGAGGTTTGCCTCAGACACACCCTGTGGTGGATTCACCACAGCGTGGCTAAGTTCCCATGGGTACTGCGTCTGAGAAGCATGGGCCATTGCCTCTGAGCCATGGACTGACTCCACGGCGAGGCGGCTGCACTGGGCCCAACAACGAGACGAGATGGGAACCTGGGGATTAGCTTAAAGGCGCCAGAGTGTTGTTCGTCGGCGCCATGGTGCCGACGGGCATGGTTTTCATGCGAAACGGGTTGTCGGGTGTTCACAACCGTTTGGCGGCCTCTAAACTTGGCAAACCTCATCCAATAGCTGTTGGACGATGCGGGCAAACCACGGCCGTGGTCGCCCGCACGGGGGAGCTGTCTGCCCCCTGCCAGTTAATGCACGTTCCCAGCAACCCGTTCGTGGACGGCCGGGTTGCTCCCCCCAAACCGGCCCGCGAGGGTCAACTTGAATGAAGAGGTTCCACCATGAATCGAGAGAAAGAGAGCCGTTTGCTGGGCCGCCTGTTGGCGGTGGAAATCAGCAAGGAACAGCTTGAGGGCGTCGTTGCGGGAAGCAGTATTAATAGCAAGTCCCACCCGCCCAAGATGCGGAAGGATCGCGATGTCCCTGGCGGTACGCAATCCGGGAATTTTGGCAGCCTGGATGACAATAGCGGTTGGTAATGAATGGATCTCTGGTGGCTGATTTCGATCAGTCGCTTTGTTGTTGATCTCCAGAAGTGCCATGGTTGGCAAAACCATGGCACTTCCATTTGAGGATCAAGACTGGGGTCTGCGTTCACGATTTCCCGATTGTTGCACCTTGTCGGAGGCCTGATTTCCATGGCTCACGTATTCATCCAAACCCACGCCAACGATGTGCATGCCGCGGCGGTAGCCCTGGTGCTTCAAGGTCAAGGTCACCGGGCCACCCGATGGTTTTGTGGAGATTTCCCCGAGCACAGCATGGTGTCCTTGGCGCTTGGCGGATCACTTCATACGGGTAGCGAAGAAGGCTTGCTCCTTGCAGATCTTGCAGGGGATGTGAATGCCTCGGGCATAGATGTTTTCTGGAATCGCAGAATCGGGATGCCTGATATCCGCCGGAAGATGCATGAGGGTGATCGGAAGTTCGCCGTTCGGGAATCCCGGGTGGCCATGTCTGGGGCGCTGAACCTGATCGGAGATGCCGCCTTTTCGGTGAACCCTCTCTGGCATTCGGAGCGCGTGGAGAACAAGCTGGTGCAGCTCTCGGCGGCGAGAAAGTTGGGTTTGAACCTTCCGGAAACGTTGGTATCCAACGATCCGGCGCGCATCCGTTCTTTCCTGGAGAGGCACCAGTCGACTGGGGCCATCTACAAACCATTCCGCCCCGCCACCTGGGAATCGGAGGAGGAAGCAGCCCTGCTCTATACCGCCAGGCTGGAGGCTTCGCAGCTGCCCGAGGACGACCTTCTGAGGGTTTGTCCCGGCATTTATCAGGCCCTCGTACCGAAGGCGTACGAAGTTCGAGTGACCTGCATGGGAAATCAGTTGTTTCCAGTGAAGCTGGACTCCCAGGCGACTGAACAAGGCAAGCTGGACTGGCGTGCGGAGAGCTACCTGGAACTGGGAGCGACGCCCATTGACCTGCCCGAAGCCATTCAGACCCAGTGCAAGACGTTGCTGGCCCGCCTGGGGCTTGTATTCGGTTGCATCGATCTGATCGTCACCCCCGAGGGAGACCATGTGTTCCTTGAGGTGAATCAGATGGGTCAGTTCCTGTGGGTGGAGGAATGCTGCCCAGAGCTTCCCCTGCTGGAAACTTTCTGTGAGTTCCTCGTAAGCCGTGATCCTGGCTACGTGCGGGACCCGCGAAGACCACACCAGATCTGCTTTGCCGACATCCACGAAGAGGCTTCCAACTTGCTCTACGACGAGCAGGAAAAACTGAACCGGCCCGAGGAACGCAGCCACGTCATGCAGGAGTGACTGAAGCCCGTCGCTTGGATGGCGGGTGCATTCGACTTGGCTGGGAGAGGCCCGCAACGCGGCCTGCTGGGTGGGATGAAAGCGATGCCCGGCTGGGCCGGGCCGAGTGCGGGGGCCAGGGGGTGTGCGCGCAGCGGGGAACCCCCGGGACAGTATCAGGCCAGGCTGCGGATCCTTGCGGCGCGGGTGTCGATTTCCGTGATGCGGAACGCGAAGTTGCCTTCCACCACCACGACTTCACCCTTGGCGATGAGCTTGCCGTTGACGAGCAATTCCACCGGCGCGTCCGCGCTGCGGTTCAGTTCGAGGATGGCGCCAGGGGTGAGCTTCAGGAGTTCGCCCATCTGCATTTCGGTCTGGCCCATGCGGACCACCACGGGCAGCTGGATGTCCAGCAGCAAGTCCAGGTTGCCTGCGTCGGTGGGCGGTCCGGAGGCCACGGGCGCCTGGCGCACGGGCGCGGCGATGGTGGCGGCCACGGAGGCGGGAGAGGGCTCCGGCGCCGCGGCGGGCGCGTCCACGAGGCCCAGCTTCCGTTTGAGCTGCTGCAGGAGGAGGTCGGGGAAAAGGAGGTGGACGGTCGTGCTCAGGGAATCCTGGCTGGTGGGCAGACGCAAATCCTGGAAGCCGCCCTGGCCCAGCTGCTCGGCGAAGGCCGCTGCTTCGGGGGCCATGGCCATGATTTCCACATTGGAGATGGCGAAGGTCTCCCCCGCCAGATCCGACAGGGTCTGGTTGGCGCTGCCCATGACCTGGTTGAAGGTCTCGGCCAGGGCATCCTTGGAATCCCCCACCAGTTCCTCGGCGGGGGCACCTTCGCCGCCCAGCATGAGGTCCACCAGCATGGTCCCCTCTTTGAGGGGCAGGGTGAAGAAGAGGGTGCCGCTGAGTCCCTTCTGGTAGTTGGCCTTGACGAGGATGCCAGGGCCCTCCTGCAGGCCTGCGATGGCCGCGGTCTCCAGCAGGTCGCCGGCTTCGGACTGCATCTGGAAGTCGCGGCCCGTGAGCATGGAGAACACGGAAGCCATGCTCTCGGCGAAGGCGCCGCCGACTTTTTGGAAGAATTCCATATCACGGGCATCCATGGTTCACCCTTCCGACCGGCTGCCGGTCACTTGGAACACGCGCTTGCCATTGGGATTCAGGGCCACCAGGCCCATGAACCGCGGAATGCCGTCCACGCAAAGATCCAGCTCTGCGTCGAAGCGCTTGGTCAGCGGAATGAGGTCGCCCACCTTCAGCTGGAGGACTTCCTCCATGGTGAGGTTGGTGCCCCGGATTTCGGCGGCGGCCTCCATGCCGCAGCGCTTCAGGCTGGTCATGAGCAGGCGGGCCTCCTCGAACGTGGAGGACTTCTTGTAGCCCGTGAACATCTCCTGGTCGAACTTGCTGGAGATGGGTTCGAGGATGATGCTCGGGATGGCCAGGTTGATCATGCCGCTCACGGGCCCCATCTTCACTTCGAAGACCACCAGCAGCACCACTTCATTGGGGGCCACGATCTGGATGAGCTGGGGGCTGGTTTCTCGGGCCTGGATGCGGAAATCCAGATCCACGATGCCGCGCCAGGATTCGCGCATGTCCTCGAGCAACAGCTTGAGGATGCCGTCGAAAATGCTCTGCTCGATGTCGGTCATCGTGCGGAGGTTCTTCAGCGGTTCGCCGGGGCCGCCCAGCATCTTGTCGATGATGGGGAACACCAGGGTGGGGTTCACCTCCAGCGCCAGGGCGCCTTCCAGGGGCTTGATGGAGATGGCGTTGAAGCAGGTGGGATCGGGCACCGAGAGCAGGAATTCCTGGTAGCTGAGCTGCTCCACGCTCACCAGGTTCACTTCCGTGATGGTGCGGAGGTAGGCGCTGAGGGAACTGGAGAAGTTGCGAGCGAAGCGGTCGTGCATGAAGTGCAGCGAGCGCATCTGCTCGCGGCTGACGCGGTCGGGACGGCGGAAGTTGTAGAGGGTGACCTTGCGTTGTACCTGGGCTTTTTTTGCCGGAGCGGGCGCCGCACCCCGGTCCGATCCCCCCCCGGCCGAAGCCTTCCCGGCCGGCTTGGTATGGGACTTAAGTAGTGCGTCTACTTCCTCTTGGCTTAGGATTTTGGCCATGGATTACCCTTCGATGTGCTTCTCCAGGAGCTTGCCCCGGAGTCGCAGCATGGCCTTGGTATGCAATTGGGATACCCGGGATTCGGTGATGTTCAGCAGGGTCCCGATTTCCTTCATGGTCAGCTCGTCGAAGTAGTAGAGCTGCACCACGAATTTCTCCTTCTTGGGCAGCACGTCCATGGCATCCCGCAGGATGTCCTTGATCTCGGAAGCCTGGAAGGTCTGGTGGGGATCTTCTGCATCCGGATCCGGCACGAAGCTGATGAGGCTTTCGCCCTCGCCGTCTTCACCCACCTCCACGAAGGTGCCCAGGGTGACGCCCTTCAGGTCGTCGAGGTTCTTGTGCAGCTCTTCCAGGGGCATGCCCAGGTGGAGGGCCACTTCCTCGTCGGTGGCGGCGCGGCCCATCTGCTGTTCGAGGGCGTGGTAGGCGCCTTCGATGTCCTTCTTCTTCCGGCGGAGGCTGCGGGGCACCCAATCCAGGTCGCGCAGGCCGTCGAGGATGGCGCCCTTGATGCGCAGCTCGGCGTAGGTTTTGAACTTGATGTTGCGGGCCGGCTCGAACTTCTCGATGGCGTCCATGAGGCCGAGGATGCCGCTGTTGATGAGGTCATCCAGCTCCACGTGCGAGGGCAGGCGGGAGGCGATGCGGTGGGCCACGAACTTCACCAGGGGCACATAGTCCTTGATGATCTGTTCGCGGTTCTCGCGGTCGAAGGGTTCGGGCGGCTCCGCCGAGTCAACGCCCGCCAGCGCCAGCGCCGGGTCCGGCGTGGGCACAGGGGCGGTGGGGAGGGGTTGGCTGGGGGCCGCGGCGGATTTCCCATAGGCCTTGGCCGCAGCCAGGGCGGCCCAGGGGCGCAGCGCCGCGGGGGCGGATTCCACGACACGCAGGGCCTCGCCGCTGAGGGGCTGGCCGTGGCCGACGGCGTAATCGGAGGGTTGGTCCGGGGTGGGAGGCATGCGTGGACCTATTGAGGGTCATCGGAAGCGAGATGCCTCCAGAATGACGCAAAGCCGTCCGGCTGCAAGGAGACTTGGCCCAGCAGGTGGCGGGCCAGGGCCTGGAAGGCCTGGGCCGAGGGGCTCTTGGGGAACAGATCCACCACCCCGCGCTGCTGGCGCACGGCCTGGAGGATGTGCGGATCATTGGGCACCATGCCCAGCACGTTGAGCTGTTTGCCCAGGAAGCGCTCGGTGGCCGCCTGCAGCTGATCGATGGTTTCCTGGGCCTCGTCCGCGCTCTGCCCGTTGTTTACGAGGAGCCACAGGGGCTTATTGGCTTCGCGCAGGTGCAGCACCTTCACCATGGCGTACGCATCCACCAGGCTGGTGGGTTCCGGCGTGGTCACCAGAATCACCTCCTGGGCGGCCATGAGGAGCTTCAGCACCGAGTCGTGGATGCCCGCGGCCGTATCGATGAGCAGCCAATCGGCGGTTTCGGCGACCCGCTGCAGGCCTTGCACCAGCCTCAGTTCGCTCATGGTATCCAGGCGCGTGAGCTCCTGGATGCCGCTGCTGGCGGGGATGATGCGGATGCCCATGGGGCCGTCCAGCAGGATCTCCTCGATGACCTTCTCGCCCCGGAGCACGTGCTCCAGTGTGTATTTGGGTGACAGGCCCAGCAGGATGTCGAGGTTGGCCAAGCCGAAATCCGCGTCCATGACCACCACCCGCTGGCCCTGCTGGGCCAGGGAGAGGGCAAGGCCCGCGACGACGTTGGTCTTGCCGACGCCGCCCTTGCCGGAGGTGATGGCCACCACGCGGGCGGCGAAAAGGGGCGATTCGGGGCGCTGCCCCTGGGCCATGGCCCGGAGCCGGGATGCCTGGTCGCTGCTCATTCGGCCTCCTTCGTGTGGGTTGGGAGAATGAGGTCCGCCACGCGGCGGCTGGTGGCCAGTTCCAGCGCCTCAGGCACTTCCTGGCCCGTGCCCAGGTAGCTGAGGGGCCGCTTCACGCGGGCGAGGGTGCTGAGGATGGGGCCGTAGGTGGAGGTCTCATCCAGCTTGGTGAAGAGCAGGCGGGTGGGGTGCAGGGGCTCATAGCGGGCCGCAATCTCGGTGAGATCCCGGGGCTTGGTGGTGGCCGACAGCACCAGGTGCGTTTCCACGTCAGGCAGTTCCTCCAAAAGGCCCCGCAGCTGGTTCAGCGTGTCGGTGTCCTTGGGGCTGTGGCCGGGTGTGTCGATGAGCACCAGGGCGCGATCCTGGTAGAAGCGCAGGGCGCTGCGCATATCCTCCACGGTGAGCGCCACGTGCAGAGGCACCTGCAGGATCTGGGCGTACTGCTGCAGCTGGTCCACGGCGCCCATGCGGTAGGTGTCCAGGGTGAGCAGGGCCACCTTCTGCTTGAGGTGCAGCTGCGCGTAGGCCGCCAGCTTGGCCAGGGTGGTGGTCTTGCCCACGCCGGTGGGGCCGACCAATGCCGCTACGCGCATCTTCCCGGGATCGAGCTGGATGGGCGGCGCCACGGGGATGAAGTCGGCGATGACGCGCCGCAGGAAGAGCCGGGCCCGCTCAGAATCCACGGTGCCCACAGAGGCGTCGCCATCCTGATCGGTGAGGGCCCGCTGGGCGTACTCACACAAACGCAGAGCGATGAGGGGCTCCACATCGTTGGCCACCAGGTCGCCGTAGAGCTCCAACAGGCTGGGCGGCAGCTGCAGCTGAGCGGGCGGCATACCCTGGCGCTGGATGCGGCTGAGCAGCGCCTTCATCTGATCCAGTTCCTTCAGGATCGAGGCATTGCGCAGGTCATTGTCCTTGAGGGCCGCCACCGCGCCCTTGATCTCCAGCAGTTCCCGCCGCAGGGGCTGCAGATCCATGGCGGGCGCGGGGGGAGGCACGGGGGATGCCTTGGCCGGGGTGGATTCCCGGGCGGCGCGGCGCACGGGGGGTGGGTCCAGGGGAGGACGCAGGCCGTAGGTGAGCGGGGACGCTGCGCCGTTCACCTGCGGCGCTGTTCCGGCCTGGGCCCCGGTTTGGGCTTCATCCACTGCGGCCGTCACCTCGATGACGGATTCCTCGCCCAGGCCCAGGGCCGCGGGCTTCCGCCGGGTGCGGGTGGACAGGATGAAGGCCTCCTCGCCCATCTCCTTCTTCACGATGTCCAGAGCATCCTGCATGGATCCGGCTTCGAAGGTTTTCACGCGCATGCTTGATCCTTCACGACACAGTCCCCAGGTTCACGACGCGGACATCCATGGGCACCTCGCTGTGGCTCAGCACCACCAGGTGGGGCAGGGCCCGTTCCAGCAGGCGGCGCAGGTGGGGGCGCACCACCGGGTTGGTGAGCAGCACCGGCTGGGCGCCGGGCAGCAGGGCCGTGATGCCGTTGGCGATGCGGGAGAGCACTTCCTGGGTGCGGCCCGGCTCCAGGGCCAGGAAGCTGCCCCGGTCGGTCTGTTCGATGCCTCCCTGGAGGGTCTGCTCCAGAGACGGATCAAGCACCAGCACGCCCAGTTCGCCCGAGTCGGACAGGTGCGGACTGGTGAGCACCCGGCCCAGGGCCTGGCGCACGTACTCGGTGATGAAACCGATGTCCTTGGTCATGCCCGCGGCATCGGCGGTGGCTTCGAGAATGCGGCCCAGGTCGCGCACGGGCACCCGCTCCCGCAGCAGGTTGTGCAGCACTTTCTGGAGGGTGGTCACGCTGATGACGTTGGGGATGAGGTCGTCCACCAGCTTTGGCGAAGTTTCCTTCAGGGTGTCCAGCAGGTGCTGCACCTCAGGTCGGCCCAGCAGCTCGGTGGCGTGCTGCTTGATGAGTTCCGCCAGGTGAGTGGTGAGCACGGTGGCTGGCTCCACCACGGTGTAGCCCAGCATCTGGGCCCGGTCTCGCTGCGAATCGGGAATCCAGTAGGCGGGTAGGCCGAAGGCCGGTTCGGAGGTGGGGACGCCCGCCAGATCTTCCGTGGCGGTGCCCGGATTCATGGCCATGAACTGGTTGGGTTGCAGCTCCGCCCGGGCGATCTCCTCGCCGCGGAGCAGAAGGCGGTAGACATGGGGCGCCAGTTGCAGGTTGTCGCGGATGCGCACTGGGGGCACCACGATGCCCAGGTCCGAGGCCATCTGCCGCCGGACACCCTTGATGCGCTCGAGTACCGTGCCGCCCTGATTCACGTCCAGCAGCGGAATGAGGCTGTAGCCCACCTCGAGGCCCAGGGGATCGATCTTGAGCAAGCCTTCCACCCGGTCGGCGTTTTCCACGGCGGCAGTCCGGGCCTTTTCGGCGGCGGCCAGATCCTCAGCGCCGGGGGCCTCGGTCTTGGGCAGTTTCCAAGCCGCATAGGCCATGACGCCGAAAATGGCGGCCATGACCCAGAAGGGGAACAGGGGCAGGCCCGGCACGGCGCCGAACAGGAAAAGGACGGCCGCCGCGATGGACAAGGGCCGGTGGTCGGCGCCCAGCTGGCCCATGACTTCGCTGCCCAGCCCCGTGGCATCGGAGCCGCTGCGGGTGGTGAGGATGGCGCCGCCCACACTGATGAGCAGGCTGGGGATGACCGTCACCAGGCCATCGCCCACGGTGAGCAGGGTGAAGACTTCCATCGCCTGGGTGACCGGTAGGTTGTAGCGCACCACGCCCAGGATGATGCCCGCCACGATGTTGACGGCCAGGATGATGAGGGCGGCCACCGCATCGCGCTGGGTGAATTTCACGGCGCCGTCCATGGCGCCATAGAAACCGGCTTCCTCTTGCAGATCCTTGCGGCGCCGCCGGGCTTCCTGCTCGTCGATGTAGCCCGCATTCAGATCGGCGTCGATGGCCATCTGCTTGCCGGGCAGGGCATCCAGGGTGAAGCGGGCGGTCACTTCGGCGATGCGGCCCGCACCGTGGTTGATGACCAGGAACTGGATGGCCAGCAGAATGAGGAAGACGACCAGGCCGATGACGTAGCTGCCGCCCACCACGAACTGGCCGAAGGCCTTCACCATGTGGCCCGCGGCATCGGCGCCCTGGTCGCCGGCGTAGAGCAGGATGCGGCGGGTGGTGGCCACGTTGATGGCCAGCCGGAACAGCGTCACCACCAGCAGCACCGAGGGATACGAGCTGAATTCCTTGGGGCGGCGCACATACATGCCCACCATCAGGATCACGAGACTCAGGGTGATGTTCAGGACGATGAGCAGGTCCACCGCGAAAGCGGGCATGGGCAGCACCATGACCACCAGCACGATCATCACGAACACGGGCGCAGCGAGATCCGACCGCCTGGCCAGGCGGCCCATGAATGGAAGCAGACGGTCTAGAAAGGTCAACATACCGACACCCGCAGGGTGCGGGGCGAGGGCCGTGCCAGGCCCGTGGAAGGTTGCCAGCGCGAGGCCTGGGCTCAGGTTTGATCCCCCGGAGAACCTAAGGCTGTACTTCCAGGATGAGAATCCGCTCCCCGGGCCCGAACATGGCGCAAAGACGATCCAGCCCCTCAGTCGAATCCAGGGCCAGCCGATGCACCCGGCCACGGGGCAGGGTCTGGTAGAAACCCAGCCCTGCGGCGCCTTCCCGAAGCAGCAGGGCCACATGATGATGGCGCAGCCGGAGGCCCGAGCCCCGCATCAGCGTGGCCAATTACACCCGGTCCGACCGCCAGCGGGATGACAGCCTGGCCCAGGCGTCCCGGTCCTGCACGCGGAAGCCCGCCAGGGATCGGGCGGACTGACTGGCCAGCCCCGGCAGGGGCGCATCGCCTGCGGGCAGCACCCAGCGGCGGGCGTGGCCCTCGCTGAGGTTCAGCACCAGGTCCCAGCCGAAATCCCAGTCCGGGCCCTCCTTGGCCGTGGGGCCGCTGTCGCCCAACCGATCCCGGCCCGCGTCGACCAAGGTGCCGCCGTAGCCCAGCAGTCGACGGGCCGCCGCCACCAGGAAGCCGGAACAGTTCAGGCCAGGCTGGTCCAGGGTTTGGTCCGGGCGGGAGAAATGGGCCCAGCGGCCCCGTTCGTCCAGGCCGACATCCTCGGCGTAGGGAATGCCCAGGAGGGGGCGGAGCTTCAAGGACAGGTCCTGCCCGCCAGCCTTCTGGCCATAGAGCGGCGCAAAGCCCATCAGCAGGGCGCAGAGGCAACTGCTGATCCGGGTCATCGGGGAACTTTCAGGGCATCCCAGCGCTCCGGCGGATGGAACCGACAGCGCCAGCCCGCCCAGCTCACCCGCTGGAAGGAAACCTCGCCCGGCCAGGGCACCCGGTCCAGCCAGGTGCGCAGGGCCTTCTGGAGGCGCAACCGCTGCTCGGGCCCCAGGGCCGTGTCGGCACCCACCCAAGCGCCTGGGCGCCGGGCTTTCACTTCCAACAACCGCAGTTCCGAGCCCCGGCTCAGCAGGAGGTCCAGTTCCCAGCGGCCCAGTTTTTGACGCCAGGCCACCAGGTCCCAGCCCTGGGCCCAAAGCAGCCAAAGGGTGAGCCGCTCGGCCCGCAGGCCCAGGCGGCGGGCCGCCTCACCGCGCCGGGACATGGGTCAGTTCCAAGGCGTAGAAAACTGTGTCCACGGGCATGCGGGGGAAATCGGGCGGCAGATCCCCGGGCTCCACCCGGCGGAAACCGTTGCGCTCGTAAAACCGATGGGCCGCGCCCATATGGGGGAGAGTACCCAGCCAGATGCCTGGCAGCTGGCGGGCCTTGGCGTGAACCAGCAGCGCGTCCAGCAGGGCCTGGGCCAAGCCGCTGCCGCGCTGAGCCTTCTGCAGGAACATCTTACGGAGGGCGCCACCGCCCCCGGGGGCCTGCCCGAAGTCGATGAGTCCGATGGTTCCGACCACCTGGCCGAGCTCCACGCCCACCCAGAATCCACCCCGGCCCGTCTGGTAGATCTCCGGAATGCGGGCCAGGTCCGGTTGATCGGCGGCGGTGATGGGAACGCCGAACTCCAGCCGCTGGATGGGCAGGATCAGGTCGAGCACCTGCGCTTCCTGGCCTGGCTGGAAGGGTTGGACCACTGCAGCCACGGGCTATTCATCCCGCCGGGGCAGCAGCAGGCTGCGCTGTACGCGCTCGAGGTTGCCGTGGATGCGCACGATCTTCCAGGCCAGCACCATCGCGTAGCCCAGCCAGACCCACAGCAGGCGTGGATCCACGGGGGTGCGCTTGAGGGCTTCCGTGCCGATATCTAGACGCAAACCCTGGAGGTACCAGACCACGGCCCCGAAGGCGATGATGAGGTAGCCCCAGCGGATCCAGTAGGGGCGCAGGCCCTCCTTCACCTTCCAGCGCAGCAGCAGCCAGCGGTCGAAGCGGTCGGCCTTCTCCTCCACGAAATGCAGGGCCAGCAGCTGATCCACCAGGGGCGCGTAACGGTGCACCTTCAGTTCCTGGATCTCCTCCTCGCCATTGACCTTGCGGAGGAAGGCCGAGCGGATCTTCCCGATGCATTCCTCCCAGGGCGCCTCTTCCCGCTGGAGCGACAGGTGCAACCGCACCAGGCCCACCCAGAGCAGGGCCTGGGCCAGCAGTACGGCCCAGAGGGACCAGCCCTGCCAGCCCTGGGTGCGGACGAGTTCGAGAAAGCGGACGAGATCCATGGGCACCAGCTTAGCCGGGGCCGCGGGCAATCCTAGGGCGAGTGGTCAGGGAACGTAGCGCTCCTGAGCCACGTTTCCCTGGGTGCCAAAGGCCAGCAGCACGCTCCCATCCGGTTGCAGGGTGGCGGTATGGCCTGTGCGGGCAGCCTTCAGGCGGTTCCCGAGGGTCCAGGTGCCACCGATCGGATCGTAGGCCTCCACAGTCAATAGGGCTGTGGTGCCATCGCTCCCGCCGGAGACCAGCACCATCCCGCTGGGCAGCAGGGTGGCCCGGTGGCCGGTGCGGGGGGCATCCAGGGCACCGGTGAGGGCCCAGGTCCCCGCGCCGGGGTCGAAACGCTCGGCGCTGGATAGGGCACCCGCATTCCCGGTGCCTCCGGCCACCAGCACGGTGCCATCGGCGAGCAGGGTGGCCGAGTGGCTGGCGCGGGCCTCGGCGAGGGCACCCGCGGTGAGGCTCCAGACGCCTGTCTGGGGATCGAAGCGTTCCGAATGAAGGATGGCCCCCGTGACACCCAGGCCTCCGGCCACCAGCACGGTGCCATCCGCCAGGAGGGTGGCTGAGTGGTTGGAACGGGCCGTGGCCAGGCTGCTCACGGGGCTCCACAGCCGGGTGGTCGGGTCATAGAGTTCGGTCGTGGGGAGAGGCCCCGTCGCATCGTGGCCGCCGACCACCAGCACCCGTCCATCCGCAAGCAGGGTGGCGCTGTGGCCCGAGCGGGCCAGGCTCAGGCTGCCCGTGGGCGACCAGGAACCGGAGGTTGGATTGAAGATCTCCGCGCTGGTCAGGTAGGTGGAACCCTGGACTCCGCCTGCCACCAGCACCGTTCCATCCTGCAACCGTGTGGCGGTATGGTCGGTCCGGCCCGCGCTCAGGCTGCCGCTGGGACTCCAGGTCTGGGTCGCCGCATCGTAGAGCAGGCTGCTGGTCAGGTCGCTAGATGCAGACGGCGCTGCGCTGGAACCGCCTGCCACCAGGGTTTTTCCGCTGGCGAGCAAAGTGGCGGAGTGGCCCACGCGCCCGGCGATGATGGGGCCCACGAAAGTGAAGGTGGCGGAGATGGTGTGAGTCTCGGCCACGGCCAGGATTGTGTAGGTGGTGATGGCCCCCAGGTTGGCGCCATCCACGTTGACGTTGGCCACGTCGTAGCCGGGATCTGGCGTGATGGTGTAGGTCGGGCTGGTGTTGTAGTTCACGAAGCCCGTCCCCGGACTGATGCTGCCATTGGGGCCGGGGCTGACCGTAATGAGGTAGGTGGTGATCTGAGCGCTGACATCCAGCGTGTGGGGACCATCCATGGTTACGTCCCCGGTGGAGCCCACCAGCACCCCATCGAGCTTCACCTGCAGATTCTGGTAGCCGGGTTGCAGGCTGTAGGCGTAATGCACCGCGGTTCCAGGCGTGTAGCCCAGGGTGGAAAGGGGGACGCCCGAGATGCCGCTGGTCTTGATGACGGTCAGCACGAACTGGGGGAGGGCGCTGAAGCTGACGCTGATGGTGTGGTTCGCGGCCAGGCTCACGAAGCCGTACGAGGTGACGGCGCCGACGGAGATGCCGTCCACCAGGACATCGGCCACCTGGTACCCGGGGTCGGGCGTCATGGTGTAGGTCTGGCTGCCGCCATAGTTCAGGGTGGTGGATCCGGTGGGGCTGATGCTGCCGTTGGTGCCTGCGCTGGCGGTGATGGTGAAAGTCTGGATCAAGGCACTGGCAGCCAGGGTATGCGGGCCGTTCATGGTGAAGCTGCCGCTGACCGCCACCGGGTTGCCATCCAGCAGCACCGACAGGTTCTTGTAACCGGTGGCCAGGGCGTAGTTGTAGTTCACCGTGGAACCCAGCGCGGGAGCCGACGTGGCGCCAGGGGTGCCCGTCACACCGAGGCCAACGGTGACCGTCAGGATGGGCGAGAAGGTGGCGACGATGGTGTGATCGGCCACCACGTTGGTGAAGGTGTAGGAGACCGGGGTGCCCACGGAGGCGCCATCCACCAGGAGGCTGGTGAGTTGGTAGCCCGCATTGGGGGTGAGTGAAAAGGTGAGCGTGCTGCCCTGATTCACGACGACCGCGCCTGAAGGTCCGATGTTGCCGTGGGGGCTCGAGCTGGCCGTGATGGTGAAGGTGCGGACCTGGAAGGTGGCGCTGATGGTGTGGTTCGCGGATAGGTTTGTGAAGGTGTACGAGGTCAGTGCCCCCACGGAGGCCCCATCCACCAGGACGTTGGCGACCTGGTAGCCGGGATCGGCGGTGACGGTGAAAACCTGGCTGCTGCCGTAATTCAAGGTGGTCGTTCCCGCGGGGCTGATGCTGCCGTTGGGACCCGCGCTGGCGGCGAGGGTGAAGGTCTGCACCTGGGACGTGGCGGTCAGGGTGTGGGGGCCGTTCATGGTGACGGTGCCCGAGGCTGGCGCGGGGCTTCCATCCAGGGTTACCGCCAGGTTGTTGAAACCTGGCAGCAGAGCGTAGCTGTAGGGCACCGAGGCGCCTGGGGTTTGGACCGCGGTGGCGGTGGGCGTTCCCGTCACGCCTGCATCAAGGGAGACGGTCAGCACCGGGGCGAAGGTGGCGGAAATGCTGTGATCGGCGCTCACATTCGCGAAGGTGTAGGTCGGTTGCACCGCGACGGGCGTGCCGTCCACCATCAGGCTGGCCACCTGGTAGCCCGCGTTGGGTGTGATGGCGTAGGTCTGACTGCTGCCCTGGGTCACGGTGGTGGTGCCGCTGGGTGTGATCGAACCGTTGGCCCCGGCGTTGGCGGTGATGGTGTAGGTGCGCAGCGCCGTGACCGCCAGGGTATGGGGCCCGTTCATGGTCACGGAGCCGGAGTTGCCCGCGAGCACGCCATCCACTCTGACCTGCAGGTTCTGGTAACCCGGCAGCAGGGCATAGCTGTAGGCCACGGCGGTGCCCTGGGTGTAGGACGCGGAGGCCGCAGGCGCGCCCATGACACCGCTGCCGAGATTGACGGTCAGGGCATAGGTGGGAAGCGCCTGCACGCTGACCTGGGTGGTGGCGGTGGCGGGGCCCGCCGAATTGGAGGCGGTGAGCGTGTAGGTGATGATGCCGGTGCTGGTGGGGGTCACGGAGGTGCTGGATAGCCCCGTGACCGAGCCCACGTTCTGGTCGATGCTGAGGCTGGTGGCGCCCGTGACCACCCAGGTCAGGGTGGCGCTTTGGCCCAGAAGCAAGGTGGCAGGCGCGGCGGAAAAGGCCGTGATGGAAGGGATGCTGGTGGCAGGCTGAACGGACAGGATGGCGCTGCGGGTATCGGTGGTGCCGGCGGCATTGCTGATGCGGCAGCGGAAGGTGGCGCCGTGATCGGCCAGGGTGGCGCCGTTTAAGGTGTAGTCGGGCCCTGTGGCGCCGGGAATGTCCGTCAGGTTCCGCTGCCACTGGTAGGTGGGTGTGGGCTTTCCATTCGCGATGACAGAGAAAGTCGCGGACTGTCCCCCCACCACGCTTTTATCGAGGGGCTGGCTGCTGATGGCCGGTGCCCACTGTACCCAAAGGGACGCGGAGCTGGAATCGGCGCTGCCCAGGCGATTGGTGATCCGCACCGAGAACTGGGCACCGTCATCGGCCATGCCTGTGGCGGGGGTGGTGTAGCTGGCGCCGGTGGCGGCGGGAATGGGGGTTCCATCCTTCATCCATTGATAGGTGAAGGGGGCGAAGCCGGTGGCGGTGACGGAGAAGGTGGCCGTCTGGCCCAGGGTGACCGTTTGCGCGGCGGGTTGGTTCGCGAATCCTGGTGTGGCCGGGGCCAGCACCTCGCTGGGTTTGGCGCCGCCGCCACAGGCGAAGGCCAGCAGGAGGGCAAGGCCGAGCAGGCTGACCCGCCAGAACGGGTGTCCTTTCCTCGAATGGCTGTGGTCGATGGCTCTTCCCATGGGGCTTTCCAAAAGGGCACTTTCTAAAACGTCGGGCCCGTTCCTACGTGTCGGGCTCGGGAGAGGGCGGCCCAAATCCTGGCAGTCCGTGCCCAGTGGCGAGGGCGCGCAGGCCTTGGGTGGTCTCGACTTTCATTGCGAACCGTGTGGTATAGGTTGGATCGCGAATTGCTTCATGCCAGATCCATGCCCGGTTTCCTCCACAGCTGGACGGCTACCGCCGGGTACCCTTTCCCTGAATCTTGTTGGCGCTTCGAGAGGATCCATTGCTGCTGCCCGGGCGAATGTTGGCGCTATCGATGTGGGCTTTGGCCAGCCCACTGGAAGCCCAGGACATTCCGATCACAGTCCTGACTCAACAGGGGATTTTGTACTTCGACCGGAACACCACGGAACTGAGTCCCCTGGGGCGGGAGAAGCTGGGCAACCTCATCCGTGAATGGGGCAAAGGCGGAGTCTGGGTGATCGGCATTCCCAGGAACAGCGGGGCTTCCGATGCGGTCAACCAGGGACGGGTGCGAACCCTGGTCAGCCTCCTGATGGAACAGGGAATCATTGGGGTGCGAACACAGCCGGTCCCTCCGGTGGCTCACGACGCCTACGACCCCCTGGTCATCGGGAAGATCAGCCAGGCAAGCACTGAGGTGGAAGCGGCGAAGGGGGACATCGATCCCAATGAGGACGACCCCACCCCTCGCCCCATGCCGCCTCAAACCGTGCAAAAGGTGCCGCCTGACCCGCCAACGGTCGAGGCGGTTCCTCCGGCTCCGTCGTTGATGGCTGCGACCGCGCCAAGCTGGGTGGCCCTCAGCGCGCAGGTGGCCTATCAGAGCGCCTCGGTTGCGACGCCGCCCACGGTCCGCATGGAGGCCTCGCCCTATCCTGTGGTGGGAGTGGGGGTGGTGGCGGTGCCCGGGGCGCTGAGGCTGGAAGCGGGCTATGCCAAGTCTGCCCGGAATGCTTTTGGTGTGAAGGAGCAGGGCGAACCCGACCGCAAGCTCGATGTCTCGGATGCCTCCACCACCTTCTCGGAGCAGGTCTCGTTCAGCCTTGGGCTGACACAAGGGTTCCTGCCCCTCCAGTTTTCGTACGTGGACGAGAAGCAGTCCCTGACGGCGGTGTTGCCCAAAGGGGCTCTGATCCTGGATCGGGCTGGCGAAGGCTGGGTGAGCCTGGTGGATGATGTGCGCTTCGCCTATCGCACCCGGGTGAAATCCTCCGGCCTGGATTGGCGCTTCGGGGATTCCGAGCGCGATGCTCGCACCTACTGGTTGGGCTTCTACTCAGACAAAACCGAAAAACCCTTCAGCCTCTACGAATCTGGCGCCTTCGAGAACCACGTGCTCTACACCGCCACCTACACGGTGACGGGCCTGCGAGTGAGGATCCAGGGTGATCCCTTCCGTGAGGGCCTGGCCTTCGACGACGTCGAGCTGAAGGCGGGACGCGCCAAAAACCTTGAGCTGCTGGACAAGTACCATTTGTTGCTGGCAGAGGTGACGAAGCAGGGCTTCAACGAAGCCAGCCTCCGGGTCTCCCCCCGCTACCTGACGTCTTTCGGGAAACGGGGGTTCGTCCGCTTCAGCCTGCCCCTTACCTACACGCTGAACACCGCCAAGAGCCAGACCACTGAAGGCGCGGGGTATACACAGCTCACCGGCCTTTACGGCAACCGTTTCACGGCTGGTGTGAGGCTGGAAGTGGGTTTCCGGAAATAGGGCCCATATCCAATCGCCCACATCCAATCGGCGGTCCGCTCAGACCTTGCTCCAGGGCACGTCGCCGGCGGCCAGGAAGGCCTCGCCATCCAGGCCCTGTTCTTCGGCGCGGCGGATGAGGTGCTGCAGGGCTTCCGCCGTGGCCTCGGCATCCTGAAGCGCGCGATGGGCCCGGGTGTTGGTGATGCCCAGGAAATCGCAAAGGTCTGCGAGGCTGCGCCGGGGCAGTTCAGGAATGAGTTTCTTGGCCAGCAGTCGGGTGCAGATGAGGCGGTGCCGCCGCCAAACGCCTTCGGGCAGCCAAGCCTTGAGGAAGCTGCCGTCGTAGGGTGCGTGGTGGGCCACCCAGATGCGGCCTTCAAGCTTGGGCGCCAGCTTCAGCGCCACCTGCTCCCAGGGGGGAGCGCCCGCCAGCATGGGCAGGCTGATGCCTGTGAGCCGCTGGATTTCCTCCGGCAGGAAGCCCTGAATGGAGGCCAGGCTGGAAAAGCGATCCTCCACCACCAGGCCCGAAAGGCGCACCAGCCCCACTTCGGTGATCTCGGAAGGCTGGAGAAACCGGCCATCCTTGCCCCAGCGGGCCTTGGGGCTGCCACCGGTGGTTTCCAGATCCAGCACCGCGAACCTCAGTTCCCGCAGGGCGGGTGAGCCGGATTCGAGGAGGGGCTGCTGTGTCATGCGCTGACCAGGGTTTTGAGGCCGTCGCGGAAGAGCACGTCCACCTTCTTGCCCAGGCGCCGCTGGATGCGGCCCAGGCCAAAGCTGGGATGGTCCATCCAGGTGCCCTCTTCCCAACGCTCGGTGACGCGGTAAGGCTTGGCGCTGGCACCACCCTGCTCCGCGGCGAGGAGCTGCTGGAACTGGGAGGTCAGAGAGGCGCCGGGCCGTGGGGAGCCTGCCTTGGCGGCCGCAGGAATGCGCGGGGTGCGGGGCAAGGGCTCGGGCTTGGCTGCGCGGAATTTGTGGACGGACCGGCAATTACCGCAGATGAGCCGATCAGGCACTCCGTTAGTGACTGTGAGCACCTGGTGGCGGGTCTCGCCGCCGCACCGCCCACAGGGCGCATCCACATCCTGGCCTGCATAGTAAGTCTTCATGCCTTCCAGCCTAGCATCCGTCAGTGGATGCCGGCCGCGTTCAGGTGGAGGGCCATCTTCTTGTCCTCTTCCGAAATGTGGTGGGCCAGCCAGTCCCGGAGGAAGTGCATGACCGGCAGGGACAGCATCTGCGAGCCTTTGGCGAGCTTGCCTTGCAGTTCCACCACCTGGCGCGTGAGCTCATCGTGGATGGCCTTGTGATCGGCGTAGCCCGGATAGGCGGACTTCTGCATGAGGTCCTCTTCGGTCTTGAAGTGATCCACGGTGTACTTGGCCAAGAAGGACAGCGTCTTGCCGATCTCGTCCTTGCCTTGTCCCGCCTGCATGGCGTCGAAGAGCGCGTTCACGTGCTCGAAGAGCATCCGGTGCTGGGCGTCCACCGCGGCCACCCCGACCTCGAACTTGGGTTCCCATTTCACGAAGGCCATGGCGATCTCCTGAATGAGTCTTCCTGGTCATCGGCCTCTGAGATGGGAGGTTGATTATTGAAGAAGAATTAGAAAAAGCATGCAAATGTTCCGCCGCGCCTACCGGAGGCCGACTTGGTTCAGGTGTGCGGCCAGCTTCTTGTCTTCCTCGGAAATGTGGTGCGTCAGCCAGTCGCGGAGGAAATGCATGACGGGCAGAGACAGCATCTGCGAGCCTTTGTCGAGCTTGCCTTGCAGATCAACCACCTTCTGAGTGAGGTCGTCATGGATGGCTTTGTGATCCTTGTAGCCGGGGTAGGCGGACTTCTGCATGAGGCCCTCCTCGGTCTTGAAGTGCTCCACGGTGTAGTTGGCCAGGAATGTCAGGGTTTTGCCGATCTCATCCCTGCCGTGGCCCGCCTGCATGGCGTCGAAGAGCGTGTTCACCCGGTCGAAGAGTGCCTGATGCTGGGTGTCGATGATGTCCACGCCCACGGCCAGTTTGGGATTCCACTTGATGAAGGCCATGGCTTACCCCTCCCTGGCTGGATAGGCATGTCATCGGCCGCCCGTGGAAGGTTTTGATTCCTGGATTGGGGCTGGGCAAAAAAAGATCATGGGCCTCAGCCCGCTTCCGGCAGCACCAGCTTTCCGGTGGGGTCGAGCGTGGCGAAGCGGTAGCCTTCGGCCCGCAGCCGGGGAATGAGCACCGGCAACACCTTGCCCGCCCGGTCATGGATGTCGTGGAAGAGGATGATGCCGCGCCGCTCGTGGGTGATCAGCTTCAGCACGCGGTCCGCCACGGAACTGGGCACGGGATCCGCCCAGTCGAGGCTGTCGATGTTCCAGAGCACCGAGCGCAGCTGGAAAGCTTCCAAGGCCCGGAGCTGGACCGCCGTACGGGCGCCGTAGGGGAAGCGGAACAACTGGCTGTGGGCGCCGGGAATGGCCCGCAGCAGCTGATCCGTTTCCCGGATTTCCTGATCCAGCGGAGCGCCGGTCTCTTTGCTGAGCTGGGCGTGGGAGTAGCTGTGGTTGCCCACCAGGAAGCCGCCCTTCACCAAATCCTCCGTGATGGTGGAGAGGTGGCCGAGCTTGAGGCTGCCGCCCGCTTCCTGAGTGCCCAGGTTCCGACCCACCTCGAAGAACATGGCAGGCACGCCCTCCTTCTGGAGCAGGGTTCTGATTTCCTCGGTATACACCCGGTGCGGGCCATCGTCGAAGCTGAGGATGAGCACCTTGTCCGGCAGCTCCGTGCCGGTGATTTCGCCGCTTCCCGCCAGCTTCTCCGCCGGACTCGGGATGGCCTCAGAGCCGAGCAGCTGCTGGACGGGAAGGCGCCGCTGCAACTCGGCCACGTACGCATTCCACACATCCCGGGCGCCGCCCTTCGGAGCCGCCGCCGAGCCGCCGAAGACACGCTGGTATTCGGATTCCACTTGGGCCTCCACCCGATCCACCTCGGCCAGATCCCGGGTGAGGCGCTGCTTCAGGGCCGCGCCTTCGGGTGTGCTGTCTGTCTGGAGGGCCTTCAGCAGGATGCGCAGGGTGTCGCGGAAGGCCAGGCGGTCCGGCGTCAGCAAGTCGCCATCCTGCTCCATCCAGTCCAGCAGGGAGGAGATGATGGGATCGCGCTGGGGCGCGGACCTGGCTGCCAGTTGGACCAGGGCCTTGTTGAGCTGGTGGACCAGCTCCCTCCGCTCATGGTGCAGCCGGTGGCCCACCGCGAGGGCCTGGTTCAGGGCCGGACCGGAGAAAATCGCTTCGTCTGCGAAGAGTACGATCAACTGCCGGTGGACTTGGAGATCCGAGCGCAGGGCCTCGAGCAGGGGCGTGGCACCATCCGGAAGCTCCTTGGGAGCGGCCAGGGCCGAGGCGGCTTCGAGAGGCGGCTGCACGGGACGCACGGGGCGGTGGCGTCGCAGAAAGAGGAAGCCCCCGGCGAGCACGGCCGAGGCAAGGAGGGCGAAGGCAACGGGGCGCATGAACCCAGGCTAGCACTGCGAAAGGCCAGGTCAGAGAGCCTTGAGCAGATCCTTGGCCTTGGCGCTGCTGGCACCGTTGGGCACCAGGGCCAGGTAGGTTTGCAGCGCCTGTTTGGCCTTGGCCGAATCCCCGGCCTTGAGCGCGGCCTCACCCAGGTTGAAGTGGGCGATGGCGCGGCTGGGATCCATCTTCAGGGTGTTCTCGAACCAGCGCACCGCTTCGGGATACTTGCCCTGCTTGAAGTAGATGAAGCCCAGGTTGTTGGCGGCCAGGGCGAAATCCGGTTTGTATTTCAGCGCCTCGGTGAACTGCGCCTCGGCTTCGCCGTAGCGCTGCTCGCGGTAG